>JALYIA010000054.1 GCA_030776065.1 Acidobacteriota bacterium
CCGCGGCGACGCCCCCATGGTCGACCGCTTGCTCGCCGAAAAGATCGAGATCGACCGCACCTTACGCACGCGATGATTTCTCGAACGCGGATACCCCCGCCCCCGACAGGCAAACTTCGCCGCCCCGCGGAACCTTCGCCCGCCCGCCGGGTTGCTAAAATCGAAAGCATCTTGGCGAGCCTCCATCGGCTCACACCCGGCATCTCCGCGAGCCCCCACTCGCGCCCTCAGTGCCGCACGCACACCGGCTGGGACCAGGCAAAACAGTACGGAGGGTACGGCCATCGATAAGAGCACTAAGCGACGCCTCCTGCTCGGCTTCGCCTCCAACTGGATCGCCAAGCTCGCCAACACCGTCATCCAGCTCATCCAGGTCCCCGTCTTCTTCCACTTCTGGGCGACCCCCGTCTACGGCGACTGGATCATCCTGTCCGGCATCCCCGCCTACCTCGCCTTCTCCAGCGTCGGCTTCGGCAACGTCGCCTCGAACGAGATGACCATGCTCGCCTCCGCCGGCAACCGCGATGCCGCACTCTGCGTCTTCCAGAGCTGCTGGTGGCTCATCGCCGCCATCTGCTCCCTGCTCGGCCTGCTCCTCGTCCCCGTGCTCTACCTCCTTCCCGCAGCCAGCCTGCTCGACATCCACGCCATTGCCCCCGCCGACGTCAAGTGGATCATCTTCTACCTCGGCATCTCCGTCCTGCTCGGCCAGTTCGAGCAGCTCATCGGCGCCGCCTACACCTGCGTCGCCCGCTACCCCTACGGCTCCTTCATCAAGAGCATCCTCTCCCTGCTTGCCTTCGGAGCCATGATCGCTCCCGTGGCGCTCGGCTACGGACCACGCACCACAGCCATGGTCTATGCCGCCGCAAACGCCGTCGGAACCCTCTTCTTTGCCAGCCTCGTACGCCACGATATCCCCTGGATTCGCTTCGGCTGGCATCACGCCCGCGCCACCGAGATCCGCCGCCTCACCGGACCCGCCTTCGCCTTCATGGGATTCCCCATCGGCAACGCCTTCAACCTCCAGGGCACCCAGATGGCCGTCCACTACGCCCTCGGGCCGGAGGCGCTCGCCGTCTTCGCCTCCGCCCGCACCGTCTCCCGCGTCGCCCTCCAGATGGTCCAGATGGTCAACAACACCTTCTGGCCCGAGCTCTCCCTCGCCTACGGCGCAAAGGACGAAGCCCTCCTCCGCACCCTCCACCGCCGCGCCTGCCAGATGGCCCTCATCCTCGCCTTCGTCGTCGTCCTCGCCATGCTCGGCTTCGGCCCTTGGTTTCTCACCCACTGGACCGGAGGCCACGTCCCGCCCTCCCGCTCCCTGCTCGCCATCCTGCTCTTCGTCGTCGTCCTCTACGCCCTCTGGTCCACCAGCTCCACCCTCGCCACCGCCATCAACCAGCACCAGAGCCTCGCCGCCTGGTACGTCGCGGGCACCGGCCTCACCGTCCTGTTCACCTACATCCTCGCCCGCCTCTACGGCCTCTACGGAGCCGCCGCCTCCCTCGTCCTCTCCGAAGTCATCATGAACATCTACGTCCTCCCCAACTCCCTCCGCATCTCCCGGGACACCTTCCCCGCCTTCCTCGCCAGCATGGCCGAACTCCCGCCCGCCATCCGCCCGCGCAGCCTGCTCGCCCGCCTCAGCCGCTCCAAACCCAAGCTCGAAAGCCAGTAGCCCGCAACGTCACCAACCCTTTCACTCAGTCGTCGCATCCAGCACCGTGTTCCGGAAGTACTCGAACGCCGACCCATGCAGCGTGTTCGTGCCGCTCTTGATCCCGCGTTGATCTGCCAGGCAGCCAGCCCTCACCCCACCACCATTGTCATCCTGAACCCCGCGAAGGACCTGCTTCTCCTCGAACGCCCCCGCCCGCCCAAGCCCCAATTCCTGAGTCCTTTTCCCACGCCAAGACGTCTAAAAAGACGTGGTATCCTAGTATCCGCTGGGGACGTGCGCCTTTGAATGCCCTTACCTCTTGGGAGGTTTCCGGGCTTGCCACCGCGGTCGACACCGCAACCTATCCCTGCCGATCTCGAAACAACCCCAGGACCGGTCCGCCTGTCGTCCGGCGACCACCCAATCACCCCCGCAGGAGCGCGCACACCCGTGGCTGAAGAAATCGACAAGTACGAAGACGACATCGAGAAGCTCATCGACACCGGCAAGGAAAAGGGTTACCTCACCTACGGTGAAGTCAACGACCTCCTCCCCGGAGACATCACCTCGCCCGACGAGCTCGATGACCTGATGACCACCATCAACACCCAGGGCATCGACGTGCTCTCCGGCGAAGAACGCTCCGGCCGCGACAAGTACGAGCCCGAAGCAGGCGAAGAGTCCGAAGACGTCGAACTCGACCTCTCCCCCGGCACCCTCGAAAAAACCAACGACCCCGTCCGCATGTACCTCCGCGAGATGGGCACCGTACCCCTGCTCACCCGCGAGGGCGAAGTCGAAATCGCCAAGCGCATCGAGCGCGGCCAGATCCGCGTCATGAAGGCCATCTCCCGCTCCCCCATCGTCATCCGCGAGATCGTTGGCCTCGGCGAAGACCTCCGCCGCGGCGTCCGCAACATCAAGGAAGTCGTCACCTTCGACGAAGAAGAGCTCACCGAAGAGATCCTCCAGGCCCGCGTCCGCGCCACCGTCGGCCGCATCGACGTCATCGTCAAGCACCAGAAGAAGATCCAGGTCCTCGAAGAAAAGCTCGAGAATCCCGACGCCAAAGACACGAAAGACGCCAAGGCCAAGATGAAGTTCCAGCGCAAGACCCGCTGGCTCATCGGGCGCGAGCACGTCTTCATCAACCGCATCGTCCGCGAGCTCAAATACACCAACGCCGAAAAGAAGCGCCTGCTCGACCGCGTCAACAAGACCGTCGACGCCATGCGTACACTTGAGCGCCAGATCAAATCGCTCGACGTCAAGTTCGACGCCTCCAAATCCGAAGAGCTCCGCAAGGAGTACCGTCGCCAGCAGAAGAACTGCCGCATCGACCTCGAACGCGTCGAGCAGGACGCCGGCATCTCCCTGGTCGATCTCAAGCGCACCCAGCGAGAGATGATCCAGGGCGACATGGACGCCGAACGCGCCAAGCGCGAGCTCATCGAAGCCAACCTCCGCCTCGTCGTCTCCATCGCCAAAAAGTACACCAACCGCGGCCTCCAGTTCCTCGACCTCATCCAGGAGGGCAACATCGGCCTCATGAAGGCCGTCGACAAGTTCGAATACCGCCGCGGTTACAAGTTCTCCACCTACGCCACCTGGTGGATCCGCCAGGCCATCACCCGCGCCATCGCCGATCAGGCACGAACCATCCGCATCCCCGTGCACATGATCGAAACCATCAACAAGCTCATCCGCACCAGCCGTCAGCTTGTGCAGGAGCTAGGCCGTGAAGCCTCCTCGGAAGAGATCGCGCGGCGCATGGATATCCCGGTCGCCAAGGTCCGCAAGGTCCTCAAGATCGCCCAGGAGCCCATCTCGCTCGAAACGCCGATCGGCGAAGAAGAAGACTCGCACCTCGGAGACTTCATCGAAGACCGCATGGCCGTCTCCCCGGCTGACGCCGTCATCAGCGTCAACCTGAAGGAGTACACCTCGCAGGTCCTTCGCACCCTGACCCCGCGCGAAGAGCGCGTCATCAAGATGCGCTTCGGCCTCGAAGACGGCTCCGAGCACACCCTCGAAGAGGTCGGCCAGTCGTTCCAGGTCACTCGCGAACGCATCCGCCAGATCGAAGCCAAGGCGCTGCGCAAGCTGCGTCACCCATCCCGCTCGCGCAAGCTCAAAGCCTTCGTCGACGGCGTCAAGGAGATCTAACCCCGCCGCAAATGCAGTGGCAATCCCCCTCAAGCCCCACATCTCGCCGTCTGAGATGTGGGGTTTTCCTCGTCCCAACGCCCGCCCTGCCTCAAAGGCCCCGCAACCCTGCCGTCCCCAGCACTACCTCTCTCCCACAATCGTCCGAGCCGCCACCCCACCCTGCCCCGGCTGCCACGCCGGCCCACCCTCCTCCCACTGGTCGTCCGTAAGCTGCTCCACCTCGCTCCCATCCGCCCGCATCGCAAAGATCTCGCCATAGGGCTGCGGCGACCCCGTATACAAGCTCTCGTCCTTGAACCCCATCCGCGAGCTTGTCACCAGAAGCCGTTCGCCATCGGGAGACCACGCCAGGTGCGCCTCGTTCCCCTTGGTATGCGTCAACTGCTTCAACCCCGTGCCGTCCGGATGAATCGTCATCGCCTGGAACGACCCCTCCGTCCGCCGGATAAACGCGATCCTATCTCCCTTCGGCGACCACACCGGAAAGTTGTCGTACGCACTCGTCAGCGTCCTCACAGTACCGTCCGCCAGGGTCATCACCCGCAGCCCCTCCTCCTCCGGCCCGGCCGTCCGGTACACAATCTGCCTCCCATCCGGCCCGAATGACGCAAACGCATTGTTGTTCGTGCCCGTCGTCACCACATGGAAGCCCGTGCCGTCCGCATTCACAATCGCTACCTGCGCCCCGCCATTCACCGGGTCCGCCGGCTTCCTCCCGCCCATCGCGAAGTCCAGAAACGACGTGAACCCACCTACACCCACCGCAAGCTGCCTTCCGTCGGGCGACCACGACGGCCCCAGGATCAGGTCCTTCCGCACCAGGATCGCCTTCGCCGGTTTGCCCCCCCGCATCACATACAGGCTCGTCCCATCCGCGCCCGTCTTCGTCACCGCCAGCCATTCCCCCGTCGGGTCGTACGCCGGAAGAAACGCCGTCGCCTGCAGGCTGAACTTCGGATTGCGGCTCCAAAGCTTCACCGGCTCCGTCGGTCGCGTCGTGCTCTCGCGGGCGTACACCACCTCCGCCCCGTCGGGCGACCACGAGGCGGGCCGCCGCGACACGTCCTTGCCGTTCGGCCCCGCCGTGCCATCCCCGTACACAATCGTCACCTTCTGCGGCTCACACCGCATCAGCGCCACACGTCCCGAAGCCAGCACCGCCGGGCCTATCTTCACCCCGGTACCGCTCGTCACCGCGGTCCGCGTCCCGCTCGCCACATCGATGCGAAACAGCTGATTCTCAGCCACCTCCGGCATGTTCCCCGTCCGGAGCTCCCACGTATCCTGCGCCTTCATGCAGTACGCGACCACGCTCCTGCTGTCCACAGTCCACTTCGGACTCCCGCAGAAGTCCCCATGATCCGACACCCGCCGCAGCCCGCTCCCATCCGGCCGCATCACGTAAAGATCCGCCAGTTGCAGCCGCTCCCAGCGCCCCTTCGCCGGCGGCAGCTCGCTTCCTCGGTCCGACGAAAACGCGATCCACTGCCCATCCGGAGACCACGCCGGACGAAAGTCCCCGCCCGCCCCGGACGTCAGCGCCATCGCCTTACGGGTCGCCACATCCAGCACCCACAGGTTCGCCCGCCCCGCCCCGCGCGTGGACACAAACACAATCCGCTTTTCATCGGGAGACCACGCCGCCTGGTCCTCATATGCCGGATCATCCGTCAGCCGCTCCAGCCCCGTCCCATCCGGATGCACCCGAAACAGATCCGCCGAGCCCGCCCGCTCCGACGTAAAGGCGATCCAGTCCCCCTTCGGCGACCACGCCGGGTTGTAGTCCAGCGCCTTCGGCCCGGTCAGCGCCCGCTCTCCGGACCCATCCGCATGCGCGACATACAGCGTCGACTGCGTCGGCGCAATCCGCAGAAACACCACAGTATCCGCGGCAAACAAAGGACACCCACCGCCGCCCAACATCACCACACAACCGAGCAGGCAACCCAGGACCCAACGGAGACGAGCCATCGTACACTCCAAAACAAAGAGTTGAGCAAGGGGAGAGCACCCCCACAATACACCCGCCACCAACCACGCCCGCCCTGCCGAACGGCGCGAAACGCTCCCGCGTTAGCCAACTGCTTAGCTTGCCTATTCGCGAACCCGTCTGCCAGCAATTGCAACAAAAAGTCGCCTCACTGGGTGGGATATATACCGCCCGGCCCCCTCGCCGCCGCTTCCCGTCGGCCGTCCTGCGATAATCAACCGGTGATCGTCGACGACGCATCCGCCCGCACGGAGCTTGCACCCTCCTCCTTGCTGCGCCGGCTGCTTCCGCTCGTCTGCGCCCTCGCCATCGTCTCCACCATCGCCCTCGCACGCTCCGCGCCGTTTGAAGCCGACGCCGACGGCATCGCCTTCATGGACATCGCCGACTGCCTGCGAGCCCATCGCTGGGCCTGCGCCGTCAACGGGTACTGGAACCCCATGTACCCCGCGCTGCTCGCCCTGGGCCGGGGCCTCGCCCATGCCTCGGTTCGGAACGAAGCTCGGGTCTACCTCCTGCTGAACTGCGGCATCGCGCTGCTCGGCATGGGCGCCGTCCTGCTCTTCACCCGCAGCCTCGCCCTGCTGCGCACCAAGCTCGAACCCGCCGCCGGCTCGACCGGCTTTCTGTTCGACCGCATCGCGCTCCAGACCATCGCGGTCGCGCTTCTGCTGCTTGCCGTCCACCGCGAGCTCGCACCCGGCGTCGTCCGGCCGGACCTGCTGCTCGCCGTCCTGCTAATCGCCGCACTCGCGGAGCTGCTGCGCTTCCTGGCTACCGGGCACACCGCGCACGCCGCCGCCATGGGAGCGGCGCTCGGCTGCGCCTTTCTCACCAAGAGCTTCGCGCTGGCGTTCGCAGTCGCCTGCGTCGCCACTCTGCTCGGCTTCAGCTGGCGCTGGAACCGGCGGCCCGGCCACAGCATCGCCGCCGCACTCGTCGCCTTCGCCTGCTTTGCCGCGCTCGCCGCGCCGTATATATCCGCACTCTCCCGCCAGAAGGGACGGCTGGACTTCGGCGACTCCGGCGCACTCAACTACGCGTGGTACACGGGCCGCACTGCCCGCGTCCACCTGCAACCCTATATGACCTTGCAGTTCGGAGCCTCCGATGTCCTCCTCAAACATCCGCAACGAGAACTCCTCACCAGTCCGCAGATCGTCAGCTACGCCGCGCTTCCCTACGGCACCAACCCGGACTGGTTCGATCCCTCGTACTGGAACGACGGAGTCCGCCCGCGCTTCAACGTGCGCTTCGCACTCAGCCGCTTCACGCACAACCTCGCGCTCACGCTGGATTACCTCCGCAGCCACCTCGAATCGCTCGCCCTCCTTGCTCTCCTGCTCGCCGCCGCCGCATATCGCAGACGCGGGCTCCATCGCCAGCTTCGCTCGCCGAACCCCTTCTGGCTCCCCACCACCACACTCGCGCTGTTTGCGTGGACCGTCTACGCCGCCGTCAACATCGAGGAGCGCTACGTCTCCTTCGCCTTCCTCACCGTCGTCGTCACCGCCTTCGCAGCCCTTCGCCCGCCAGCCCCCACGCAGCCCGCCGAGCCACCCGCGACAGGCCCAGCC
>JALYIA010000055.1 GCA_030776065.1 Acidobacteriota bacterium
CCCCAGCAGCCTCCCACCCCCAGACGCAGCAATGCCCCGCTCTCCAACATCAGGAGGCGGGGCACCGCACCAGAGGTTCGTCAGGCCGGCCGAACCTAGAAGTGGTACGCCACGCCAATCGCAGGAATGGAGAGCAGCGTGTAGCGGTTCGTCTTGAAGTCCGAGATCCCGAAGTCCGGAGCCTTGGCGATGAAACCGCGGTACTCCACACGGATGTCCCAGCTTGGGCTCAGCTCATACGCCACGCCCGCCCCCACCAGCGCACCGATGTTGGTGTTCTGCTTGGTGTCGAGCGTCTGGGTCCCGAAGTCACGGATCGGCGTAAAGATCATCGCGCCCACTCCCGCCTCGGCAAACGGATTGAACCGCTTGAACGTCAGGCCATATACATACGCGCCCGAAATCTCCTGCTCGCGCGCGTGGATCCGCTGCCCGTTGGGCCCGTTGAAGCTTACCTTGTAGACCTGCTGGTTCTGCGTGAAGCTGTAGTTCAACTCCAACGCGCTGTGCGGAGTCAGCATGTAGCGGTAGCTCGCCAGCAGACCAAGCGAACCCGTCGGATTCAGCTGCGCGCCGTTGCCGTTTACCTGCGGTGCGAACAAACCAGTTCCGCTGAAGCTCACATCCTGGCGGCTCTCCTGCGCGAATCCCGGGGCGGCCAGCATAAGCAGCGCGCCCAGCACAATCGTCTTCTTCATTCTGTAGTCCAACCTCGCAAGCTTCATGCTAACCGGGCCGCGCCAAGCGCGGGTTCGGAGACCCTGCGCCGCCAGTCACGCGGCGCGCATCCATCTCCCAATTGTACCTGCACCCAACCCAACCCACGCACACAGGGCCGGGGAGATTGTCCCCGGCCCTGCAAATACCCCGTCACATCCCGCAACCTACTGCGGAGGCGGAGGCGGAGGTCCACCGCCATTGCGCATCCGCTCCTGCTGCGCCTTGATCATCGCGTCGTACTTTACCCTCTGCTCGTCGGTCAATACCGCCTTGATCTTGGTCTGTTGATCCTCGCGCAACGCCATCATCTTCGGCCGCATCTCCTCCGGGTCCCCGCCCGAGTTGCGGATCTCCATCATCTTCTTCTGCGACTCCTGCAGAATCGCCAGCACCTTGGGCTGCTGCTCCGCCGTCAGGCCAAGCTGGTCCGTCATCGCATCCACCTGGGTCTGCGGATTCATCCGCCCACCCCCGCCCGGACCGCCCTGCGCCAGCGCCGGAACGCTCAGCAGCAACGCCGCGCCCAATCCAAAGCTACCCAGCGCCACAGCGCACCTGCGCCTGGTCCATCTCCCTGTCATCGTCTTCATAGGCCACTCTCTCGTCGTGCGTCGGTACCGGACGACCCTCCGTCCAGCGGTTCCATCTACTGCTAACAGACGCGGCCCGCGCCGGAATTGTTTAGCCGCGGCCACACAATTCTCCTCCCCCGCGCGCTCCCCTCCGCCTGCCGCCCGACCCTACCCCCCGCGCTCCGCCTGGAAGCAGTACGGATCCCCATGCGCCGCCGCAAACGTCTCCACCACCTTCAAAAACGCCACCGCCGCATGCGACAGGCTCGCATTCCTCCGGTACACCAGCCGCAGCCGCCGCTCCAGCTGCAGCTCGCGCACCTTGACCCGAACCAGCGCCCCGCTCTTCAGCTCCGGCTGCACCGTCAGCCCCGGAACCAGCGCCACCCCGTTTCCCATCTGCACAAACCGCTTGATCGCCTCGAGCGACGGCAGCTCCACGCCCATGCGCAGCGGCGTCTTGTGCCGCTTGAACGTGTCGATCACCTTCTGCCGCTGCGGTGACGGCACATTGTGCGCCACAAAGTTCTCCCGCCCCAGATCCCGGATCGACACCTCGCCCGTCGCAGCCAGCGCGCTCCGCGGGTTCACCACAAACGCCAGCTCATCCCGATACACCACCACAGACCGCACCTGCGCATCATCCGGCCGAAAGCTCAGCACCCCCATCTCCACGGAATGCATCAGCACCTCATCCGAAATGCGGCTCGCCAGCGCACGCTGCACCGCCACCTTGATCCGCGGATTCTTGCGCCGAAACTCGTCCAGCAGCGGCAACAGGTACAGACACGTGTACTCGTTCGCCGCCACACTCAGCCGTCCCCGGTGCAGCTCGCGCAGCTCCTGCAGCGCACCGCTCGCCTCCGTCCGCAGATTCAGCAGCTTCTGCGCATACTCCCGCAGCACCTCGCCCGCATCCGTCAGCGTGCCATCCCGCGACGAGCGCTCCAGCAGCGTCTCCCCCAGCTCCGCCTCCAGCTTCGCAATCGCCTGGCTCACCGCCGGCTGCGTCCGGTGCAGCCGCGCCGCCGCACGCGAGAAGCTCCGCTCCTCCGCCACCGCCAGAAACGTCTCCAACTGAAACAGATCCATAGCTCTAACTAGTGCGTGCCGCTCCGCCGGCGCTGTTCGTTGCCGTGTCCTTCCCGAAGGAAAGCTCTCGCTCTTGCCTCTTCCTGGTCATCCCCGCAGGCACTCTGCTATTGCCGTCGCCTTACGTCGGTCATTCACAAACCCAATCGGCCCGTACCGCTGCCACAGCGAATCACCTCCGCTGCACCCTCGAATACCGCAATTAGAAAACATAATAATCCCACCCACCCCCATAAGTCTGCATTATCGTTAACCCGTCACCGCAGAACCAGAGGCACGCCCCACATGAGCACGCCCCAAGCCGCCCCATCCCCCGCCGACCAGCGCGTCTTCCTCTTCGACACCACCCTCCGCGACGGCGAGCAGTCCCCCGGCTGCACCATGCACCACGCTGAAAAGCTCCGCATGGCCCACCAGCTCGCCGCCCTCGGGGTCGACATCCTCGAAGCCGGCTTTGCCATCGCCTCCGAAGGCGACGCGCAGTCCATCCGCACCATCGCCCGCGAAGTCGGCACCGCCACCGGCCCCGTCATCGCCTCCCTCGCCCGCGCCAAACGCGAGGACATCGAGGCCGCCGCCCGCTCGATCGAGCCCGCCCACCGCGGCCGCATCCACACCTTCCTCTCCACCTCAGACCTCCACCTCGCCGCCAAGCTCAAGATCACCCGCGCCGAAGCCCTCGACCAGATCGCCGCCATGGTCGCCCTCGCCCGCACCTATTGCCCCAATATCGAGTTCTCCCCAGAAGACGCCACCCGCACCGACCCCGACTTCCTCGTCAAGGTCTGCGAGGTCGCCATCCAAGCCGGAGCCACCACCCTCAACCTCCCCGACACCGTCGGCTACTGCATCCCGGAAGAGTACGCCGCCATGTTCCGCATGGTGCGCCAGCGCATCCCCGCCATCGACCGCGACGGCATCATCCTCTCCGCCCACTGCCACGACGACCTCGGCCTCGCCGTCGCAAACTCACTCGCCGCCGTGCAGGCCGGCGTCCGCCAGGTAGAGTGCGCCATCAACGGCATCGGCGAGCGCGCCGGCAACGCCGCCCTCGAAGAGATCGCCGCCATCCTCACCGTCCGCCACTCCGACGCCAAGCTCCCCTTCACCCACAACATCAACATGAAGCTCCTCTACCCCACCAGCCAGATGCTCGCCGGCTGCATCTCCTTCGGCGCCGCGCCCAACAAGGCCATCGTCGGAGCCAACGCCTTCGCCCACGCCGCCGGCATCCACCAGCACGGCGTCATGGCCAACCCCCTCACCTACGAGATCATGACTCCCGAGTCAGTCGGCGTCCCCCACAACTCCCTCGTCCTCGGCAAACACTCGGGCCGCCGAGCCCTCGAGCAGCGCTTCGCCGAACTCGGCCACCCCCTCACCCGCGAAGAGCTCGCCACCGTCTACACCCGATTCACCGCCCTAGCCGACCGCAAAAAAACCATCTACGACCAGGACCTCATAGCCCTCCTCCAACCCCAGCCCGCCACAGCCAAACCCGAACCCACCACCGCCCTCC
>JALYIA010000056.1 GCA_030776065.1 Acidobacteriota bacterium
CAAAGGGCAGGACGCCGGTGCAGCAGAAGGTGGGCGACTACTTTGCGGCGTGCATGAACCTGGAGGCGATCGACCGGCTGGGGATGGCGCCGCTGAAGCCGGGGCTGGCGCGCATCGATGGGCTGACGACGCGGCCGGCGTTGATTGCGGCCGTGGCGGGGCTGCACCACGACCTGCCCGGGACGTACCTGTTCAACTCGGGTACGGGGCAGGATGCGGTGGATTCGAGCACGGTGATTGTGGAGCTTGGCGCGGGCGGGCTGGGGCTTCCGGATCGCGACTACTACCTGAAGACGGATGCGAAGAGCGAGGAGATTCGCGGGAAGTACCGCGCGTATATCGCGAAGCTGCTGGCGATGACGGGAGAGCCGGAGGCGCACGCGAAGGTGGATGCGGACGCGGTGCTGAAGGTGGAGACGGCGCTGGCGAAGGCGTCGTTGACGCGGGTGGAGCGGCGGGATCCGCACAAGACGTATCACAAGATGACGCTGGCGGAGTTGAAGGAGCTGGCGCCGGCGATGGACTGGCCGGTGTACTTCAGGACGCAGGGCGCGGGGGAGTTCGGGTCGCTGAACGTGTCGCAGCCGGAGTTCATGAAGGCGGTGGATGCGGAGCTGACGACGGAGCCGCTGGATGTGCTGCGCGCCTATCTGCGCTTCCATGTGGCGACGGCGGAGGCGGTGGGGCTTTCGGCGCCGTTCCGGCAGGCGCAGTTCGATTTCTATTCGACGACGCTGCGGGGAGTTCCGGCGATGCCTCCGCGATGGAAGCAGTGCACGCGGGAGGTGGACCGGTCGCTGGGCGAGGCGCTGGGGCAGGAGTTTGTGCGGCGGACGTTTTCGGCCGATATGAAGGCGCGGACGCAGAGGATGACGGAGCAGGTGGAGTCCGCGATGGGCCAGGAGATCGAGGCGCTGGAGTGGATGAGTCCCGCGACGAAGCAGGAGGCTCTGCGAAAGCTGCATGCGATACGTAACAAGATCGGGTATCCAGACAAGTGGCGGGACTACACGTCGCTGACGGTGAAGCCGGATGACTACATGGGCAACGTGATGCGGGCGGCGCAGTTCGAGGACGCGCGCGAGTGGCACAAGCTGGGCAAGCCGGTGGACCTGAACGAATGGGGGATGACGCCGCCGACGGTGAATGCGTACTTCAATCCGCAGATGAACGACATCAACTTTCCCGCGGGCGTGCTGCAGCCTCCGCTGTACGACATCAAGGAAGACGATGCGCCGAACTATGGCAACACGGGCGCGACGATCGGGCACGAGCTGACGCATGCGTTCGACGACCAGGGAAGGCAGTTCGATGCGAAGGGGAATCTGCGCGACTGGTGGACTCCCGACGATGCGAAGGGGTTCGAGGAGAGGATCAACTGCATTCGCGACCAGTATGCCGGGTACGTGATTGTGGACGATATCCACATCAACTCGAAGCTGACCAGCGGCGAAGATGTGGCGGATGTGGGCGGGACGCTGCTGGCGTACATGGCGTGGAAGAAGCAGACCGAGGGGATGACGCTGGAGGCGAAGGACGGGTTCACGCCGGACCAGAGGTTCTTTGTGGGGATGGCCCAGTGGGCGTGTGAGAACGAGCGGCCGGAGAACCTTCGGGTGAATGCGCTGACCAATCCGCACTCTCCGGGGTTTGCGCGGATCAATGGTGTGGTGACGAATCTTCCGGAGTTCGGGAGGGCGTTTGCGTGTAAGAAGCAGCAGCCCATGGTGAAGGAGAAGGTTTGTAAGGTCTGGTGATTCGGAGCTGGTTGGGTAGACTGGAGAGGGGGCTCAGGGAGGATAGTTGCCGCTGATCCAGGCATTGCTGTTGCTGCTGGTGGCTTCGCGCGTACTCGGTGAGATTGCCGGGCGCTTTCGGCAGCCTGCGATGCTGGGAGAGATTGTGGCGGGGATCCTGCTGGGTCCTTCGGTGCTTGGGTATGTGAAGTTCAGTCCGGAGATCAAGGCGATCTCCGACATCGGTGTTCTGCTGCTCGTGTTTCTGGCGGGGACCGAGATGGACATGGACTCGTTGTGGGAGTCGTTCCGGGGGCGCGGGGCCTGGGTGAGCGCGGCGGCGTTCGTGATCCCGCTGATTGCGGGCGCTGCGGTGGGGCTTGGATTCGGGATGGATGCCACGCGGACGGTGTTTATCGGGTTGTGCGTGGCGATTACGGCGCTGCCGGTAAGCATACGGATCCTGATGGACCTGGGGAAGCTGCGGACGGAGATTGGGCAGAAGATCATCTCGGCTGCGATTGCGAATGACGTGCTGGCACTGTTGGCGCTGGGCATCATTCTGGATGTGAAGGGAAAGGGCGGGTCGCCGAAGCTGTTTTTTCTGGCGATGGGGCTGGCGCTGTGCAAGGCGCTGCTGTTTATGACGGTTGTAATGGTTGCGGCGCGGCTGATTCGAAGGCTCTCGCCGCGGCGGTTCCTGCGGTCTTCGAATGCGCTGGAGCGGCTGATTGCGACGCTGAAGGGAAGGGAATCCGTGTTCGCGATCGTTCTGGTGTTCGTGATCGCGTTCGCGAGCTTCTCGCAGTTCCTGGGGCTGGACTTTGTGGTGGGTGCGTTCTTCGGGTCGATGCTGCTGAGCCACCAGGCCGTGGGGCCGGAGAACTTCAAGGAGATTCAGAAGACGGCGGGGGATGTGACGATGGGGTTCCTGGGGCCGATCTTCTTCGCGTCGATTGGGCTTGAGTTCGATGGGTCGAGCTTGCGGGACTGGAAGCTGATTACGGCGGTGCTGGTCGCGTCGTTTGCGGGAAAGATCCTGGGTGGGTATGTGGGTGGGCGGCTCGCGAAGCTCACGAAGGAAGAGAGCTGGACGCTGGGCATCGGGCTGAACGGGCGTGGCGTGATGGAGCTGGTGATCGCGAATATTGCGCTGACGAACGGGTTTATCACCAAGGGTCTGTTCACGATCCTGGTGCTGATGGCGGTGATTACGACGTTTGCGACGCCGCTGCTGTTGAAGCAGGCGTATGGGCGGCTGGATCTGAGGGAAGTCGCGGTGTAGCGGGTGTGGGGAGCCGATACGGTCCTGACTCCGCTTTCGCAACTGATTGGAAAATTGGTCGGGACGACTAGATTCGAACTAGCGACCTCACCCACCCCAAACCTGCATTACACGTCTTTTGAACAACTTGACGCTACAAACACGCGCCTTAGACAGCGGAAAACAACCCGTCACAATCCTTATTGCACCCTTACTGCACCCACGTTTGCACCCACGCTGGCAGCCGCACCCACGCGGCACGAACGGCAACTGCCAGCACCTCACACGGAACGCTTGCTGTCTTCGCGTATCTGATACGCATCCCCGACAGATTGCTCACGCACTGGTGCTGTCTCCATACCCTCCAAGTCCCCAATCCCAACGCCGATCATAGGCGCACGATAGCGTTCGTCATAGAACTCTCGCGGTTCTGTTGCCACGATGAGGGGTTCCGTAGCAATCCCTCATGTACGCGCCGAATGTAGGCCAGCTCTTCGCAAACTCGCACTTCCGCCTCACTCACCCCAGTCTCCGCGAGCATGGCGGCCAGTAATCGCCTGCGATCTTGAAAGTGCGGTTGCCATTCGAGGCGGCACCCGGATGCGCGGAACGCTCAACACTGACCGGCGTACTTGATACGCACATGAGCACTCAGTAGAATCCAAACGCTATGAGCACTGCACGTATCTTCGCCATCCTGAACGTAGTTGGATTGTTCCTGAGCCTTGCCGGTGGATTGGCCCTCACGTATTCGTTGACGTTTAGACCCTCTCACTATCGGCTCGTGAAGACGAGAGATGGGCAGGTAGCAATCTGCTTGGATGACAAACTTGTAGAAGCGGGGTATGGCGGCCCTCTCGTTCAAACTAACAAACCGTGCCCGGATATGGGAACAACCGGACCCGCGCTACAGGTTGTCGCTAACCGTCCGACTTTATCGAGATTCGGTCTACCGCTTTTGGTGTTCGGATTTTTGTTGCAGCTTCCTGGTGCCATCTTCGCCGTTCGTTAGAGTCCTGCCATGTGCGGTCGATACGTCAGACGCGGATACAAGCGCCGCCATCGCCGAAGCGATGTGCCGGTGGACACCGGAGAATGCAAATCCACTCAGTTGCCC
Organism: Acidobacteriota bacterium; assembly: GCA_030776065.1. GTDB lineage: Bacteria > Acidobacteriota > Terriglobia > Terriglobales > Acidobacteriaceae > Edaphobacter. The sequence goes on from JALYIA010000056.1 coordinate 4,118, forward strand.
TTTATCAGGTCCGCAATCGTCTTGGCAGCGAGGTCCGTGCCGATGTCCACGGCCTTATTCAGGACGGGCTTACTCACCTTCGAGAGGAACCCGACGACGCCGTGCCTATCACCTTTTTCGGCGGCTTCGGCTGCATTTGCGATTAATGCGACTTGCCTATCGTCCTCACGGCTCTCAGCCGTTTTTTTGTAAGCCACGCGCAACTCTTCAAGGTGAACAGCGAGCACCCGTAGGTCGATCTGCTCAATTGTGGAAGCGTGATTGTGTATGGCCACAGCACCGTGCGAGTGGTCACCTACCGCGCCGACCGGCCCATACGTATTGATTTGCCTTTGAATAACCGTTCCGCCCATAGGTGATGGCTCCGGCTTCTCCTCTAGAAGCCGGCGGCCTTCGCGCGTTGCGAGGATGTAGGCTACAGCCGCGATCTTGTTCTGGTAGCCGCCGCGTATAGACTTCGCTTCGATGTACCTGTCAGCCTCTAGAGCGTCGATTGCAGTAAAGAGGGCTTCGTCGCTCGGCTCAGGATTGATTGCACGTTTCAACTCAGGCATAAAGAGCCGGTTAGGAAAGGCATCGGCTGCAACCTTCAGAACGACGCGGGCAAACTCAGGATCATAGGCAGACAAGTCTTTTACCTCACACTCAGGATATAGGGCGGCAACTCGATCCATCGCTTTCCTAATCATCGATTCCTGCCAGCGTTCATTCTGCCAACCGAAAAAGTGGCCTTCGTCAGAGAGTTCCACGACAGTAGAACCGTGGGCCTTCAACAGACGACAGCGACGTGATAGCTCCACGTTCAATGCGCCCGTTTCAAATGTGAACGAGTATTTGCTGTCCGCGCACCTGCCAACTATCACTGCTTGTTGTGGCCATGGAACCACCGTCGGGAAGAAGGGATGGTCCTTCAAGCTCCTGACAGACACGGTGATGAGTATCGGACTATTCGTTGAGTTTGTTTGCATAGCTGACTAGGAAAAACGATACTCCGCGTCTTCTCCTGGCATATCCGAAATAACATGGCGCATTTGGCCCCCGAGCCATTCGCTTCCAGCTCGCCGCGTCCGTTTTCTTGCTGCGGACCTGGATGCCCCAACGCTCAACACCAACGTATTTGATACGCTGCGTGCATGTGCGGTCGCTACGTTCGCAGGGGAGACAAACAACGGATCGCTGAGGCGTTCCACGTTCGGAACGTTCCGGACTTCCCTTTGCCGGAAGCTGACTACAACATCGCCGCGACAACCTTTCAGCCCGTCATCCGGCAGAGCTAAGACACGGGGGAACGCGAGATGGTATTGGCCCGGTGGGGGCTGGTGCCGTTCTTCACTAAAGAGCTGTCCGACGTGAAAGGATTGTCGACCATCAATGCCCGGGCAGAGACCATCACCACCTCGAAAACGTACCGGCTACCGGATCGTCAATCATGGTCTAACGAACCCTCGTCTGAAACGAGGGAGAGCTGTCAGACGCGGGGAGTTGGTTCTGTAGAGCAACAATCAAACCATTCACTAGGTTCTCCGGTACGACGATGAAGGTGTCTTCCTCGCCTAACCTGCTTTGTTGACGGACCACGATGTCCCCATCGTCATTCCTGTACACGGCAATAGCATTAACAGACCGAATGACCACGTCTGTTGGATTGGCCCAATCAAAATCGCTCATCTCTGGATTCTCCCTTTGTGCGTATCAGGATACGTCTGCTCTCCTGTTGATAAGTGGGAGCAATTGGGTACGGCTAGGCCGATCATCCGCCCTCACCCGCTCACCGCTGAACCTCTATGGAAGCGATAACAGATTCCCCGCTTAGGGCTACCAAGCCCCGTAGGTTCACGGAATTGCACCGAAACGCAAAGAAACGCCCCAGCCGAAGCCGGGGCAGATGAACGGGCAGATGGGTGGGAGCTACGCGGCCCGTTGCAGGATGCGTTGTACCTGGACAGCAGACCACTCGCCCGTCTCGCGCGGCGTGGGGATGTTCTTCGCATTGAGGAAGGCCGCAATCTCCCGGAGCGTAGCCGCGCCCTCAGCCTTGGCCTGTTCGATGGCCGGTAGAAGATCGTGCGCCCGCTTCGCAGCGCGTTCCTTGCGAACCTTGACGCTCTGCGGGTTGCCAAGCTGGTGAATGCTCGCGCTGTTGTCACGAAGGCCGCCAAGTACCGTTCCACGCGCCTTAGCAGCCGCTAGGGCCGTCCGCGTGCGGTCTGAGATGGCCTTCGCTTCACCTTGCGCGACGGATGCGAGGATGTGAATGGTCATGTCTGTTGCTTCGGGCATGTCGACGGCAACGAACCTCACCCCGGACTCCATCAGGCTTGAGATGAAGAACACGTTACGCGCGAGACGGTCCAACTTCGCCACCAGCAGCGTCGCATTGTAGATGCGGCAGAGCCGGAGAGCTTCAGCCAGCTTGGGCCGGTCGTTACGCTTACCGGATTCGACTTCCACGACCTCTTGCACCAGCTCCCACTTGCCGCCGTTGAGGAAGCGCGTAACGCTCTCGCGCTGGCCTTCCAAGCCCAAGCCTGATTCGCCCTGCCCCTTCGTCGACACTCTCAAGTACGAGATGAAGCGCCCGTTTGCCATCGTTCTATCCCTTCCGAGCCGTTGTAACGCAAACAGCAACGACCAATGCAATAAACGTAACACGAAGAGGATGGGCTGACAAGCGGAAAAACGGCTTAGGCCCAGCGTATTCCGGAGGGTGACCCTCCGACTTTCGGGGCGCGTGTGCCGGGCTCTGGTGCCGTTCGCCTGGCGGCTCGTCTCGGGACTCCCCTGTGAAACGCAATTGGGCCGGGTGCGCCTCGTTTGAATCCCGAAAGGGTACCTATAACGTCTCTAACCAACCCTCTCGCCGACCCCTAGCCGGGGGGTCCGCCCGCCCGGTGAGGCTCACCAGCGAAGCAGCGCGGCCTAGCCGGGACGGGACGGGGACGGAACCGGAAAGGGGGTAGCAGCGCGGCCTAACCGGGACCGGGACCGGAAAGGGGGTAGAACCCTAACCGGGGGACGGGGTGAACAGGGACGGGCAGCGCCCCTGGAGCGCGTACCGGACAGGAACCGGACGAGGGCAGAGGGTTCGGGGACGCGCGGATCGCAGACGGGAGGTACCCGTAAAGGGAGGTAGGAGTCCCAACCTCCCGCCCTGTCTGCGTACTGAATACGCAAAAGGGGGTCAGCCCCTGTATTACCCGAAGGTAGGGCGTAGGAGTCCCCGTCTGAGTCTCCCGGCTGACAAACGTATCGCCATACGCAATCCGTCTTCTCTTTCGGTACCTGGGCCACATAACCCCGCAATTCGGTGCTCAAGTCTGGGCCACATAAAGGCCGGTTTCGTACCCGCGTCGCGCCCTCAATAGACAGGAGGCAATCACCCATGCCAGCAAGACTCAACAGGCGACGATACCGCGAAGTAGTCGCCACCCTGAAGGAACTCGTCTCAGACCCCAAGGCGACGAGGAGCCAGCGCTTACGAGCCGTAGAGACGCTTTTGTCAGTCTTTGATCGAGCCGATAAATCAGAGGCCGTCAGGCAAGCCCGTAGGAGCCCCGTAGAGGCGCCGCACGAAGCCGGACAGCCGGAAGCCTCACCCGAGCCGCCGAAGGCCCCCGGAGCGGCTGTAGATGATTTTCTAGCGAGAATCACGGCCCGCGCAGCATCGGAGGAGCAGGCCAGTGCGTGACAAGCTAGAGCTACTCCGTATCGCGATACGCAATGAAGTCCTCCCGCTAGCGGAACGCAAGCAAGCAGCCGAGCTGCTGATATCGACTGCCCTGGAGGCGGTACCCCTTCCGGCGGAGGATGATCCAGAGGTCGTCGAACGGATGACAGCGCCGTCGGCGGGTGGGACGCTTGGAGAGCTACTGCCGATTGCATGGGGCATCGGGAACGAACTCCGGGGATGGTCTCGATCCGGAGCGACGCTGAACCAAGCACAAGCATTCGTGAGGGAGAAGCGCCGGACACGGTTGCTTGAGGAACTGTACCGGGACCCGAACCTACACCCTTTGGAAAGAACCGAAGCCGCCCGGCAAACCTTAGAACGGCTCCCGGCCCTCTCACCCATGCGGCGGAACTACACCCCACAGCAGCTCATCGACGCCACGTAGAAGCGCGTCGATTGACTCCGGTAGCGAAAGCACTACGGGCGAGCATCCGGAGGACTCTGGCGATGCCGGATGCTCCCCTGTACGTTCCCCGCGAGTAACTACGCCGGCACCAATCCGACCTGCTCCAGAGTCGCCAGTACCCCGGTCCAGCGGGCACTGGGCGCGTTGGGGTCGTCTTCGTAGAGCCAGCGGTAAGCCTCGAAGGCGGCCCCAAGGATGTAATCGTCGCCTGGCTCGTCGCTCTCTTCGTACCGATCCAGTATCTCGGGGTAGTTGAGCTGCGCCTTGAGTACGTTTATCTGGGCTCTCAGACTGTCCAGAACGGCGAGGTCTTCGCGGTCCCGGTCGTGTGCGAGGAACTGCGGGTTGGTGGTGAGGGTCAGGAGAGCGTGTAGCTCTTCTGAGCATTCTTCCAATGTTCGGGGCATGGTTTGACCTCTCTGTTCGTTGAGTTGACTGGTGCTTCTCGCATCAGACAGCCGGCCAACAGCGGGGTCAATGGCCAATTGGTAACTAGAACAGTCCCCATTACTTTTTGGATAGCAGCCCGTTTCCGCGCATCTCATTTCGGTTGGAACGGCTTAGCCGGAAGTTACCTCGAAAACGTATTGGGGACTCGGGAGCAATATTTCTTTCCGGTGGGAGAGTTCCGCGAAATATGGAGCCTCTTCCAGACTTCTGGGGAAGGCTGCACGCTCGCCCTTCCAAGATTGGAGTCGAGTTCGTCCCTTACACTATTTTCTTGACAAATGTCAAGTATTTTGATAAGATAGTCTTTGATCCGGTCGAAGGCTCCTTCAGAAGGGGCATCCCGGACAACTGGCCAAAGAGAGACAGAAACGAGCTGAGAAGTGTCCAGCATCTCGTTCCGCGCCGTGGGTCTTTATCCCTCACGGACGGTCTATGGGTTTCTCGCGCTCATATCCACCCCCTCACACGCGAGGGAAAGGGAAAAAGGAAAGAGCGAGTGTAGGAGAAGGTTTTACTCTCTCTCTCTTTATGTATATGTCTTTCCTTTTTCCTTTTTCCCTGTGCGTGCGGGGGCAGGAATTCGCGAGAGTGCATAAGCATCCTCCCGCAAGGGCTATAGAGCCACGGCGCGGAACGAGATGCGAGTAAGCGAAAGAACTAGACCTATGACTAATGCCGTACCGAGTACGCCGTTTTCCCTAACCATGATCCAACCGTTCAGCACCTTCCACAACGGGCAGCCGTCGCCCATTCCCTACCTCATCGAGGGCCTTCTCCCGTCCGGCGCGTTCAGCGTGATCGCCGGTAAACCGAAGCACGGCAAAAGCAGTCTTGCTCGATACGAGGCCGTGTGCGTCGCCAAGGGGCAGCCGTTTCTAGGACGCGATACCGAGCGCGGCGAAGTTGTGCTCATCAGCCTTGAAGACCCCTCCAGCCACATTGATAATCACCTTTCTGTTCTCGGCTACGATCCGAAGATAGATGCGCCCATCCACATCGTCACGCGCCTGGCGCCACGCATAGACGACTCCATCGCCGCAATCGAAGCCGAGATCGTAAAAAACCCGGCGATCCGATTGGTGATCGTGGATACCTTGCCGAAGTTGCTCCGATCCGACGATCTGAACGACTACAGCGGCGTTCTTCACTGTATTGAGAAAGTCTCGGCGCTCGCCCGCCGTCACCCGCACATCCATATCCAAGGATTGGCCCACAGTAAGAAGGTAAAGACGGACGATCCGTTCGACTCACTCCTTGGCTCGACAGCTTTACGCGGCGAACCCGATACCACGGTTGTGTTGTATGGCGATTCAGGACAGCGCGTGATTGCAGCGGAGACCCGCATCGGTCGCAGCATTCCGGCCACGCTTTTACGGGCTTCGGTTGTCGCGAGTGCCGGCGCTGAAGTCGTGAGCAGCTTCAACCTAGAGATGCCTTTCGCTCATTGGCAGCGGACACATAACGTCAAAGGTGAGCGCCAGCGCAAGGCCACACATGAAGAGCGCATCATCGCTTGCCTTCAGGACCGCCACGACCACAGCGCACCATACTCAGAACTCCTTGAAGATGTCGCAGGAAAGACAGCCCTCAAGATCGAAGCTGTACAGCGGCTCATTGACAGCGGCGTCATCACGACCACGGGAACGAGGCAATCCAAGTCCGACCCGCTAATCCTCCACCTGAACGAATCAGAGCTGACAATGAATGATTTCCTGAAAAGGTACTCGCCTGATGAGGTGTCCCATGCAAGCAACTAACGGAACGGTAGAAGCCGTGGCGGAACTAAAGGACGCATGGGCGCTGCTGTTTCCCACCGTCGCAGCGCCCGACGATACACAGTGGACGATATGGCTCTTGCGCCATGACCGGGCAATCGTGCGCCGTGGATTAGCAGAACTGGCCACGAAGTACAAGAGAGTTGAGGGAAAGATGGACGCCCTGTACATGGGTAAGTTTGCATCCGCCGTTATGAATCGACTGGACGATGAGGAGTTGGCACGATGAACGTTGAAGACGCACTGAAGGCGATGAGTTGTATCGACCAGCAGCACGACGGCACGGAGGCCCGCGCTGTGATCGTAGACGCGTTGCATCGGAAGTTGCTCGAAGCCCCGGAGACTTTTTGGGATGCGTTCTTTGAGGTATGGGACACCTTGCGCCCCAACAACACACGCGACCTCGCAGAGAGGCTTTTGAGAACCGGCGCTGTACATGGACTGACGACGCTGGGAGACGCTGCCTCCGTGCTCAAGGACTTCTACTCGCCTCAAGTCAGTGACTAGCACAGCAGAACGCACCATATCGACCGAAACTCTACGAAAGGCCAATGGCAGACACAAAAACCTCATCGGCTGTAACACCAGCCGACGCACGGCTTGTTGCCGTGCAGAACTTATTTATCCGGCATCATGCATATCTCAGAGAATTAGCTCAGGCCGACTCGACACTAAATTTCGAGGCAGCAGAAAAGCTGTCCGCATCCGTAGCCTCACGCCTGCACTACTACTCTGGCCCCCAAACAGATGAAGCCTTCCAACAGTGGCTTCGACAGGTCGTACTGCCCGCACTCTCCTTCGCGGCTGTATACAGCGAGTGTGGGGACTACGTGCGGGCCTCCATCAGGAAGGTCCTTCTGCCTTGCACTGACCTAGGCCTCACTGAGGGCCAATTCCTTGATGCCGAACAAGAGACGTGGGTTTGGGCGTGGGAACACCTTGACGAGCTTAGGGCCGCTGGACAGAGAGCCAAGCCGAAGACTCGGCTTTATGCAGTCGCACGCTTCAAGGCTCTTACGATTAGAAAAACGCTCCTCCGGCACCGAGAGAGGTTGAGCGATATCGCCGTCAAACGTGTAGGGACGGACCCTTGGGGATGGCCGATCATTGAGCCGTTACCCGCCGCTGATGAAGCCGCGTTCAGCCCCTACGAGCGACGCGAGACGATTGGAGTCTCCGCGTAGGTGGTCTCGTGCCCTAAATGAAAGGGGGACACAATCCGGAACAGAGCGCACAAGCGCCGTCCGGAGGGCGTCCTTCCATTTCTACCCCGCCGATTCAGCAGAGCCGGACAACAGGCCGCGCGTATAGATACGCCGTCCGTGGGGATGGAAGCAGCCGCCACGCCTTCACCGAAGGGCAGGAACAGGACCTCGGGAGCAAGACTCCCGCCATTCCTGCACTAGCCGGAGCCGTGGGCTGTCGTTTCAAAAAAACCAACAAGGGAGGCAAGTGAGCACCAGTTTTGATACAGCGCCGGTTTTCGAGGCGCACCAGCCCGGCAATTGGACTATTGCCCGTGAGAGATGGGCCGAACAGCACCGATTAGTGGCATTGGTTGTGGCTGCGTACGTTGAGGTCTGCAGCCTACCCGTCCTCATCGCGTGCAACTACGACCGCAGTTCATGGTCCGGCGCCAACCGCTGGAGTCCGATGAGCTGCCACTACCGCGTGGATGTGGAGCGCACGGTACGCAAGACAATCGACTCCAAACCCGAGCCGGAACGCCCGAAGCTCTGGGGCGCTTGGGACAAGCTCTGCGACGACGGCGAGCCCCACGTCACGCCGGATGTCCAAAGTTTGATTCGCGCACTTGCGCCGGCTTTCTACCGAGCGCAGCTCCATCCTGGGCTGTACTTCAAACCTGTGCAACGCGGCAGAGCACCGGAGAGCCGGAAAGGATAGAGCCATGACCACACGAATCATGCCCGGCGTGTACGACTACACCGGCACTAGGATTGCAACGCTTGACGTAGGCCCGATGATCCGCCGCAACCCGGAGCCGTCGTACACCTCAGAGTGCCGCCAGTGTGGAGCGTGCGGCCAGAGCGTAAGTCAGCGCCAACTCCGAGAGAACACCGCCCGGTGTCGTGCTGGTGGATGCGGTAAAGCCGCCATCAAGCCAACGGGGCGCGAACTCCTGGAGGAACAGAAGCTCATTGCAGCCGAGCGACAGGCAGACGCCGAACGGGCCGCCCTGGAAGCGAGCGCTGCACGGATGGATGCGGAAACAGAAGATTATCAGCGCCCTACGCGTTACGCGCCGACGCCGACAAAGCATGTCGTGATGTCTGAGCGTGAGCGCCGGGAGATTCGTGAGTTCCGCGAAGCCGAGGAAGCCGCTGCCCGCGAAGCAGATGCCCCGCGCCTGGAAGCCGAGAACAAAGCCGCCACAGAGCAAGCCAAGCGGGAACGCGTTGAGGCGGATCGAAAGGCAAAACAGGATGCTTACTGGCGCGAAGCGGTCGAAACAGCCACAGACCCCAAGCTGTTCGTATCACCCGAGTTGCAGAATGCTTCGATGCCGAAGGCAAAGGCTGAGAGTCTCAATCTGGCAAGCGTCAACGAGTTCGTCGCGCAGACCTCCGACTTCAAACCGTACCGAACGCCCCACAACGCCGATGCAATCCTCGCCTATCTGGACCGGAATGGCGTCCGCATCTACGACGTGGCCACCGTCAAGGCCGCTTTCATTCGACTGCGGGATTTGGGTATCCTCCAGCCGGCCGCCACACCTGAGCCGCCGAAGCGAAGCCCCGCACCGCCCTCAAGGCGAGCAGCAGAGACGCCACAGACGTACCGGGGCCGTGACTACCTAACCGGCGTTGAGCGCGAGTTCACCCAGAGAGAGGTTGACCGGATGTCCGCCGCCGAATTCCGCAAAGTCTTTCAGGTAATCGACTCGGTGCGCGACTTGTTCGCGCTGATGGAAGAGACCCATGCGTAAACGCAAAGCACCGCTGAAGACATCGCCCCAGGCGCAAGAGGGTTGGAATCCATCGCTGAGGATTGCCGTAAAGGCAGCGCTCCGAACCGGCCCAGATTACGACTCGGTAAAGGCCGCGCTTTCTAGTTCCGAAGCGCCTTCCCTGAACGACTCCACCACGTCACGTGCAAACGAACCGTGACGCGGGGGACGCGGCTCCGGATTCGCGCCACCCTTCGCGATCCCTCCACCCGGAGCCGCTTTCATTTCTCAAGAGTGCCCCGATGTCTGCCAAGACGCGGGCCGCGTGGGGCAACCCTAGCTCGCATCTGGGGTAATAACGCGGTCCGCACCCTCTCTCTTTGAAACGCTACCGCCCAACAATCAGCCGCCCTTCGGGTGAGCAGCTAAGGAAACCCCATGTATCCCTCCCCAGACGACGCGCAGCAGTCCGCTAGTGCATCCGACGCAGCAACCGGAACCCCTACAGTGCAGGACGACCCCAGCAACGCGCCTCAGGCGCCGTCCAGTGCCCCCGCACCTGTAGACGCCCCCTCCGATGACCTGCAAAGCCCGCAGAGCGGCCCGCAGGCCCCGCAGACCGGCCAACCCCATCCCCTTTCTGCCTATTCGCACATCAGCGCGGACGGTAAGTACGGGTGGGATGGTACCAAGTGGATTGATGTGTCCCCGGTTTCTAATGCGTCGGCCCCGCAGCACCCGCTTGTCGCCAAGGCCGGCATCCTGCATCAGGTTGCCAGTGCCCTCGCTGGCGGTCCCCGCTACAGACAGACTATCGATCCTCAGACCGGCCAATCGACGTACACGAAGATTCCCCTCAGCGGTCGTGACATCGGCATGGCCATCGCCATGGAGGCTCTCAGCGGAGCAGCCGCAGGTCTGGGCCAGCGCGGACCCGGTGCAACCGGCATGGCCGCCGCAGCGGGCTTTCAGCAGGGACAGCAGCTCATTCAGCAACGGAACGCTGCGCAGGATCAGCAGGCACAGCAGGACTACACCAACCAAGTAACGGCCCTCACCCGCAAGGCTCAAGCCTATGAGGCGAATAGCCGAGCCATTCTCAACACCTCGCAGAGCGAGCGGTACGGCGTCGATTCCCTCAAGGATTCGGTTTCGATCAATGCACCGCTTCTGGCGTCGTATCAGGACGCAAGCGCTGTAATTGAGTCGAACATTTCACAGGATTCGCTGTCCGCCGGGCTGGCTAGCGGGAAGTACTCCCCGACGGCTCAGATTGCCGTTCCCGACGGCTTCACCAACATCAACGGCAAGTACGAACAGACATTCTCCGTTGTGCAGAATCCATCCGCGAAGGTTCCCCTCACCACGGAACAGGCGAAGACTTTCGCCGATGCCGGTATCCCCGGGTGGACGCCGTTCAAAACGTCCAAGGTACCGGACGGTTACGAAATCCCCGGCACCATGCTTGCAAACGCGAACGCACAGCTTCAGGCCATGAACCTGATGAAACAAGACGTATCGCAGGTTTCGGATACGCTTGCAAGCTCCTCCGACAAGACGCACCAGCAGCTAGCGAAGGTAATTCCAGATTTCAATACGCTGCTGAACGACAAAGACAACGGGCCTGTGCTCCGTTCGGCTCTCATGCGCTTCCAGAAGTACGTAAGCCATAGCGACCAGCACGGCATGGACCTGTACCAGAGCCTTCAGCAGATGGCAGCGCCGTCCAAGCCCGACCCGAACAACCCGAAACAGTCCATCCCCAATCCGGATGCAGGCGCGGCCCAGACCATTGCAGGCGCATTCGGCAACGGAAACCCCAAACACGGATGGGCGATCCTGCAGGGCTACCACGACGCCATCACGCCGGAGCCCATCAAGTCCGTTGCCGATGCTGAGTCGATTGCGACGGACCCGGCAAGCTCGCCGCGTGAAGTGGCCCGCGCCAAAGCGTACCTTTCGGTCGACCAGCAACAGCACGCGCGGCAACCTGCCACGGGAACCGGCAACGGAACGCTGAACGTGAGCAGCCTTTCGCCGCAACAGTACGGAGCCATCATCGACGGCATCGGAACGAATACGCTGGACGCTTCCCAGATGCTTCGCTATGGGAAAGCCGATCAACTGAAGATTCTGGCCGATGTGAAGAGCAAGTATCCGCACTTCGACGGTACCCAATATCAGGCCAATCTCGGCCTTGCCAAGTGGGCCACATCGGGCAAAGGCGGGGACATCATCCAAGGGCTGAATACGCTCCATGCCCATGCACAGGACTTCAGCGACAACGTGAACGCTCTGGGCAATACGGATTCTTCGCTGCTCAATACGCCTATCAACGTCTTGAAGCGGAACACTGGAAATCAGGCTGTCGTCTCTACGCTTGGCCGGTTGCTCGCCGTGCGTACGGAATACATGAACGTGCTGAACAACAATCACGCGCTGAGCGTCGAAGACAAGGCCGATGCCAATACCCTGATGAATGAAAACCAAAGCCCGCAACAGTGGCTTGCGGCTATCAATCAGATTACCCATACTGCGGACCTTCGCGGCTCGGAAACAAACGCCCGCTATCGTGCGACCTTTGGCAAAGACATGCCGAACTATCGTGCCCCACAGTCACAGTCACAGTCACAGTCACAGGCACAGGGCGGAGCTGCGAGCGTTGTCCCTCCCGGTGCAACTCCTGGGCGTGATGCAAGCGGGCGCGTCATTGGATACCGCACGTCTGATGGAAAGGTTGTTCGCTTCTAATGGCTGCCACGAATCCAACCCCGAACGTAGACCCGAATGCGGGCATGACTTTCGATTCCTCTCCCGTCTCGCAGGCGACGCCCACAAGCGCACTGAATACGGCGCCGTCAACCAACGGCAACAGCAGCGATGCCTCTGGGGGCATGACCTTTGATGCTGGGCCGGTAACGACTCCGCTCATTGTGCCCGCAACGGCAAACCAGCCCACGCAGCCCACCGGAGTTCCGCACAACACGATCACCGCGACGCCCGGCTCTATGCCTGGTGATTCTCTGCCGTCGAAGATCACCCTTTGGGCTCAGAGCCTACGCAACGACTTGATGCACGGCACACAGAACACAGACATCGGGCGTCTCTACAAATCCATCGGCGGCCAACCGCTCGCCAATGGGCAGGGCGAAGCAGTTGGTGAGTTCATGGGAAGCCCGCTCCTAGGCCCCACGCGAGTCATACAGGGCGCGTCTGAGCTGCCGCAGACCGGTAGACGCTGGCAGGGGACTAAGGACGTTGTGGGAGGCGTACTCGATACGTCGACCATCCCCGGCGGGTTCGTCGCACCAGAGGCCGGAGAACTTGCCGGCACAGGCAGTGAAGCTGCCCTGGACGCAGCCGGTAACGTTGCGAAGGCTGCCGGACGCGGCGCGAAGAATCTCTTCAGTCTTCAGGCCGTGCAGGATGCCCTTGAGGGCAGCCATGCGGACATACAGAAGGCACTGGAGAGCGGCACACAGGTGATTCAAGGCCACTGGCATCAAACCGTGCGCGACCTCTTCGACCGTGTAGCGCAGGATGCTGGTGTCACCCCTGAGAAGGCTGAGTCACTGCATGATGTTGCCGCCAACGTATCGGATGCGATCAAAGCGAAAGCGCAGAGCTTGTACAAGCAGGCCGACGCCGCAGTCGGGGGAACGCGATTCCAGAGCTATCAGGACGCGGTGAAGAACATCAGAAACGCCATCCGAGAGGAAGTCGGGCTCGATCCTGAACGCGACGCCCAGCTGCAGAAGCGGCTCGCCGATGCACAGGCCGGACACGATGCTGCCAAGGAAACCCTAGCAGCGAAGGGATTGGACCCCGGCATCATCGACACAGCAGACGCGCTATGGAAGCAAGGCTCTGCTCTCGGTGACCTGTCGAAGCCCATTCAGTCATCCATCAGCGGATTGCGTGCGGACCTGCAGGGTGCGGGCGCAGCGGCTGAGTCTCTATCTCCCGCAAAGCTGGCCGCCCGTGTGAATGCCTTGTACGACAGAGGCCGCTTACAGCAGGCCCTTGGTGATGGTGGCGCGGACGAGCTTCTCACAGCGATGGAGGACACAAAGTCACGCCTGAAGAATCTCGCCAATGGCGCGAAACAGCAGGCGCAGGCTGTGAAGACGAAAGCATCTCAAGAGTTCGCCCGCGTACAGGCGAACCGCACAACCGCCAAGATTGCGGCTGGTGCGGCTCTTGGTGGTGTGCCTGGGTATGCCCTTCTGAAACATCTGCTAGGGCTGTAAAGGAAATCGCAGGGTAGTCATAGAGCTTTCCGGTGGAAACACAGACTCGCTGTTTGCCGTGGGCACATACGGCGATGTCTTCAGCGTCATAGGCCCATAAGCAATCGGACAACTCGACATGACTTCCCGGTACGCCCTGTGCTCAGGCGTACCGGGAGCTTTTCTGCTTTTTAGGTGTGCCGAAAGCAGGGTCCAATAATTTCCTTGGCGTCACACGAGGCCCAGCCGGATAATTGAACCGCCGTTCTCACACATCTTCAAAGGACACTCTCATGGGCTGGCGCTTCCGCCAATCGTTCACAATAGTCCCCGGTCTGAGGTTGAATCTTTCCAAAAGCGGGCTGAGCGCCAGCATGGGAGAAGCTCCATTCACTTTCAATGTTGGCCCGCACGGATTGACCGGCACTGCATCGCTACCGGGCACGGGTCTTTCATATAGGCATCATTTTCCCTCCACGCCAGCCGGATCAAACGATGCGGGTTTGCCCACTCTGCTCCCAGCGCCCAGCGTTATCCACCCATCAACCTTTATAAACACAGCTCCCATCGAAGAGGTTCACAGCGCCAGCACAGAACTACTAACAAGTGCGACTTTGAAGCAGTTGAAGCAGTTGATAGAGAGTGCCGAGCGCCAGCGCCACGAGATCACAGCCGATCTTGACTCTGCCCGCACAGCGAAGGTTGAGGCGGAATTCAAGTATGAATCTTGGGAGAACGGGTTCCTTTGCAAGAGGCTTTTCAAGAAGTCATTTGCCAAGCGTAAAGACAACTTCGAGACTGAGACAGCGAAGGTTGCTGAGTTGGAGGAGCAACAGAAGCTCTCAACCATCTCCACACATATCGAGCTTGAACGCGAGCAGGCGGAGCTTTACTACCGCTTCCGAGACGAATTTGCGGCCCTATGCGAATGTGCCGCTATCTGGGATATAAAGTCACATCAAGCAACCGACAAATTCCACGAGCGCACGACGGCGAGCACCAAAATCAATCGCGAACTGGTGAGATTCGATCTTGGAAGCTGCGATCTTATTCAATGGGATCAGAAGGTTCCGCATCTCAGGAACGCCAAGGGCGGGGAGATGTACCTGTATCCGGGGTTCATTCTGTATCGAGCTGCCAGAGAAGCCTTCTCATTGATCGAGTATCACGACATCACGGGTAAGGCTACAAACATTAGCTTCCAAGAGGAAGAGAGGGTTCCTTCGGACACGGTAACCATCGGATCAACGTGGGCAAAGGCCAACAAGGATGGGAGCAGAGATAAGCGTTTTGCCGATAACTATCAAATCCCCATCGTTCGGTACGGGGAACTCGACCTCAGAAGCAAGACAGGACTTTGGGAAGAGTTTCACTTTTCGAATCTGGATCGAATGGTGAAGTGGTTGAATGCCCTGAACGCATTTACATCCTCCTTCGAAGCTATAGGGGATGCAGACACGCAACCAAGACATCCGGCGCCGCTCCCCGTCTAGGATTGCTATTCTCCTGGACGTATAGAGTGCGGGTGCGCCTTGCTACGTGCTGCATCACTCTGCATCTTCGAAACGCGCTTAGGGCTGCCTAGCGACCTCCATTCGTCGGCCCAAACGAATTACCAAACGCTCAGCAGATTCGGATGGGTTGTGACGCGATTTCCGTTGATTTTATTGGCTTTTTGTGCTAATCTTGGTCAAGATAGAGACAGGCTGCTGCAGCGCATCACACCCCTCAGATTGTCTGTTTCTACCCAAGTCCACTACAAACGATGATGACGCGCCGATAGAATCACTCGGCCCACTTCGCTGTGACTTGGTGCGAAGCCTGTAACGCACAGGCACTTGGTTCCATAGTGAATCGCTCTCCTGAATCACCCGTATACGGTACGTCACAGCCAACAATCGAAGTTCCTCTCACCGCACAAGAGCTTTCGCGCATCGTGCCATTGCATCCCGTCACCATCCTGCGCTGGGCACGAGAGGGCCGCATCCCTCACCGTCGCCTGAGCGCCCGCAAGGTGCTGTTCCTGCCTTCGGAGATAAACAGGTGGATTGCCTCCGGGTCGAATCTGTATCCTGAACCTGCCGTTCGTGCCGCTTAGCCCATGAAAGGACAAGCGACCATGAACACACTCAAGCTCAAGCGCGAGCGATATCAAACCGGCTCTTTGAAAATCGAAAAGAGGAACACGGGAGAAAATGTATGGGTCTACCGTTGGCGAGAGTACCGCGCCGATGGGACATCTTCATACAGGAAGAAGATCGTCGGCCCCACAAGCGACCTGCGCACGAAGGCAGCCGCTCAAAAGGCTATCGAAGGATTGAAGCTGGACATCAATGCTACCGTCTCTAACGTTCCCACAACCCACACCGTAGCCGAACTGCTGTCCCACTACACCGAAGTGGAACTGGAGAGCGGTCGACACACAACAAGGGTGCAACAGGTATACAAGCACAACTTGAATGACATCATCCTGCCTGAGTGGGGGAACTGTCGTTTGCAGGATGTCCGACCTGTTGCGGTGGAGCGATGGCTAGAGAAGATGCCTTATGCGCCTGCGACAAAGACCAAAGTCAAAGGCGTATTCGGTACGCTGTTCCGTCACGGGATGCGGTACCAGTGGGTTGCGACTAACCCAATCGCTCTGGTGCGGTGCAGCGGCAAGCGGGTGAACGCCCCAGACATCCTCAGCGCTCTGGAGATTCGCAGTATTCTCGCGGAACTCTCCGAACCGGCCCGCACCGTGACCATGCTTGCGGCAATAACAGGAATGAGGCGCGGTGAGCTGTTCGGGCTCAAATGGGAAGACCTCGATTTCGAGAGGGGAACGATCCGCATTGTTCGCAGTCTCGTTGACCAAGTCGAGGGACTTCCGAAGACTGAGACCTCGCGCAAGCCCCTTCCCATGTCAAACGACCTCGCAGCAGCCCTCACAAGCTGGCGCGAGAAGACAGACTATGCGAAGAACTCGGATTGGGTATTCGCCAGTCCGATTTCTTTTGGGAAGCTTCCCTACTGGCCGGACATGCTGCTACGGAGGCATATCCTCCCGGCAGCGAAACGGTTGGGCATCCGGAAACGGATCGGTTGGCACACTTTCCGCCGAACTGCTGCTTCTCTGCTGATGTCCTCAGGCTCAAGCGTGAAGACTACGCAAGAGCTGATGCGCCACGCGACGGCAGACATCACTATGGAGCTGTACGCACAGGCCATCACGGAGGACAAGAGGGAGGCACAGAACGCACTCGCGTCACTTATCGCCGGGCCAACAATCCCGACAATCTAGGCGGCTAAAGAGGCGTCTGTGCCTACTTGCACCCTTCTGCACCCGCGTTTGCACCCATTTGACTTCCGGGTTACTGCTAAGTTGTTGAGGAAATTGGTCGGGACGACTAGATTCGAACTAGCGACCTCACCCACCCCAAGGGTGCGCTCTACCAGGCTGAGCCACGTCCCGACTTTGGTGCGCCTTCCGGCCAGGCGGCTGGAGGCTGGGGTTACGTTCAGACCTCAGTGTACACCGGAGGGGCAGGTTCCGGGAACGCCCTTGGCGGCGATGCGCGCTCAGTGCGAGGGAGGGACGTACTCCTTTGGGAGTGCGCCGCCGTGGCCTTCGTCGAAGAAGAAGCCGTTCATCTGCTCGATCAGGAACTCCTGCGCTTCGCGCGTCCAGGGCTGCAGGCGGTACTCGTTGAGCAGCATCTTCTGGCGTTCGACCCACTCGCCCCAGGCCTTTTTGGAGACGTTTTTGTAGATCTTCTGGCCGAAGTCGGAGTCGAACGGGGGCTCGTCCAGGCCTTCCATCTCGGCTTTGTACTTTGTGCAAAATACGATGTGCGCCATTGCGTGTTTGTCTCCTGCCACTCCCGATTCTACCGTCTCCCGGTGCGGTGTGCGCAGGGGCTACGGAGTGGGGAGCAGGGCGCCGGGGGCATTGGCGGCGGTCGGGTCCAGGGCGAAGTCGAAGACCACGGTGGAGAAGGTGTTGGGCGTGCGGGGTACGGGCATGATGGCGTACTCGCCGGGAGCGAGGTCGGCCTTGGGGGTGATCTTGAGCCAACCGTTGCCGAGCCGTTCGGTCTCGCTCTCGATCGAGCCCTGGGCGCGCTTGGCGTGTCCGGTGAGCTGGGTGAACTGCACTTTGGCGAAGACGCGGTGGTCCTTGGTCTCGGATGCGGCGACGATCGCCCATACGGCAGTGTCGCTGTTGGCCGCGTCGCCGGAGGAGTCGGGGTCTTCGAGGAGATGCACGAAGAAGGAAGGGCGCGGGTCGTGCAATGCGATTCGCGCGTGCAGACCGGCGAGTTCGGTGGTCATTTTGGGCTTGTAGAAGACGCTGGCGGCGAGGCTGCCGGCGACATTTGCGCCGGTGTGGTTGTTCACCTCGACCGTGGAGTGGTGGATGACGACCAGCTCGGGCTTGCCTTCGTAGTGGTCGAGCGCAAGCGGCAGGGCTCCGCTGCCGTTGGGGATGCGCAGCCCGGGGGCAACCTCCGGCAGCGAGCTCTGGGCGAAGCCCGCGGTGGAGGCGAGGAGCAGAAGGGCGCAGCAGGGCCGAAGATGCATCGGACTCTCCTAAATTCACTGTGCGGCGAGTGTATCAGAGGGGGGTGGCGGCGCTTAGCGCGTGCCCTTGCGCCGGCTGCTTCGCTTGGCCTTGGCGCCGCCTGGCTTGGCCCGCCGTGCTCCCGCGGACTTGCCGGAGCGGTTCGGGCTGGTGTGCTCCGGGGGCTGGTCTGCGCCGGCCTTCTTGCGCTTGCGGAGCGAGGGCGCGGTCTGCTGCGTGTCCGGTACGAGCGCGAACTGGAGCCGCTTCTGCTGGCGGTCGATGCGGTCCAGAACCACGTGCACGCGCTGGCCCATGCGGTAGCAGGCGCCGCCGCGGGTGGAGACGATCTGCTTGTCGGTGTCTCGGAAGACAAAGCGCTCGTCGGATCCCCAGCCGCCGAGCGAGGTAAGCGGAACGAGGCCTTCGATGAAGAGGTCGTCGAGCTCGACGAAGAAGCCGTACTTGGTGCAGGAGAGGATGATGCCGGAGAAGTCTTCTCCCACGCGATCCTCCATGAAGCGCATCTTCTTCCACTCCATCAGCTCGCGCTCGGCGTCGTCGGCGCGGCGCTCGGCCTGGCTGGATTCGGCGGCGATGGCGGTGAGCTCGGGCTGCGGGATCGGTTCGGCGCGGAAGCTCGGGCGCGGGTTGGCGGATGTGTCCGCGCCCCAGGGCTGGGGGTCTGCGCTGTGGATGGCGCCGCCCCGCGGGTTGCAGCCTTCGAGGAGCAGTTCGCGCAGCAGCCGGTGGACGATCAGGTCCGGGTAGCGGCGGATGGGCGAGGTGAAGTGGGTGTAGCAGGGGCTCGCGAGGGCGAAGTGGCCTTCGTTCTTCTCGCTGTAGCGGGCCTGCTTCAGCGAGCGGAGCATCAGGTAGCTGAGGATGCGTTCTTCGGGTTTGCCTGCGATCTTCGCGGTCAGCCGCTGGTACATCTGCGGGGTGACGGGGATGGACTCGGGGACCTCGTGCTGGCGCGGCTTCTGCGCACGTCCTCCGCCCGCGCCTGCACTGCGGCGAACGTCGCGCCGGTCGGCCTTCATGGTGAGGCGTTTGACGGGGAGGCTGGAGAAGCCGAGCGAGTAGCCGAAGCCGCTGGCGGTCTCTTCGAAGTCGAGGATGCGTTTGGGGTCGGGTGTCTCGTGGATGCGGTAGATCGAGGGAATTGCGTTGTTCTGGATCCAGGTGGCGACGCACTCGTTTGCGCTGAGCATGAACTCTTCGATAAGGCGGTGCGACCAGCCGCGTTCGGAGCGGACGATGGACTGCATGGTGCCCGAGGAGTCGAACGAGATGACGGGCTCGGGGAGGTCGAAGTCGATCGAGCCGCGGCGCTGGCGCTTCCGGTTGAGCGACAGGGCGAGCTCGAGCATCGGCTGGATCAGCGGCTCCACCTCGGACCAGGAGGCGTTCAGGTAGGGTGCGAAGTCGTGGCTCAGCGTGTCGGCGGGCACGTCGTCGAGAACCGCCTGAACCAGCGTGTAGGTGAGGCGTGCCTTGCTGCGGATGATACCCTCGCAGACCTCGTAGCTGACGATCTCGCCTTGGGCGTCGATCTCCATCACGCAGCTTAGGACGAGGCGGTCTTCGTCCGGGCGAAGGCTGCACATGCCGCTGGAGAGCTGCGGGGGAAGCATGGGCACGGCGCGGTCGGGGAAGTAGACGCTGGTGCCGCGGAGGCGCGCTTCGAGATCGAGGTCGGTGCCCGGGCGGACGTAGGCGCTCACGTCCGCGATGTGGACCTGGAGCTCGTGATTGCCGTTGGGGAGCGGGCGGACGAGCACGGCATCGTCGAAGTCGCGCGCGGTCTCGCCGTCGATGGTGACCACAGGAAGTCCGCGGAAGTCGCGGCGACGTGCGTGGTCCTCGGGCGAAAGGGAGTCGACGGTCTGTTCGGCGGCACGGCCTGCCTCCGCGAGGACGTTGGCGGGAAAGATGTGCGGCAGGTGGTGCTTGCGGATCATGATCTCGACGTCGACGCCGAAGGCTTCGGGCGGGCCGAGGATCTCGAGGATGTGGCCCCTGGCGGGACGCCCGGGCGCGGGGAAGTCGGTGATCTCGACGTCGACGGCCAGCCCCTCAAGCCGGTCGTGACGGCCGGCGCGTTCGGGATCGTCCTCGGTGAGGCTCCACGTGCGGCGCTGCGCTTCGGCCTCTTCGCCGAGCACGCGGTGGGGCGAGGTGCGCGGCGCAGTGGGGTGCTCGGCGCCCTCGGGGATGAGGATGGCGCCACCGCCCGGGCCGGCGGCGACCCGCTCGTCGAACGGGGTGACGTAGTTGCCGTGCAGGACGGGCACGTCCTCCCAGCCGCTGCGCGGGCGATGGGAACGCGCGTAGTGGAAGATGCCGACGACGGTAGGGTTGCGCCGGGTGAGCACGCGGGCGATGCGTCCGGAGCGGCGGGCTGTTCCGTCGGCGGCGGGGCGGCCGCGCGGGGCTTCGTCGACTAGCACCTCATCGCCCTGCATGGCTCCGTTGAGCTCCGTGGGCGGGATGAAGAGGTCGTCGGCGCGATCCGTGCTGCCGTTGGGCCGGACGAAGCCGTAGCCATCGCGGTGCAGATCGAGGCGGCCGGCGATCAGGCGGTCGCGCAGTTCGCGCAGGTTGCGGGAGCCGCTGGCGGCGGCGTCGCCCGCCTGGTCCGCGGGACGCGTGCGTGCCGTCTTCTCCGGCGCGGCACGGGGCAGGGCCCACTGCTCGCTGTCGGTCTTGATGAGGTCTCCGCGGGCGGTCATGCGGGCGAGTTGTTCGAGCAGCAGACGGCGCTCGCGGCCTCCGCCCAGGCCGAGTTCGCGAATCAGCTGCTTGTAGCCCGCGCGGCCGCCGGTGGAGCGCTCGATGCGGCGAAGCAGATCGCGGTCGGACTGCGGATACGGCGTCTTGGCCATGGGAGTCGAGGTGCTGCGGGGTCAGGCTTCAATGCTTGCTGCGGATGGCCGGCGCTACTTCGCGGGCTCGTCGAGAATGGCGACCGCCTGTTGGAGGGTTGTGCCGGGAGCGACGGGAGTGAAGTTCGACTTTACCTCGTCCTGCTGTGTACTGATGGTCTTGAAGAAGAGAGCATGGCCCTGGATGTGCACGTGGGTCTCCGTGATCTGCCAGATGCCGGGCGCAATGATTCTGCGTTCGATGTCGAACGTGCTGCCCTGCTTGAGCCGGGCGAAGAGACCGTACCCCAGGGTGACATCGTTTTCCAGCCTGCCCTTGAAGGTGCGGATGCGGTGGCCTTCCTTGCTGACGACGAGGGTGCCGCTCATGCCGCCCATCACGCGCGCCTCCATATCGGGCGGCGAGAAGCCGGGGTTGGGATGGTAGCTGAGGTTGACGACCTCGGAGGTCTCATTGTCGATCTTCCAGAGAAACGCCTCGGGCATCAGGTTGAGCAGTTCGGCTGCGCTCTTGTCGTCGTGCGCGCCGTCGCGGCGCTGCTTCGCCTGCAGCGCGGGGTCGTGGATAAATCGCTGGATCGTGTCGTTGTCCGTCTTCAGGGTTGCGGGGGAGGCGGGATGTCCATTCTCGGTGACGTGCCGGCTGATGGCTCCGTTCTCGGTCTCGACGACGACGAATTCGTTCCCCGCGGACTCCTGCTTCAGGTAGCGCCAGTGGGTGTGGTCGGTGCGTGCGGCGGCGAGCTCTGTGTTCACGGCCTCCTGCACGATCTGCTTTGGATCCTGCGCCTGTGTGGCGGAGCTGAGCGCCAGCGTGGCGGCGCAGACTGCAACGGGGAAGAGCTTGCTCCGAAGACTCATCGTTCTCCTTGGACTGCTTAGACGCATTCTGGCGTGGGCGGGTTGAAGACGCGGGTCGGATGCGGTGAGCCGCCGCACCTACGTCGCGGGTAAGGGAGCGGCGTGCGGGTTGGCCGCGGGAGTCTCGCGGCGAGCCGGGCCGACGATTCGGCCGGCTTCGAGTTCAAGGACCACGTGCGCGCGACGGAGCGCAGAGGAGCGGTGCGCGATCATGAGGATCGTGAGCGAGCCTCGCATGGCCTCGAGCGCTTCGAGCAGCGCGTCGAGGATGCGGGATTCGTTCTCGTGGTCCAGTGCGTTGGTCGCCTCGTCGAGGATGAGCAGGGACGGCCGCCGCAGCAGCGCGCGTGCCAGGGCAAGGCGCTGGCGTTGTCCGCTGGAGAGCAGGATACCGCGATCGCCGGCCACCGCGTCGAGCCCTCCCGGGAGGTCATACACAAAGCCCGCGGAGGCGAGGTGCAGCGCCTGATCCAGCTCGCCGCGCGAGGCAGAGGGCTGGGCCCACAGCAGGTTCTCGCGGATGGTGCGATGAAAGAGCACGGTCTCCTGTCCTACGTAGCCGACGTGGCGGCGCCACTGCCGCAGGTCCGCGTTTGTCAGGCTGCGGCCGTCGAGCAGGACGCGTCCGCGCGCCGGGGCGAGCAGGCCGTTGAGGATGTCGGCGAGCGTGCTCTTGCCCGCGCCGGAGGCTCCCGAGATCGCGGTCAGCGAGCCTGCCTGCATGCTGAGGGAGAGTTCGCGCAGGACCCATTCCGCGGCATCGGGTCCTGTGTTTGCGGGTGCGGTCGCGGCGGAACGCGACGGGTAGGCGAACCAGATATCCTCCAGGCGCAGCTCGCGGCTCAGGGCGAAGGTGGTCTGCGGCGTGTCGGCGAGCGGGGCCTCGGCATGCGCGAGGCACTCCCGCTCGATGCGCAGGACGTGCTCGTAGGAGGGCAGCGTGGCGGCGAACTGGTGCGTCTGTGCCTGCATGGCCGCGAGCTGCGGCATCAGGCGGGTAAAGATTCCAAGCAGAAGCAGAAGGGTAGCGGCCTGCACGTGCAGCACATCGAGCGCGAGGAAGATCACTGCGGCAAGCGCCAGCAGGGAGCCGACCTCGAAGCGGAACGCGGCGGCGGCCTGGTGTCGCGCAGAGGCGTTCGAGTTGCGGACGACCTCCGCGCAGAGCGAGGCGAAGAGGTCGATGTCGCGGTCTTCGGCATCGCACGTCTTGACGCTCTTCAGGTTCAGCAGGTGCTCTTCTGTGGCCGCGAAGACCTCTCCGATGCTGTCGTTCAGGTCTTCGCCGCTGGTGCGGGAACGCCGCACGGCACGGCGCTGCACGAGCAGCAGCGCGCCTCCGAGCGCAAGGACGATCGCGGTCATCGCAACCGAGAGCTTGAGCGCAAGCGCGAGGTAGAGCAGAAGCAGGCAGAGCAGATTGACGAGCGAGAGTGCGAGCGCGATCGCTTCCGTCACCTTGCCGAGCTGTTCGGTCAGCAGGTGGGTGAGCCGGCCGGAGCGCTGGCGCACCAGGTAGCCCCACTGGGCCCGGACCACGGCAGCGTAGACTCTGCGGCTGAGCGTAAGCTGCACGGCGTTGGTGGTCGCGTAGGTCATGGTCGATTGCGTGCGGCGCAGCACCGAACGCACCGCTCCGGTGAGCAGAAAGACGGCGAGCACCGCGGGCAGCCAAAGGCTGTGCGGGATTCCCGAACGAAGCAGCAGCGTCTGCGATACGGCGGCGAGCCGCCCCGGCACGGAGCCTCCGGGAAAGCTCATGCCGGCGGCTGCGAGCAGAGGCAGAAGGATGACGAGGTTCGCGCCCTCCGCGAGCGAACCGAACAGGGCTGCACCGATCGTGATGGCGCACGGCCGCGCCTGCACCGACAGCGCAAACCGGACCAGGTGAAGCGCGCTGGCGAAGGTGGTGCCAGGCTCAGCCGGAGAGTCGTCAGGCGGCATGGTAGTTACGGTAGCAGATGCGTGCGGCGTAGCGGCGTTCTGCGGACGGACTGCGATGGCGCTGTCCGCCATCCCGGCTTGCGCTGTTCGGCATCGCGGTTTGCGCGGTTCGGCATTTCGGTTTGCGCTGTTCGGCATCGCGCACGAAGTGCTTCGTCTGTCCGCCGCGCCGGTGAACGCGTCGTCGCTTCGAGGAGCACCTGGCTGGCGAGCTTCTCGAAGGCTTCGGTGGATGGCTCGCAGTTCAGGCCGCCTGCAGGCTAGAAGCAGGTGGAGCCCAGGCACAATCCGACTACTCGGCAGGTGACGTTGCGCCGGATTCGCGCTCGATGCGGCGGATGAAGTATCCGGCCGCAATGCCGCGCGGGATCGCCGATTGAAGGATGCCTGCCTTGGCGGCAGCCTCGCGGACGGTGGCGGGCCAGTGTACGAGCGCGTCGCGGAGCAGATCCACATCCACCAGCTCGCGCGCGGCCCGGCAGGCGGCGATGCGTTCGACCTCCGCGGCGAGTTCGCCGCGGATGCGCGTGAGGGAGTGGAACCAGTCGGCGGCCTGCGCGCCTTTATCGGTGCGGTTCAGCGTCGCTGCGGGGAGCGAGCCCTGCATGGCGCGGCGGACGAGCGAACGGCTGACTCCGCCGACGAGGAACTGCTCGGGCGGGATGGAGGCGCAGAACTCGAAGACGCGGCGATCGGCCGTGGGGTCCCGAACATCGATGTGCCAGCCGGCGGAGGCGGCTGCGTTGTAGTCGCCGTACTGGTTGTTCTGGAACTGGCTCTCCATCAGGCGTGGAAGCGTGCTGGCGTGCGTGAAGAGGTAGCGGCGGAACTGGTCCAGGGCGTGGAACTGCCGGGCGCGGTCGGCGCGCAGTGCGCTCCACGCGATCCCGGTGCCGCGGATCAACGGATCGAGCCGGCGCCGCAGCGGCCACGGCAGCGCGGAGAAGACGGTGAGCGAAGCGGCGTCGCGGCCCGAGGAGATGCCGATGCGGCGCAGGTGGAGCGCGGTGCGCAGCGATGCGGCCCAGCGGCCGCTGCGGAAGAGGCTGCGCAGGATGTCCGCGCCGTTGTAGGAGACGGCGAAGTTGCCGAGCGCACCGGACAGCATCACGTTGACGCCGGAGGCGCGTGCATGGTCGTAGATGGCGTTGCTCCAGACGGCGTTCAGGCCTGCCGCGTGCGGAAGGTCGAGCAGGGGAAACAGCCGGCGCAGTTCGCGCAGCATGTCCGAGCCGTCCGATCCGATGCGCACGTGGCGGAGGTTCGGGTAGAGCGCGGCGACCTCCGCTGCGGCGGGACCCTCGTCGGCGAGGAAGCCGGGCGCGAGCGGGCCGGCGAACTCGGCTGACGGAACGGCTGTGTACGCGGTGAGCGCCAGGCCGGCTGCGCCAGCGAGGCGCGCGGCGGTGGCGGTGACCGCGCCCGAGTCGAGTCCGGCGCTGAGCTCGGAGGCCACGTTGCCGGTGGTGCGGAGGCGGCAGCGAACGGCCTCGTCGAAGAGGACGCGGAAGTGTTGGACGTAGTCCACGTCGCGGGCGTAGCGGATGGGCGCGAGGTGGTGGATGTCCCAATAGCGGCGGTGCGTGGCGGTGAGGCTCGTTCCATCGGCGTGGACGATGAGGCAGTGACCGGGTGCGATCTCCCCGATCTCGCGGAAGCGGGAGTGCGGGTACTCGGGCGGCAGGCCGATCAGGTCGCGGGCGAGCTGACGCTGGTCGAGTTCGCTCGAGACCCCGGGGCAGGCGCGCAGGGCGCGGGCGGTGGTGGCGAACAGGAGCGACTGGGGCGTGTGGCGGAAGTACAGGGGCCGTTCTCCGGCGTGGTCGCGCGCGAGGACGAGGCGCTGCCGCGCAGGCTCCCATGCGGCGAAGGCGAAGGCTCCCGCGAGGCGTGCGAGGCATTCGGGTCCCCAGCGCAGCCACGCGCGCAGCAGGACGGCGGAGTCGGGCAGCAGGGCCAATTCGGCGGACGAGAGGGCGAGGGCAGCGGCGAGTTCCGCGCGGTTGTCGATGCGCGCGTCGGCTACGAGCACGACAGGCTGCGCGGCCAGGCCGTCCGCGGAGGCGAAGACCTCCGCTGCGGGCACAATGTCGTGCGAGGCGAGCGGCTGTCGCTCCAGGGCGTCCTCGGCGGTGATGCGGAGCAGGCGGTGGCCGAGCGCCACGGGCGATGAGGCAGAGGGCGCGGGTGGACGGTGCGGTTCGTGCGGTGTGTCTGGACCGTGGGGCTGAAGGGCGCGGAGCATCCGTCCGCAGAGATCGTCCGCGGCGGAGCTGTTGCTGGGCTGCCAGGCGCCGCAGATCGCGCTCAACGGGTCCCGCTCAACGGGTCGCGCTCAACGGGTCGCGCTCAAAGGGGCTCGCGGCGTGCGGCGTGTGGTGCGGGAGACTCATCGTGCCAGCCAGTCTAGCCGAAGGCCGCGGGGGAAGAAAAAACGAGGAGCCCGAAGGCTCCTCGTCTGGAAGTACGCCGGGTTTTTTCCGGGTCGGCCAGGGCGACGTTGCGGGCAACGTCGCGCGTGGTCTGCGGTTGGTTACGGGCAGGTTGAGCCGGCAGAGAGCGAGCCGTGCTTGTCACAGAGTGGGCCCGAGATTGCGCCTTCTGCGCTGTTGATCGCGGTAACGGTCAGCGTGGGGGCCGACCAATCCTTCTTGTGTCGATCCGGCTGCTGCCCGTGTGAGCTTGTCTTCGTCGCGTACATGGAATCCTCCCTAGCGTCGCTGAAGTGTTCGCACGTTCTCCAGGATCCGATCCAGCGTCGTGCTGGAGTTTTAGATGCGCGTCCGTTGTGATTGCTCTGGCGCCGCATCCGATCGCGCTGTGTTGAGTAGTGAGATGCGGAAACGAGGAGCGCTCAGTTCGAGCAAGATCGGAAAATTGCTATACGACAAACTAATGGTAGAGCGCGCGCACGGGGCAGTCAACCGGAAAGCTCTGCCGCAGTGTTACGAAAGTGTTAGAAGAATGGGGTTGCCTGCGGGTCAAAGCGCGTGTACGCGGGCCGCGGATGTATGATCGGGCCATGCGCCAGGGCGTTGAGTTGTATGGACTTGGACCGTTTCTGATCGCATCGGAGGTCGCGTTCCCGGAGCTGTCTGCGCAGGGTGTCGCGGGAGCGGCGCTCGGTCGAGAGCCCGACGTCCGGGTGCGGCTGGGGCGGGCTCCGGAGACGATCGAGGGCGTCGTCGCGAACGAGACGCGGTGGTGGGCCTCGCGCACGGAGTACCTGCAGCGTGTGCCGCGGGTGGCGACGTTTTATGTACGCGACGGCCGCGAGGTTGTGGTCGATCCGGCTCCGGGTGCGCCGCCCGAGGACATCCGCGCGTATCTTCTGGCTCCTATCTTTTCGCAGCTCTGTTTCCAGGCTGGACGGTATGCGCTGCATGCCAGCTCGGTGCGGGTGGGCAGCGGCGTGGCGGCGTTTGCCGGGGACTCGGGCGCGGGCAAGTCGACGGTTGCGGCGTACCTGACGCGGGGCGGAGGTGCGGCTGTGTCGGACGACCTGTGTCTGCTCGAGACCGAGACGGCGGAGGTGCGGGTGATTCCGGTGGCGCCTGCGTTGAAGCTGTGGCCGAGCGCGCTTCGCGTGCTGGGTGCTCCGATCGAGGGGCTTCCCCGGGTGTGGAGCCAGGAGGAGAAGTTCCGGCTGCCGATGTCGGCGACCGAGGAGCGGCTTCCGTTGCGGGAGGTCGTGTTTCTGGAGTGGAACGACGACGGTGAGGCGGGTGTGGCGATCGATCCGGTCGGCGGTGTGGAGGCGACGACGCGGCTGCTTCGGCTGATGCACTTCGAGTATCTGATGAAGCCGACGGGGCGGCAGGCGGAGTGCTTCCGGCTGTGCGGACGGCTGCTGGGGCAGGTGCGGACGTCGGTGCTGCGGCGGCCGAAGGACTTCGGCCAGATGGACCGTGTGATGGAGCGGCTTGCGGAGTACCTGGGGCGGTGAGCGGGTGGTGCTCCCGGCCTGCCGGGGCCGGCTGGCTCCGGGGTACCCCCCCCTCCCCCTGTACTTTGGTCGTAAAGTATCTTGTCTAAAGGACTTAGGTGCTAAAGTACTTGGTCTAAAGGGGTTAGCGGTAAAGTATCCAATCGAAAGGAGTTAGGCGGCCGAGTGTGAGTGGCCGTGGGTGGTGTCCCAATGGCCGCTCCGGGGGGGTGCGCTTGTTCTACTCTCTACTTCTATTGTACCGGGTGGAGCATAACTAAATGCCCTTCTATTTTCGGGGGGAAGTGGTTTGGATTGTGGTAGTTGCGTTTTTTGGGGGGTTGACAGCAGTTTGGGGTGCGGCTGTGGCGGGTGGGCGCTTTCGGTTGAGGGGTTAGGGGGGATGGCATGGGATTGAAGCAGATCCCTTCGCTTCGCTGCGGGATGACAACAAAAGGGTGGGATGACAAACAAAAGGACGAATATGGCGGGATGACAAAGCAATACGGCGGGACGGTGGGGTGCAGTGCATCGGCTAGTGCAAATGCAAATGCAACGGCAACGGATTGAAGCAGATCCCTTCGCTTCGCTGCGGGATGACAAACAAAAGGGCGGGATGACAAACAAATAGGGCAAAGGGCGGGGGGTGGGGTTAGAAGCGGAGGGAGAGCTGTAGGTTGACGGTGCGGTCCCCTGAGAGGGAGCTGGAGCGGACGATGGCGAGGGATCGGCCGAAGAGGGGGGAGCCGAGGGTGCCCACGGGGGTGGTGTGGTTGGGGTGGTTGAACAGGTTCTGGGCTTCGACCCAGAGGGTGAGGCTGGCGGGTGCGCGGGGGGAGGAGTTGCTGGGGGAGGCTCTGTTGGGGGCTGCTCTGTTGGGGGAGGCTGCGGCGGCGGTGTGGCGTTTGGCCTCGCGCTGGAGGATGAAGCTTCTTCCGGCGGCGAAGTCGACCAGGACGTAGGCGGGCGCCTGGCCGAGGTTGCGGGGGATGATGGTTTGGCCGGGCTGGGGGTCGGTGTCGAACGCTCCCCAGGAGGTGAGGACGACGGTGGCGCGGGTGCGGTCGGTGGCGAAGGCGGGGCGGTCGTTGAAGCGGCTGTCGCCGTTGCGGTCGGTGGGGAGGACGATGTTGAAGGGGGCTCCGCTGGTGGCGTGGACGAAGCCGCTGAGGGAGAGGTGGTGGGGCAGCTCGGCTGCGGCGCGGAGGGTGAAGGAGTGTCGGATGTCGTCGTCTGCGCGGCCGCGGTCTGCGGCGACGGTGTAGGGCTGGGAGGCGAAGGCGTTGGCTTCGGCGTCGCTGGTGTTGAACCGGGCCATGTAGTAGGTGTAGAGCGAGTATTTGCCGTGGCGGAGGTTGAGGATGGCGGAGAGGCGGTTGGAACGCGAGAGGCCGTCGGAGGCGAAGTCGTAGAGGTTGGCGTCGGTGCCGAGGGGGCGGACGCCGCCGGCGGGGCTGCCGGGGTTGTAGGTTCCGGGCAGGGGCGCGTTGGTGTTTTCGAGCAGGGGGGTGTGGATGCCCCGGCTGAGGAGCCAGCTGAGGCCGAGGGTACCGGAGCGTCCGAGCTGGCGGTCGAGCGAGAGGGTGGTGGCGAAGGTGTAGGGGGTTCGGAAGCGCGGGCTGACGCGGTAGGTGGTGGTGTTCGAGAGGGCCTGGAGGGACTGGTCGTCGGGGATGGCGGTGAAGAACTGGGGGCTGGGGATGAGGAGCTGCTTTTCTGTGGCTCCGCTTTGGCGGACGGCGGTGAGGGCGGAGTCGAGCGGGAACCTGCGGAAGAAGATGCCGGCTCCGCCGTGGAGGGTGTAGCGGGGTGTGGCGCCGCTGTTGGCGCGGCCGAGGGCGAGGGAGAATCCGGTACGGGGGGCGAGTTCGAGGCGGGTGGAGGCGAAGGATTCGATCTCGGCGCGGAGGCCGTAGCTGAGGGTGAGCCGGGAGGCGGCCTTCCAGTCGTCGTGGGCGAAGAGGGCGGCGTCGGTGAGGCTGACGGAGGCGGCGGGGTCGCCGATGGATTTGAGGTACTGGGCGGCGGCGTGGGCTGTGCCGTAGACGGTGTTGGTGTAGTCGGCGAGGGAGGAGAAGACGAAGGTTCCGTTGAAGCCCGCGGTGGAGCGGCTTTGGACGCGGGCGGTGCGGAGGCGGGCGCCGAGGCTGGTGTAGTGGGCTCGGTGGGAGAGGGTGAGGTAGTTCTGGGCTTCGAGCCGGGTGAGGGTTTCGTCGCGGTCGCCGTCGGGGCTGCCGCCGCCCTGGAAGACGCCCTGGACGACGATGGTCTGGGCGTCGCTGGCGGGCGTCTGGGCGGTGTCCTGGCGGAGGTACTGGAGGCGGGTCTCGTCGATGGCGCGGTCGCCGAGGACCTGGGTATTGGAGATCTGGAGGGTGTGGGTGAGGGTGGTGTTGGTGTAGGCCTGGCTGGGGAGGACGGTCTGGCCGACTCCGCCGTCGGTCTGGCGGGTTCGCTGGAGGGTGTAGGCGAGGATGAGGGTGCCGTGGGGGCCGGATCTGAGGTCGAGGCGGGGGGAGAGGACGAGGCGGGAGAAGGGGCTGGCGAGGACGGGGGGAAGGGTCTGGGCGCTGGCGGCGAGGGCCTGGGCATCGATGAGGGAGTTGAGGCGCTCTTCGGTGCCGGCGTAGCGGAGGATGAAGGAGGCGTCGCGGCGGAGGGCTCCGCTGAGTGTGCCCTCGCTCGAGACGGCGTAGTAGCTGGGCTGGCCGGGGAGGAAGGGGTCTTTTGCGTTGAGCTGGGAGAGGTTGCCGAGGACGTAGAGGTCGGCGTGCAGGCGGTCTGTTCCCGGGCGGGTGAGGATCTGGATGGAGCCGGTGGCGGGGCCGATGTCGTTCTGTGCGGAGTAGGGGTTCTGGTTGATGCGGATCTCGCGGATCTGGGAGCGCGGGGGGAGGGAGACGGCGGAGAGGCCGTCGATACAGAGCTGGGCGGCGGAGGTGCCGGCGATGGTCTGGAGCTGGTCGAGGAGCGCGGTGGGGTCCAGGGGGAGCTGGTCGATGTCGGGCTGGGAGAGGACGAGGGCTCCTGCGGCGCGGGCGGCGGCGGGATCGTCGCGGACCTCGATCTCTTCCATCTGCGGGGCGAT
This sequence comes from Acidobacteriota bacterium, assembly GCA_030776065.1. Taxonomy (GTDB): domain Bacteria; phylum Acidobacteriota; class Terriglobia; order Terriglobales; family Acidobacteriaceae; genus Edaphobacter. The sequence continues at coordinate 34,865 of JALYIA010000056.1, forward strand.
GGCGAGGTGGACGTCGAGGACCTGGGCGTCACCGGCGGCGAGGTGGAACGGCGGGAGCTGCAGGTCGGCGAAGCCCGAGGCGCGGACGGTGAGGGTGTAGGCGCCTGGGGCGGGGGTGAGGAGAAAGCGTCCGACGGCGTCGCTGCGGGTGAGGCTGGCGGAGGGCTGGGAGGGGGCGGGGTCGGCGGGGGCGAGGGTGAGCCAGGCGTTCGGGATGAGTGCGCCGGAGGGGT
>JALYIA010000057.1 GCA_030776065.1 Acidobacteriota bacterium
ACCACGCCCTCTCCGGCCCCCCCCGCCGCTTCGCCCTCAATCCCGAAGACGTCTCCCTCGGCTTCACCTGGTTCCTCATGGGCCTCGCCAAAAAGGTGCTCATCGCGGATAAGCTCGCACCCACAGCCGACGCCGCCTTCGCCCACCCCGCCGGCCTCACCGCCGCCAACGCCTGGGTCGGCCTCATCGTCTACTCCATGCAGCTCTACTTCGACTTCTCCGGCTACTCCGACATGGCGCTCGGCCTCGCCCGCATCTTCTCCATCCGCTTTCCCCTCAACTTCGACTCCCCCTACAAGGCCACCTCCATCACCGAGTACTGGCAGCGCTGGCATATGACTCTCTCGCGCTACATCACCCTCTATCTCTACAACCCGCTCCTGCTCTCCGTGCAGCGCCGCCGCATCGCCTCCGGACGCAAGATCTCCCGCAAAGCCCTCGCCACCTTCGGTGGATTCGCCTCCATGGTCGCCTATCCCACGCTGCTCACCATGCTGCTGACCGGCATGTGGCACGGCGCAGGCCTCCAGTTCATCGTCTTCGGACTCATCCACGGCGTCTTCCTCACCGCAAGCCAGGCGTGGCGCCACTTCCGCCAGCGCGCCCGCAACCCGACCCCCGCGCCGCGCGCGGCCGGTCTCCGCCGCCTCGCCATGATGTCCGGCGTCTACCTCCAGGTCGCCTTCGCGCTCATCTTCTTCCGCTCCGATTCGCTGCCCGCCGCCGGCATGCTCCTGCGCAACCTCTTCGGCGCCCACGGCGCAGGCCGCCCCGAGGAGCTCCTCCCCGGAGCCCTCGCCTTCTGCCTCTTTCCCGTCGTCTGGTTCTTCCCCAACACCCAGCAGATCCTCGGGCAGGAGTCCGGCGCAGGCCGCCTCGCCTCCTCCCCCGGAACCCCCAACGTCAATCCCGCCCCCGCCCCCACCCTCTTCCCCGGCCTGCGCTGGAGCCCGACCGTCCCCTGGGCCGTCATCATGGCCGTACTCCTGTTCGCCGTGCTCGCCAACCTCGACTCATCCGTCCGTTTTCTCTACTTCCAGTTCTGAAATCCCCCCCCGCACCGCCCCGAATCCCGCCGCATCGCCCCCCGAAAACCCCGCCTCCATCCCCCAAACTTGCCACAGACAACCCCCGTTCCTATAATCGACATCAGCCCTATCTTCAGCCGCTTCAGCGTGCAGCATGGAAGAATCGGCGCCAGCTCGCATCGTACAAACCTTGACCACCGGACATCCCACCGGGCGGCGGGCATCTTGCAAAACGAGTCGTTTCAAATGAGGAGTACTGAATGAAGAAGGTCGTTGTTGCCTCTCTCCTGGCTTGTGCCGCCTTTGCGCCGGCTGTCCGTTCCAGCCACGCGCAGCAACCGGTAGCCCTCGGCTCAGGTGGAGCCGCCGCACCCTGCCAGATGCCCGACGCCGAGTACAAGCCCTACACGGACGCCCTGGCGCAAACCGATCCCAAGGCCAAGGCCGCCGCCATCACGGCCTACCTCGCCGCCTTCCCGCAGTCCGCCTGTCCCGCCACCCGCACGGACATGCTCGTCATCCTCATGGCGACCTACAGCCAGTTCGACGCCGCGAAGACCCTCGAGACCGCCGACAAGGTCCTGCAGCTCGACCCCGGCAACCTCCGCGCCCTCACCTTTCAGGCCTACCTCCGCAAGCAGTCGGCCGACGCGCTCACCGATCCCACAGCCAAGCAGGCCGCGCTCGACGCCGCCGCCTCCGCCGCCCAGAAGGGGCTCGTAGCCGCCAAGCCGGCCAGCATGTCCGACGCCGACTACAAGACGCTGCAGAACACCGCATTCCCCATCTTCTACTCCTCCATCGCCACCGCCGCACTCAACAAGAAGGACACCACCACCGCAGTCGAGAACTTCACCAAGGAGCTCTCTGCGGTGCCCGCAGACCAGACCACCAAGCCCGGACCGATCCTCCAGGACACCTACTTCCTCGCGCTCGCGTACCTTCAGTCCACGCCGCCCGACTACCTGAACTGCGCCTTCTACGCCTCACGGTTCGTCGCTTACGCGCCCGAGCCCTTCAAGAGCCAGATCGCACCCACCGCCAAGTTCTGCTACAAGAAGTACCACGGCGCCGATGAAGGCTACGACGCCGTCGTCACCGCGGCCCAGGCCAACCTCACCCCGCCGGCCGGCTTCAAGGAGTCCGTCAAGCCCGCGCCCACCCCGGCCGAGCAGATCCACGGCATCATCACCAGCACAGCAGACCTCGGCACCCTCGCCATCGCCGATAAGGAGATGGTCTTCCAGTACGGCTCTCCCGAAGATAGCGCCAAGGTCTGGGAGACCATCAAGGGCAAGTCCGTCGAGATCCCCGGCGCGCTTGTGATCGCCTCCACACCCACCCAGCTCCAGCTCGCCGTCTCCGACGACGCCAAGCAGTCCAAGACCGCGGACTTCACCGTCAACCTCGCCGCAGCCGAGGAGCCCACCACCGCGGCCGCCAAGGCAGCAGCCGCACGCAAGGCGGACGCCATGGCCGTCGGCAAGACCGTCACCGTCCAGGGCACCTACGACTCCTTCACCTCCACCCCGCTCATGATCACCATGAGCAACGGCTCGGTCGTCCTCGGCAAGGCCGCTCCCGCACGTCCCGCGGCCCATGCCCCGGCCCATGCGCCGGCACGTCGTACCGCACACCGCTAACCGCACGTCGAACCCCCTTCCAACGCCAGGAGGCCCGGAATCCCCGGGCCTCTTGCCGTGTGCGGCCCTCTCCCCCGGACACCCTGCGCCGCGCACCCCCGAGCAGGATCGACCCCGGCCAAAGGCGTATCATCGAACTGTGCCGAAGTACTCCATCGTCGTCCCCTTCCACAACGAAGAAGAAAACGTCACCGCCCTCTACGATCGCGTCAAGCTCGTGATGGAGCAGGTTGGGGAGTCCTTCGAGATGGTCTTCGTCGACGACGGATCCCGCGACCGCACCTACCGCCTGCTCGAAGAGATCGCCGCCGTCGACTCCCGCGTCCTCGTCATCAAGCTCCGCCGCAACTTCGGACAGACCTCCGCCCTCGCCGCCGGCTTCGACCACGCCCAGGGAGACATGCTGCTCGCCATGGACGGCGACCTCCAGCACGACCCCGACGAGATCCCCAACTTCCTCGCCCGCCTCGAAGAAGGTTACGACGTCGTCAGCGGATGGCGCGCCCAGCGCGGTGACAACCTCCTCTTCCGACGCATCCCATCCCGCTGCGCCAACTGGCTCATGGCCCGCGTCTCCGGCGTCGACATCCACGACTTCGGCACCACCTTCAAAGCCTATCGCCGGGAGGTCATCCACAACATCCCCCTCTACGGCGAGATGCACCGCTTCATCCCCGCGCTCGCCTCCTGGTACGGCGCCAGCATCTGCGAGATCCCCATCTCCAACCCGCCACGCACCGCCGGCCAGAGCCACTACGGCCTCTCCCGAACCTTTCGCGTCCTCTTCGACCTCCTCACCATCCGCTTTCTTCTCCGCTATATGACCCGTCCGCTGCACTTCTTCGGCGGCATCGGAGCCCTCGGCATCGTCGCCGGAGGCTCCCTCGCCCTCTGGATGCTCGCCCTCAAGCTGCTCACCGGGCAGCACGTCATGTCCATCCACGGCCCCATCTTCCTCATCGCCGGCATCCTTATCCTCGGCGGCATCCAGATGCTCGGCATCGGCCTCCTCGGGGAGCTCCAGGTGCGCCACTACCACACCGCATCGCACCGCGCCCCCTATGCCATCGACCGCATCCTGCGCCTTCGCTCGAGCGAAGAAAGCCTCCTGCAGTAACCCGCGCCACCCGCACCGGCTACATCGCCCGCACCGCCTGCCTCGCCCGCACCGCCTGCGTCGCCCGACACCGGCTACATCACCCCCGCCGCCTGCATCTCACCCGGCTATGACCCGCAGACTCTCTCTCCTGCTCGCCACCCTCCTCCTCACCCTCCCGCTCAGCGGTTGCCTCGTCGCCGGCTACTCCTCCGGAGGAGGCCTCTGGGTCTGGCCCGGAAGCCTCCTCGTCACCCTGCTCCTCATCCTCTTCTTCTTCCTCAGCCGCCGCCGCTGACGGCCGCCGGCTGCGAAGCGAACCCCACCCGCCCGCGCCCCAGCCGCAACCCCGCACCCTCACACCTCACACCTCACACCCCACAACCTCACAC
>JALYIA010000058.1 GCA_030776065.1 Acidobacteriota bacterium
ACCACCACCCGCCCCGCGGACCGGCTGCTCGGCCGCCGGGCCCCCGACTCCCCCGATCAAGACGTCGCCGCATGGCGCGAGGCCGAACTTCAGGCCGCGGCCATGCAGACGTCCTCCGGCCGTTCCACCGCCCGCAGGCGCGAGACCGCTGCCGAAGATCTCACGCACCTCCCCCTGATCGCCATCTGCGGCCGCCCCAACGTCGGCAAATCCACCCTCTTCAACCGCCTCACCGGCTCCCGCCGATCCATCGTCGGCGACGAGCCCGGCATCACGCGCGACCGCATCTACGGCGTGATCGACTGGCTCAACCAGCCGGCACGCATCGTGGACACGGGCGGCATCGTCCCCGACGACCCCGAACTGATCCCCGGGCAGATCTTTCGCCAGGCCCAGACCGCCCTCATCGAGGCCGACGCCATCGTCATGGTCGTCGATGGTCGAACCCACCTCGCCTCTCCTGATCTCGACCTCGCACGCCTGCTGCTCCGCACCGGCAAGCCGTCGTTCCTCGCAGTCAACAAGATCGATACGGCGGGCCTCGTCGCAGGGGCGGAGGACTTCCGCAGCCTGGGCTTCAAAAACACGGTCGCGATCTCCGCCGAACACGGTAACGGCATCGGCGACCTGCTCGACGCCGTCTTCGAGACCCTGCCCAAACCCACCGAACCCAACGTCGCGCCAGAAGCCTTCCTCACCGCCGAAGACGAGATGGCGGAAGACGAAGACGGCCCCGACTTCACGCCACCTCCCGGCACCGGTACCGGCCTCACCGAGCACACCGGCGAAGATCCTGCCGAAGAATTGTCATTCCCAGGCGAAGCCGAGGAACCTGCTTCATCTGCCGACACGGAACAGCCCCGCCGGCTCCGCTCCCACGGCGACTACACCGAGACCGAGACCCGCATCGCCATCATCGGCCGCCCTAACGTCGGCAAATCCACTCTGCTCAACGCCCTCACCGGCACCGAGCGCGCCATCGTCAGCCCAATCGCCGGAACCACACGCGACGCCGTGGACGAGGTCGTCACCCGCGACCACCACGACTTCCGCTTCGTCGATACCGCCGGCATCCGCCGCAAGGGCAAGACCAAGCTCATGGCCGAAAAGCTCTCCGTCATCATGGCCCGCAAGCACCTCGAGGCCGCGGACATCGCCCTCCTCGTGCTCGACGCCACCGAAGGCGTCCACGCCCTGGACGCCAACATCGGCGGCTACGCGCACGAGTCCGGCCGCTCCGTCATCATCGTCGTGAACAAGTGGGACCTCCTCACCAACCCGCCCAAACCCGCCGGCGCCGAGCACCCCGAAGCCTCGGGTGCCCCATCGAAGGGCGGCTCCGGCCACGGACGGGAGAGCAGGAAGTCCGCAACACCCGAGATGACCTTCCGCTCCGAACGCGCCGGCTCCGAGCCCGCCCCCAGGCCCGACCAGAAGACCTACGAGCAGGCCGTCCGCGACAAGCTCAAGTACCTCGACTACGCCCCGCTCGTCTTCCTCTCCGCCGCCAAGGGCAAAGGCATCGACGCCCTCTACAAGAAGATCGAGCTCGTCGCCCGCGAGCGCCGCAAGCGCGTCACCACGGGCCAGATGAACCGCTTCCTCGCCCGTGTGGACTTCCAGAAGGCCGGCGTCCCCTCCAACCGCCGCATCCGGATCTACTACATGACCCAGGCCGCCGTCGCGCCCCCCACCTTCGTCCTCTTCACCGACCGCGACACCCCGCTCCACTTCTCCTACGAGCGCTTCCTCGCCAACCAGATCCGCGACACCTTTCGCTTCATCGGCACGCCTATCTGGTTCAAAACCCGCCCCAGAAACAAAAAGAAAGAAGAGTAGAAACGCCCTCGCGGGTCGATTTGACTGTATCGGTCATCGAGGAGATTCACGCCATGGCAACCTGGGGAGTAGCGGACGCAAAGGCGAGATTCAGCACTGTTCTCGACCGGGCAGAGGCCGAGCGAGGGACCACAACGAGTCACACGCCGCAAACGCGAGTTCTACATCGATGCGTGCCGAGGCACGCATCGTCGACAACGAAGTACGCAGACAATCCAGCGCCCTCACCCGCGAGGGCTACTGGTTGAAGTTGTCTTCTTCCTCTTCGTGCAGCCCATAGCGGCGCAGCAGATTGGGCAGGTTCTGCGAAAAGGCCGCACGCGCCATCACGGTGTCGCAGCCCGCCTCCACCGCCTTCGCCTTCAGGTCGCCTTGGATGTGCGACAGAAAGCCGATGATCGAGGTGCTCTTCTTCAGCTTCGACTTCAGCTTCGGGATCAGCGTCAGCGGCTTCACGTTGGCGTTGTTCAGGTCGAACACGATCAGGCCCGGCCGGTCCGCCTCATCCTCCATCGAGGTCAGGGCAGCGATCGCCTCCTTATCGTTCTTCACAAAGGCCACCTTCACGCCCAGCTTGCGCGCTGTCTCGGTGATCTTCGCGTTGAAGAAGAGGTCTTCGATGAAGAAGAAGATCTTGGTCGGTGCGTCGTCCGGAATCGGCACAGGCCGTCCCACGGAGTAGTCGATCGGCTGCGAGTCCGCGACATACGCGCGTCCTCCTCCGCCTCCGCCTCCGTTGCGGCCGAAGAAGCCTTGCGAGTCCAGCGTGGAAGGCGGTCCGTCGGCAAAGTTGCCGTTTACCGCACGGTAGCTGTGGTCCATCGGCCCAACAAAGCCGCGCGGGCCACGGTCGCGCTGCTTGCCGCCGCCACCCTTGCGCTTGAAGCCGCCCGCGGTGTTGCCGGGCTGGTGAGTGTCTTTCTCGCGATGCACCGCAGCGCCGCCGCCGTTGCTGTATCCGGAGCCGGAGCCGGCGCTGGCTTGGTTGCCGGGATTCTCCTGGCTGGCGCCGCGGCGATCGCGGTCGCGAAACTTCTTCTTCCAGCGCTTGGTGCCCTGGCCGGCCTGCTGCTGCCCGCCGCCCGCCTGGTGGAACCCGCTCTGCGGCTGGAACTGCACCGCCGCGCCGGCCGAAGCCTGCATCTCGCCGGTGAACTGTGCCGGAGCCTGCGCACCGCTTGCCGCCGCCACAGGCGAATCCCCACCCTTGTTCTTGCGCTTGCGCCGCCGCCGCCGGCTGCTCTTGGATTGCCCCATGCCGTGGGCGATGCTGTGGGTGGTGTCCTGCCCGGAGCCGTTGGAACCGATCTGGGCCGGCGGAAGACCCTGGTGCACCTGCACCTCGGGTACGCTCTGTTCTGAACTCATGTTTCCACGTCCTATTGCGTGTTGGTGATGCGCGCTTCGTGCCCACGCCTGCAGAGATCGTCCTGCCCCGCGCAGTGTGCGAGGGAGGAACAAGACCGGCATTCTGGCGTCGGTAAGAACCGTCTCAAGTTGTACTCGGACTACGTGTGGTTACTGCGTCTGCCGGTTGCGGCGAGGCTGGCCGTTTGCCCCTCGCTCCCAACCTGGAAGCGCACAACCGTGGGCGCTTCCGTTGTTTTGCTCCACGAGACCCCTCGTCTAGCCGTAGAGACCCCTGGTCTACCCCGTACCGGAGCGCTCGGGTGGACTCAATGCATGGATGCCCAATGCGATCGTCGCGGCATTCTGCGATGGGAGATAGCCTCGCTGCGGTTTGTGTTCGTTCGCTGAACCCAGCCTGGTAGGGCGGGTTGCGCTATACATTGCTGTCCGTCACGTGACGCGTGCCTGGTTGGGCGCGCAGTCGCATACATTGGCTTAGATGCTTTGCCGAACATCCCACGCAGTCTGCACCCATTCGGTGCGCCTGACAGGATCAGCCCCAGCATCCGCACCTTTGCCGGCACCCGCTGCCGGACCACAGGGCAAGCCAATAGTACACCCGAACCATCCGGCTCGCAAGCACTCTCCTGCGAGGCTCCGGCTCTGCCACTCCGGGCAGAGGAGAGACTCACTCCGCCCGGACCGGCGACTGGCCTGTCACGGCCTCCTGAAGGTGAAGCGCCGGAGGTGCTCTCAGTGCGGCACGTTTCTTCCGGGCGAGACTGGCTGATCGGTCGCCCCCCAGACCTGTTGCTGCAAGGAGACCAACCAGCCCACATACCTTTGAAAGCAATCGCCGTGCCAAACCAGCTCGAAACGGTTTGCCCGCAAAACAAGCCCTCCACCCCGCAGCCCGACGGAATTCGGGAGAACCGCCGCCCAGCACTCCAGAAATCAGGAGACCCAAAGGTTTGACCCCTGCCCGCCAACCCGCTATCATTTGAGGCGATGCGGGTGAGCCATACAGGCCTCCATCCATCCCAGCCGAACTGAGCGCTGTGTGCGGCCAAGGACAGCAGGCGTCCCAAAGCCGGTTCGGCGCCGCTGCCGAGCGTCCTCTCCGGAGGGGGGCGAAACCCAAGCCGCACGGTCGTGCCGGGCATGTCGAACGGAGGTCTGTCCGCTGCCACACCGGCTGTTTCGTTCCAACCCGACCTCATACCTCGACAGACTCGACCGTCCTCTTCATATCGACCTTCATATCGACCAAGGAGCTTTACACACCGCATGAATCGCAAGCTTGTTCTTCCCTCCGCGCTGGCCGCGGGTCTCCTCTCTGTGGCCGCCTTTGCCCAGGTCTCCCCCACCCCGACCCCCTCCGCTCCGCCCGCCGGCGCACCCGCGGCGGTCCCCCCTGCCGCCATCCCCGCCAAGATCGCGCTGATCGCGTTTGAGAACGCCGTCGTCTCCACCAACGAAGGACAGCGCGCCGTAGCCGACGTGAACAAGAAGTACGAGCCCAAGAAGAAGCAGCTCGACGACCTGAACACCGAGGTGGACTCCCTCAAGAAGCAGCTCGCGGCAGCCCCCGCCACCCTGGCGCCGGACGAGCGCGCCTCCCGCGCCAAGACCATCGACACCAAGGAGAAGCAGCTCCAGCGCGACGCCGAGGACGCACAGCAGGCCTACCAGACGGACCAGCAGGAGGCTCTGAGCAAGGTCGCGCAGAAGGTCAATGCCGTCATGCAGCAGTACGTCAAGCAGAACGGCTTTACCCTTGTGCTCGACGTGGGCAACCAGGCCAGCAACGTGATGTGGGCAGACCAGCAGACCGACGTCACCGAAGCCGTCGTCGCCGCGTACAACGCCAGCTCCGGCGTTACCGCGCCCCCGCCGGCCGCTCCCTCCGCAGGACGCCCGCGCACGCCCAGCAACGCAGCTCCGCGCACCACGCCGCCGGCCGCCAAGCCGCCACAAAAGTAAGCCGCAACAGCTGTCCCTGCACAACGCAACACCTGTCGCTGCACGAGAGGAGGCCCTTCGGGGCCTCCTCTTCCTGCAGGTCGTGCAGACCCGTTGCATGGCCTGCAGCCCCGATCGTCGCCGGCGGTTTCGCCGCCGCTTACAGCAGGGCGCGCGCCCTCAGCACAAGCTCCACTGCCTCCTCCGCCGTCGCTCCCACGGCCGAGAGGTGCCCCATCTTCCGGCCCGGCCGCGGCCGCAGCTTCTCGTACAGGTGCAGGCGAACCCCCGGCACGGCCAGCGCCGCGTCGAAGTGCGGCACACGCGGCTGCCCCCCCGGCGCCAGCCACAGGTCGCCCAGCAGGTTGGCAATCGCGGCGGGCTGCACGGCCGCCGGATCGCCCAGCGGCAGGTTGCACACGGCCCGCACAAGCTGCTCGAACTGGCTGGTGATGCAGGCGCGCTCGCTTGCGTGATAGCTGTTGTGCGGCCGCGGCGCAAGCTCATTCACCAGAAGCTCGCCCGCCAGCGTGACAAACATCTCCACCGCGAGGATCCCTTCGAGCCGAATCGCGTCCGCGAGGCCGGTCGCCAGCGCGGCGGCCTGCGAGGCCATGCCCTCATGCAGCGGCGCGGGGATCACGCTCCACTCCAGAATCTGGTTCTCGTGATGGTTCAGCGCGGCAGGGTACACGCGCGTCTCCCCGGAGGGCGAGCGGGCCACCAGCACGGAGATCTCGCGGTCGAGATCCACCGCGCGCTCAACCACCCCCGGCCCCTTGCCGAGCGCCTCCCACGCGCCCAGCATCTCGCTCTCCAGCACCTCGCCCGCGAAGCCTACCTTGCCCTGTCCCCGGCCATCGTAGCCTCCGGTCGCCGACTTGCAGAAGCACCGCGGACCGATCGCCGCGATGGCGGCGCGAAGCTCCTCCAGCGTGTGCACGGAGCGGAACTCGCCGACCGGGAAGCCGCGGTCGCGCAGCCAGTTCTTCTGGACGATGCGGTCCTGGATCACGCCCAGCACGGCGGAGCCTGGCCGCACCGGCGCGAAGCGTGCTGCCGTGTCCAGGCTCGAGAGCGCCACCTGTTCGATCTCGAGCGTCACCACGTCGGAGCCGCGGGCCAGGTTGGCGGCCTCCTGCGCGTCATCCCACCCGGACTCGATGCACTCATCCACCACAAAGCGCGCCGGGCAGGCCGGGTCGGGGTCGAGCACACGCACGCGGTATCCCATGCCGCGCGCCGCCATCGCGGTCAGACGGCCAAGCTGCCCCCCGCCGAAGATGCCGATCGTTGCGCCGGGAAGGATCCGGCCGGTCCTGGCGTCGCTCACCCCTCTGCCCCTGGGTCGCCCTCGGCGTCCAGCGTCTGCCCGAGCACCTCGTCCCGCCGTGCTTCGCGGAAGGCGTCGAGTCTCGCCCCAAGCGCCGCGTCGCCCCAGGCCAGCATCGCAATCGCGAACAACGCCGCGTTCGCCGCCCCCGGAGCCCCGATCGCGAACGTCGCCACCGGCACCCCCTTCGGCATCTGCACGATCGAGAGCAGGGAGTCCATCCCGCCGAGCGCCGTAGCGGCGACCGGCACACCCAGCACGGGCACCCTCGTGCGCGCGGCGACCATGCCGGGCAGGTGCGCTGCGCCGCCCGCACCCGCAATGATCGCCCGCAGCCCGCGCCCGGCGGCCTGTTCCGCGTAAGCAAACATCAGCTCGGGCGTGCGGTGCGCGGAGACCACGCGCGCCTCATACGGCACGCCAAACTCGCGCAGAACCGCCACCGCGGAGCGCATGACGGCGTAGTCGTTCTTGCTGCCCATGATGACGCCCACGAGCGGGCTGGGGTGTAGCGGCATGAGGAGATTATAGGCGGGTGAGCCATTTTACCGCTTCGCCCACAGGCTGGCGTTCAGGCACTCGACCACGCCGTCGATGATCAGGTTCAGGCCCTGGGTAAAGCGTGGCGCATCCGCGATGTGCTTTGCGCTGACCGCGTCCGCCATGTTGATCGACGACGAGACGATGGCGAGCGCGGCATCCTTCTTTTGCGCGCCGCTCTGCGCGCCGTAGAGCGCCTCGACCCCCTGCACGAGGCTGGGGACGATACCGATGCCGCGAAGAAATATCTTGAGGAAGTCCATGGATGTTGCTCCCGTGTAGTCTTCGATGTGGTGCTGCGTTTAGTGCTTGCCGACGAGGTAGTCGATCGCAATGTGCGCGACCGTGAGCAGCGACCCGAACGCCCCCGCAAAGCCCTTGAAGCGCTGCAGGGTGCGTTCGTGGTCGTGCATCCGGCCTTCGAGCGAGGTGAGCCGGCCGGGCTGTCCGATGCCGAGTACCTCGTGCATCTGGCTCTTCAAAACACTCAGGTCCGAGAGGACCTGACCTTCAAAATCAGTCATGACTGGGCTCCTGGATGCGGAACGAACCGCAACCCCATGTAACTAGTTGAGTGGCAGATTGGTGAACACCGCAGCTGAGTTGCGCGAGTAGCGCGGCGGCGTGGACGCGTCGTACATCCGGATGTAGTACCGTTCCGTCTGCGCCGTGCGCGGGATCGAAAACGAGCGCACCGGGCTGCGCAGCACCAGGTCCTCGCCTCCCGTGGGGCCGAAGGCGAAGTCGCGCAGGCGAACCTCGAACCCTCCACCCGAAGGCGCGGCCATGCCGGCATCGATCTGCAGCGCGTTGCCCGTCGTGCTGACCACCGCGAGCTGAGGCAGGTTGGCAAGCACCGCGGAGGCTGGCGCCGCGTTCGAGCCCGCCGTCGCCGGCAGGTACGCGTCCGGCGCGACCGCCTCCGACAGCTGCAGCCCAAGCGATTCAGCCCACTCGTTCGCGAAGGCCACGCGGTACGTCACGTGCTCCGGCTGCGAGTGCCCATCCTCCACGTGCACCGTGCGGACCACCGCGTTCAGCGTGCTGCCGCCACTGGTCAAGGCAAGCGCATCGCCCGGCCAGATGTCGTCGTGGGGATTCGCCACCGTGTAGCTGCCGGACTGCGCCGCCGCACGGCTAGCGGCGAGCGCCAGAACAGCCTGCGCCGCCGCCTCGCAGTCAACTGTCGAGCGGGCCTCCGGCGTAAGCACCTTGCCCAGCC
>JALYIA010000059.1 GCA_030776065.1 Acidobacteriota bacterium
CCCTTCTCTCTTCAGGCGCATCCCGCGGCCCGGGCCGATATGATGGAAGGAGACTGATGAAAGGCTTCCTCCGTTGATGACCTCCAAGACGATTCGCAAAGCTGTCTTTCCTGCCGCGGGCATGGGCACGCGGTTTCTTCCCGCCACGAAGGCCGTTCCCAAGGAGATGCTGTGCCTGGTGGACAAGCCGCTGATCCAGTACGGCGTGGAAGAGGCCGTGGCTGCGGGGTGCACCGAGATCATCATCGTGACCGGCCGTGGCAAGTCGACGATGGAAGATCACTTCGACAGGAGTCCGGAGCTTGAGGCTTCGCTCGAGGTGCGCAACAAGACGGCGCTGCTCGAAGTGGCGCGGTCGGTCTCGAAGCTGGCGAAGATCACCTACACACGTCAGCCGGAGGCGCTCGGCCTGGGGCACGCCGTGCTGATGGCGAAGGAGCTGGTGGGCGATGAGCCCTTTTGCGTACTGCTGCCGGACGACATTGTGGACGCGAAGATCCCGTGCATGAAGCAGATGGTCGAGGCGTTTGAGCAGACGGGATCAAGCATCCTGGGCTCGGAGGTTGTGGAGGGCCCGGCGATCTCGTCGTATGGATGTCTGGATTGCACGCCGATGCCGGACAACCCGCGTCTGCTTGCGGTGAAGGGCATGGTGGAGAAGCCGAAGTTCGAAGAGGCTCCGTCTGCCAATGCGATCATCGGGCGTTACATATTGACGCCTCGTATCTTCGAGATGATCGAAGGGCTGAAGCCGGGTGCGGGCGGGGAGCTGCAGCTCACGGATGCGATCAAGGCGCTGCTTGCGCACGAGAAGGTCTTCGGCTTCCAGTACCAGGGCAAGCGGCACGATGCGGGCGACAAGCTGGGGTTCCTGAAGGCGACGGTCGAGTTCGCGCTCAAGCGGGACGACCTCGGACCACCCTTCCGCGAATGGCTGCGTAGCTTTCCTGTTTAGGGCAGCACGGCGACTTGGCGCGGGCTGCGGAACAGGGCGTGCAGCGCCTGGCTGGCTCCGTCTGCCGCTCTGTGCGCGTACCGCGTACGTTTGGGCCGAAGCTGCGGCAGCTCTTCGGCGGAGTGTACGTGGCGAACGAGGCTTTGGACCAGGCAAGCGGACAGCGGCTGCTCGATGAGGGCAAGGCGGATGCGGTGGCGTACGGAAAGCTGTTCATCGCGAACCCTGACCTGCCGCTGCGGTTTGCGCACACTGCCCCGCTGAACCGTCCGGAGCCGAACACGTTTTATGCGCCCGGTCCACATGGCTACATTGATTACCCAGCACTGGAGCTGCAGCCGGCCGACGCGTAAAGACCTGCTGCGGGCGGATGGTAAGCTTGTCGGCAGCCAGACAAGTCTCAGTCTTCTGTCGACTGCGATCTGCTGCTGCTGCGAGGTCTTCCTAATGGTGTCTGTTGTCCGTGTTGCGGCTGCTGTGTGCTGTACGTTGGTGCTGTGTGGCGCGATGCGTGGCCAGAGTGGTGCTCCTCCGGCTGGCTTGGCGGGGCAAGGCATGGGCCAGCCGCCGCCGCGTCCTATGCCCGCAAACATCAAGGTGCTTCCAAAGAACATAACCGGCGACGCGCTGATTCGGCTGATGCGCGAGTATACGGGCGCGCTGGGGGTGGGCTGCGAGTACTGCCATGGGCAGAATCCAGAGACGAAGCGCAACGACTTTGCTTCGGATGCGAACCCGATGAAGGACACGGCGCGGTACATGATCAGCATGACCGCCGATCTGAACAGCAAGTACCTGGAGGAGCTTCCGGGCAGGCGGTATGGCGATCCGATTACGTGCGGGACGTGCCATCAGGGTCACTCGCATCCACAGGTGTTTGTCGCTGCGCCGCGGCAGGGCCGTCCAGGTGGGCCTCCATCGGGTGGGCCGCCGATGGGGCCTCCGCCAAATCAGCCTTAGCGGGTGCTGCCGCTGAGGAAGATCTGGTCTGCGCGGCCGCCGAAGATGCGGTAGAGCGCGAACTGGCGCGAGTTCTGGGAGCGCAGCTCGAAGAGCAGGCTGGCGCGGTTCGATGCGTCGGGATCGACGGCGTCAACCAGGCGCATGCGCGGTGTGCGGTCGAGGTGCGCGGCGTCGGTGACGGACTTGAGGACGATCTGCGGATTGCCTTGCATGTCGAGCTCCGACACGACCGTGATGTAGCGGATGGGGGCGCCATCGCCTCTCGTCCGGGCGGTGAAGACAAAGGATGCCGGCGCGCCGTAGCTGAGCATGAAGGCATTCAGCTTCTCGTCGACGAGCTTTAGGGCGGGCTGGGTTGCGGGCCTGGCCTCGGCCGGGGCGCCGCGGCGGAGCTTGCTGTTAGGGTGGCGCGTGTCCGGCTTGCCGAGAGCGGGTGCGGGCTGCGGCGTTGCGGACGCGTCGTAGGCGGCGAGCTGAGCCTGGGCGGCGGCTTCCATCTTCGCAAGGATGGCCTGGTGTTCCGCTTCGTCATCGAAGGCGCGGGTGAATTCGTGGACCGTGCGATCAACGGGATCGGATACGGCGGCCATCTGGTGGAGGTCCTGCTCGGGCGGAAGGCCGGCCAGCTGGTGGAGGTCGTCTGCTGCGGCGGCGCTGGCGGGCTTTCCGCGGTGGAGCGTAGGGCGGTTCGGGTCGGCGTTCAGAGATGGGACGTCAGTGACTGCGTTGCGGTCGGCGGCTGCCTTTGCGGCTGCGTCCGCGGAGCGCCGGCGGAGCGTAGGGCGATCGGGGTCGTCGATGCTGCTGTCTTCTGGCGTTCGTCCGGCTGCGGTGTCGCGGTGGAGCGTGGGACGATCAGGATCCGCGGGCGGCGTGTTGCCGGCGTCGGGTTTGGCGGAGGTTTCGGAGCGGTGAAGTGTGGGGCGGTCGGGGTCGCCGGCGGGCGAGTCCGCCGAGGGTTGCGCGGGGACGTTTGTGGCGGAGCCTCCTGAGCCGGGCGTGGCCGATTTGGCGGAGAAGTGCGGCCTCGAGTCGTCGCCGGCGTCGATGACGGCGAGGGTCTTGGAGGGCTTGAGGGTGGATTTTCTGGGCGACGCGGGTGAGACGAACTTGCCGTAGCCGAACCAGCCGTCGTCGTAGGGCGAGGTGGAAGCGGTGCTCACTGGGACGAGGTGACGGGCAAAGCTGAGGTCGAGGAAGCCTTTAGGGAGGCCCGATTGCTGGACCTCGTACACGTTGCCGGTGGCGAGGGCGAAGGGTACGGGCCGGGCCAGGTAGACCGCGGCGTCTTCGAACTTGCCGTCGATGAAGAGAGAGACGGGGATGAGCCGCATGGCGTTGGGTTTGGCCATGTCTCCGGTCCACTCGTAGACGCCGACGGCACGGGTGACGCTCTCCGGTTTGGTGACTTTGTGGGTCTGACTGCAGAGCGGCGCGGCGAGCACGAGGAGTGCGGCGGCGGCTCTGCGGACGTGGTGTGGTGCGCGCATCTGTGTCGTTAGACGTGTGGACGGCGAGTGCGGTTCGAGTGTCTCGGCGGCAAATAGGGGTAGGTGCCCCGTGCTTCCGGTGCTCCCCCTCCCGCGTGTCTTTTTCGTAAGCATTCGATTCCAGGCTAGTTTGGAATATGTTGCACATACGTATGTGCATGGTGCCAGACGCGTGGGCCGGGCTTTATGTGGCGCAGGCTTTATTTGGGCAGGCTTTATTTGATCGGTGCTCTAAGTATACGTATACGGGATTGGAGGTACTCAACGGCCACTTATTCGCTTTGCTATATATGAGATAGGTGGTTCGGGGATTGACAGGATTTGCGGGGCGGACATGCGAAGACTCTCAGTGTGCGGGCGGCGGTAAGGAGGTGGACTGGGCCGATCGGGGTGGGCT
>JALYIA010000060.1 GCA_030776065.1 Acidobacteriota bacterium
CCTCCGCGCCGCGGGGAACCTCCCGCCGGTCGCCGCCACAGCCGCCAGCGAAGCCGCCGACCGCCTCACCGAACTCAGCCGCCACATCCTCTCGGACACCGCCGCAGCGGACGCCGACGGCCCAACGCACACGTCGCTCGAAGACCTCGACCGCACCCTCACCGTCCTCGAAGAAAAGCTCTTCGCCGCCCTGCTTACCTCCGCGCCGGAAGCCGAACTCACCGCGCTCCGCGAACAGGCCGACCGCGAGCTCGCACCCTATCGCAGCAGAATGCAGGCGCATCAGATCAAGCAGATCCAAGGACAGTTCCTCCAGAAGCGCCTCCTCGAAGCCGGCGCGCTGCCGCGCCTCAGCCTCTTCTACATGCCCCACCAGGACCTCTAACCGGAGACCCACGCGAGCGCCGGACCGCTGTCCGCATCGCCGAAAGCCCACACCCAATGACGTCTCACCTCCAACCCGCGCAGACCGCACCCACCGACGAAGCCGCCGCTCCGCCCTGCCCGCACTTCGGTCCGTGCGGAGGCTGCCAGCTCCAGCACCTCACCTACCAGGCACAGCTCGCCGGCAAGGCCGAACGCCTCCGCGGCCTGCTCGGCGCTACCCTCGCCGATCCGCCTGCGCTTCAGCTCCACGCCTCGCCTCCGCTCGGCTACCGCAACCGCATCCGCCTGACGCTTGCGCAGGTCGAAGGCCGCCTCCGCGCAGGCTACCTCCGCGCGGCGGACGCGGCGCCTCGCCCCGCGCCCGAAGACGCCTTCGACTTCGGCCCCGACGAACCGCCCGCAAACAGCGCACCCGCACACACCTCCATGGGGAAGCTGTCGTTCCTCCCCATCACGGAATGCCCCATCGCCGCGCCCGTCCTCTGGCGCACCGCGGAAGCCTTCCTCGCGCTCGCCTCCGAGCCGCTCGGCGCCTGGCTCCACGACCGCCACATCCCCGATCAGCTCGAGCTGTTCACCAACGCCGACGAGTCGCGCCTCAACCTCACGCTCTCGCTCCGCACCACGTCCCGCACGCTGCCCGAGCAGATCGTCGCCGCCTTCGCCGCCTTCTGCGAGCAGCTCCGCACGCAGGTTCCCGCACTCAGCGGAGCCGGCATCTCGCTGCTGCCGCTCGCCTCCCGCAAGCGCAGCCGCCGCGCCGAAGCGCCTCGCCCAGGCGCGACGTGGAGCGCAGCCGGCCTGCACTACATCGTCGCGAACCCGCTCGACCTCGCAACGCCGCTCGGCTACTGGGTTCCGCGCACCGCCTTCTTCCAGGTCAACCGCTTCCTCATCCCCGAGCTCGTCGCCCTCGCCACCGAGCAGGCCGCAGCCGCCCCGAAGAAGTCCCTCGCGTGGGACCTCTACGCAGGCGCCGGGCTCTTCTCGCGCCCGCTCGCGCGCCTGTTCGACGCAGTCACAGCGGTCGAGATCGCGGAAGCCGCACACACCGCGCTCGCGGGCATCAAGCTGCCCAACCTCCACGCCGTACGCAGCACCACGCTGGACTTCCTGCGCGCCGCCGTGCTCCAGCGCGAGCGCCCGGATCTCGTTCTGCTCGATCCGCCCCGCACCGGCGCAGGCGCGGAGGTCTGCGCCCTGCTCGGCCGCCTCGCCGCGCCTACACTGATCTACGTCTCGTGCTCACCGGAACACCTCGCCCCAGACCTCGGCATCCTCGCTGCCGCGGGCTACAAGGTCGACGCGCTGCACCTCTTCGACCTGTTCCCCCAGACCACGCACACCGAGACCGTCGCGATCCTGACGCGCTGACCCGGCAGCTTCGCCCGAACCTCGCTTGCCACCAAAGTCTCATCGCGTCCGCCCTGCTCCTGTGCGACAGTAATCAGGAAAGACAGGTGGCCTGTTGCGGCGAAGCTCTGGCGCTCCCAGACCTGACATCTTCACCGAGACGCCCGCACAGCGCGAGCAGCGTCTGTGGCCCCGCTTTCCCCGCGTCGAGCACCTCGCCTTCCGCCGCGCTCCGCTGCTCGCAGCCGCCGTCTGCTTCGCCCTCGGCGTCGCACTGCCGAAGCTCACGCCGCCCGCGACGCGCACCGTCTCGCTGCTCGCGGCTGCGACGCTCGCCTGCACAGCACTCGCGGCGCTGGCGCTCCGCCGTTCTCTCCGGCTCGCGGTTGTACCGGTCTGCGCGCTGTGGATTGTGGTCGGCCTCTGGTCCGCGCAGATCGAACCGTACCCCTCCGCGCAGAGCCGCCTCACCGTGCTCTCCGATGGCCTGAGCCGCACGGTTCGCGGGCACGTCATGCGCATCCGCGAGCTTCCCGCTCGCGACCAGACCGACCCGACCGCGGACGCGGAGTTCAACCCGGATCGCTGGGACGAGCCCGGAGAAGGACGGCTGCAGCTCGATCTCGCGCTAACCGCGATCGAAGAGCTCACGCCCGACACCTCGACCATGGTGCCGATCGAGGGTGGCGTGCGGCTCACGCTGCTCGAGCCCGCGCCTGCCGCGACCGCTGAAGCACTCCGCTGCGGCGACGTGGTCGAGGTGCCCGCCCGGCTGCGAACGCCGCCGCGCTTTCGCGATCCCGGCGTCTTCCAGTACGCCGAGTACCTGCTCGAAGACGACCCTTCCGCGATCGTCGCGACCGCCAGCGTCCCTGCCGCGAAGCTCCGCAGGGACGCGGGCATGCGGCAGCCGGCAAGCGCAGCACGGGTGCGCTGTCAGCTGCTGGCCGCGCAGACGTGGGCCGCGGCCCGCATGGATCGGTTCGTCCGCTCTCGCGCCAACCGCGTGCTGCCCGCGCCGCTTCGCCTCTCTCGCGAAGACGCCGCCACGCTGAACGCCATGCTCTTCGGCGACCGCTCGCAACTGACGCACACGCTTCGTCTGGGGTTCGAGCGCACGGGATCGTTTCATCTCTTCGTCGTCTCCGGCATGCACGTTGCGCTGCTGGCGGGCATCCTGTTCTGGATGACGCAGCGGCTTCGGCTGAACCGCTGGCTGGCCACCCTGCTGATCCTCGCGTGCACCTCGGCCTATGCGCTGCTTACCGGCTTCGGCGTTCCCGTGCGGCGCGCGCTGTTGATGACCGCGGTCTTCCTCGCCGCGCGTCTGCTCTTCCGCGAGCGCATCGCACTGAACGCGCTGGGAGCGGCCGCGCTTGCAGTGCTCGTCTCCTCGCCGCGCACGCTGTTCGAGAGCAGCTTCCAGATGACCCTGCTCGCCATCCTCGCCATCGCGGGCATTGCCACGCCGCTGGCCGGATGGACGCTCGCGCCGCTTGCCTACTCCGCCGGCGCGCTCGGCGAAGGCTGGAAGGACCGGACGGTGCCGCCGCGCTTTGCGCAGCTTCGCGTGATGCTGCGACTGTGGGGCGAGATGCTGGCCGGAGTCGCTGGCCCGCGCGTGCGGCCGCTGCCGGCAGCCCTGTACCGCGCAGCCCTGTGGCTGGCGGAGCTCGCGCTGGTCGGCATCGTCGCCGAGTGCGTGATGGTGTTGCCCATGGCCTTGTACTTCCATCGGGCCACGGTCTTCGCGCTGCCCGCAAACATGGCCAGCGTTCCGCTCGTCGGCATCATCGCACCCTTGTGCCTGGTGGTCTTCTGCCTGTCGCTTGTGAGTCCGTGGCTCGCGGCAGTTCCGGGCGCTGTGGCCGCGCTGCTGCTGCACCTCGTCGCGCGCGCCATCGCCCTGGCAGCACACACGCGCTACTCCGACCTGCGTGCTCCAGGGCCCGTGCTGGTCCGCTCGCTCGTGGCGCTCGCCTGTGTGGCCGCGGCGTGCTGGACGGTCCGCCGTTCGCGCCGGTGGGCGCTTTCCGCGCTGGCGCTTCTTCCGTGCGCCGCGGCTCTGGTTCTATGGCCGCACGCGATGGTGGCGCATCGTGGTGAGCTCGAGGTGACCGCGATCGATGTGGGCCAGGGCGACTCGATACTGGTCGTCGCACCCGACGGGCACACCATGCTGGTCGACGCAGGCGGCCCCACCGGAGCCGCGGCACGAGCCGAGAACTCCGAAGGTGCCGCAGCCTTCGACGTTGGCGAGCAGGTCGTCTCACCGTACCTCTGGTCCCGCCAGATCCGCACGCTGGACGTGCTTGTGCTCAGCCATGCGCACTCCGACCACATGGGAGGAATGCCTGCGATCCTCCGTAACTTCCATCCGCGGGAGCTGTGGGTCGGCATCGATCCCGCGTCCTCCGCCTATCGCGACCTGCTCGACGAGGCGCGCGCGACAGGCACGGTGATCCGTCATCTGCACGCAGCGGACGCGCTGGCGTGGGACGCGACCTCGGTCGCCGTGCTGTCCCCATCTGCCGGTTACACCAACTCGGGAGCGCCCTCGAACAACGACTCGCTGGTCCTCCGCATCCAGTTCGGCCGCGCCTCCGTGCTGCTCGAAGGCGACGCGGAGGCGCTCAGCGAACATGCGATCGTAGCCTCCGGCCTGCTGCAGCCCGTCACGCTGCTCAAGGTAGGCCACCACGGCAGCCGTACCTCCACGACGCCTGACCTGCTTGCCGCCGCGGCGCCGCAGGACGCGATCATCTCGGTGGGCCGCCAGAACACGTTCGGTCATCCGCGGCGCGAGATCATCGAGCGCCTGGCCGAAGCACACACCCGCGTGTTCCGCACCGACGAGTTCGGCCTGACGACGTTTCTGCTCTCCCGCGACGGAAGAATCTCTGCGCTTGACGGAGCGTCTGAACGATAATGGCCTAGCACGGAGGTGCCGGATGGATGAACTCTCGCGCAGTTCGGACGCCGCTTCGGCGGAGGCAGACGCCCAGGCCCAGCAGGAGCGGACGGATGAACAGAAGCTGATTCGCCGCCTGCAGATGATGATGAACCTGGTCATGCAGACGATCGCGCAGGACAGCTCCCTGTCGATCGACGAGGCGTCGCAGATGATCGCCGACTCGCGCAAGGCCGCGCTTGCGATGTTTCCCGGCAAGGATCTCGCCTACGACCTGATCTGGCGTCCGAGATTCCAGCGCCTGATGCGCGAACGCTTCCGGATCATGTAACGGATGAAGCCTGCCTCAGCTCACGCACAGCACGGCCTTGCGCTCGGCCGGTCTCATCGCAGGCACATGCCGCGTGCGGATCAGGCCGTCTGCCCGACCAAGCAGCGGCGCGTGGACCCGCTGAAGCTGATCGAGGCCTCGATGAAGGGGCGCTTGAGGCGACTCATCCCACTGAAGTACGAACGGATGGCCGCTTCACCCTTCGGCTTCTTTCGGGGCGCGGTGCCACTGATGGCGTACGACCTTTCACTCGGCCACACCACCGGCATCCACACCCAGCTTTGCGGGGATGCGCACGTCCGCAACCTGGGCGCCTACGCCGCACCCGACGGCCGCCTCGTCTTCGACATCAACGACTTCGACGAGACCATCCGCGGGCCCTTCGAGTGGGATGTCAAGCGCATGGCCACCAGCCTGATCCTCGCCGGACGGGAGTCGCACGGCAAGGAGAGTCTGTGCACGGAGGCCGCACGCGCCTTCCTCGCGCGCTACCGCACGACGGTGCAGACGTTTACCCGCATGGCGCTGCTGGACGTGGCGCGCTACCAGGTTCATCGTCTACGATCGGTGGCGCCGATCGCCTCCATCCTGGAGCTGGCGGAGCACTCCACGCCGCTCCATAACCTGGAGTCGCTCACCGTGCCCGCACCGAAGGCGCAGCCCTCGACCACACAGCTTGGGGCTCGGGCGGCGGGCGCGCGGGTCTTCCGCAGCCAGCGGCCGGAGCTCGAGCGGCTGACCGGAGAAGCCGCGCGCGAGGTTCTGGACTCGCTCGCAAGCTATGCGGAGTCGCTGCTGCCCGAGCGGCAGCACCTGCTGGCGCAGTACAAGCCGCTGGACGTCGCGTTCAAGGTGGTCGGCACCGGCTCCGTGGGACTCAGGGACTTCTGCGTGTATCTCCAGGGGAATGGCCCCGCCGATCCGCTCTTTCTGCAGGTGAAGGAGGAGCCGCCCTCGGCTTACGCACGCTATCTGGGAGAGCCCGCGTCGCCGCACCACCAGGGGCGCCGTGTCGCCGAGGGCCAGCGCGCGATGCAGCTGCAGTCCGACCCCTTCCTGGGCTGGACGACGATACGCGGCCGCGACTACCTCGTCCGGCAGTTGAACGATCATAAGGCGTCTGTCGATCTCGGGACGCTCAAAGCAAAGGCGCTGGTGGAGTACGCCACGCTGTGCGGCGAGCTGCTGGCCCGTGGCCACGCCCGCGCCGGAGAGAGCGCCGCGCTGGCCGGCTACATGGGAACCTCCGACCGCTTCGACGACGCGATCGCACGCTTCGCGGTCGCATACGCCGACCAGACGGAGCGCGACTGGAAGACGCTCCTGCATACGTTGAAGGATCGCGCACCGGCCTCGGCCCCGCGGAACCCCACCAGACCCAAGCGTGGCGTGCGCTCGCAGCGGCGCTGAGACACGGCCGGCTCAACGTCGGTGGGACAAGCGAAGAGCCCCGCATCGAGCGAACGATGCGGGGCAGGATTCTGCTGCCGTGAAGCTGCTAGAAGCTGATCTTCGCTGCCGCCTGGAAGATGCGCGGCGCACCTGCGGTCGATACCTGTCCGAAGCTCGTTGTGCTGAAGTTCGAAGCCGAAGCCCCCCCGGTCGTCGCATTCGGATTGTAGAAGTTGGGGTGATTCAGCACGTTGAACGCCTCCAGCCTCAGGTCGAGGTTCAGACTCTCATGCAGCGGGAAGATGCGCGAGATTTGAGCGTCGACCTGGTAGGACGGAATGCCCCGGAAGGAGTTCCTTCCGACGTTGCCGAATGTGCCCAGCTGCGGACACGTCGCGGCTGAGACATTCGGGTACCCGGGGCACGACGCCGTCACCTGCGCGAAGGCCGCGGGGTTGAGATACTGCCGCGTCGAAGCATTCGCTACCTTGCCTCCCTGGAATGCCACTCTGGCGTAGATGGGGACGCCGGGCACCAGGTTCGGCCGATCGTTTCCGGTCGAGGTCAGTGAGTTGTCCTGCCCTGAGGTCACGTTGAGCGGAGCCCCGCTCTGGATATGCACCAGCGGCGCGAACTCCCAGTTGTTCAACAGGGCTCCCTCCAGCCGGTGGCTGAAGGAGAAGCCGCTCTTGGCAACAATCACCACGTTTTCGATGTGCCGATAGTCCGAGCCACACGGACCGTAGTCCAAACGGGGATTGGTGGGGTCCTGGTTGGGCGTTCCCGTTACGTCTCCGTTCGCATCGGCGACGTTCAGGCACTTCGACCAGGTGTGATTGGCCAGCACGCTGAAGGTGGACGAGAGCCTGTGCTGGACCGTCGTGACCAGCCCGTTGTAGTTCGCCCAGCCGCCATCGCCGACAATAACCGACCCGCCGCCGCCACCGAGGTACTGGTTGCCCTGGGCGGGGTTCGCCACGGTAAGCGCATAGCGCGAGATCGCATTGCCCGTCTGCGAGCAGTTCGATCCCGGGGCATGGTACTTCGCGGCCAGCAGAAGGACGGACCCGGGGCCAGTCTGCACGACGCCCGGACAGCTCGCCGTGCCGGCTGCCCCCCACACGCCGGGGACAAAGTTCGCATCGTTGAAAGGCCTGCCCAGCGGCGCATGCGTGGTGTGGTTGCCAATGTAGTCGAGCTGCAGCTGCCAGCCGCGCCCTAGCTGCTGCTGCACGCTCGCGGTCCACTGGGTTGTGTAGGAGGGGTGGAACTGGTCAGGAAATACGATGAACTGCCCCTGCGCCGGGAAGAACGCCTGCGCCTTGGTTGGGACCGCCGGCTGCGGGTAGGGGCTGCTCGTGACGCCGTTCACCGTCCACGGGCTCGAGAAGCTCAGCTGCCCCGTCGTGCCTGGACTGCTGGCGGTAGCGAACGGCGGGTTCTGGTTCACGCGCTGCCCGGTGAAGTAGTTCACCTGGTCATACACCAGCTCGGCACCCGCTCGTACTACGGTCTTGCCGGTGCCGGCTACGTCGTACGCAAACCCCAGATTCGGCGAGAACTGCCAGGGCGCGTTCCGTGTGAACTGCCTCGACACTCCCGTATCGCCATAAAAGAAGGTTCCCGCAGGAGCTGTGGGATATACGCTACTGACCTGGTTGGCGAGAAACGCGCTCATGCTGAACACGCTGCCGCGGTTGAAGTAGTCCACCGGGATGAAGTTCGGCTGCCACCGGATGCCCGCGACGACGGTCAACTGCTTGGTCGCATGGTAGGTGTCCTGCGCATAGATGCTCGGGATGGGTCCGCGCAGAGCGTTCTGCTGCTGTTTGCTCTGCTGAAAGCCGCTCATCGCCCCGGTGAGAAAGTCCAGGTTCGCATCCCCGATGGCGCTCCCGCCGGTGGGGCCGTTCGCGCTGTACTGCCCGTTGAAGGTGAAGTTCCCGTTCGACTGGTACCCGCCCACAATATTCAGCTGGTTCCGGATGTACTCCGCGCCAAAGACGATCTGGTGCTTGCCCCGCAGCATCGTTACATCGTCGGCGAACGCGAGCGTGTTGTCGTTGAAGTGTCCCGGTGCACAGGTGCCGCAGTACGCCGCAAAGCCGTGGCTGCTGTTGGTTCCCACGGTGATCTGCAGGCCCGTCGGCAGAGCGCAGTACAGGTTGATGCCGATGGTGCAGGCATTGATCCCGGGCGCCGGACCGCGTTTGTCGACGCGCCGAAGCACCGTGACATGGAACGTGTTCACCGTCCGCGAGCTTATCGTGTAGTTCTCGCCGATCGTTCCGCTCTGCACCCGCTCCACGTTACCCGGGCTGGTCGTGAACAGAATGTTGGTCGGCAAGAAGAACGCAGGCGCCTGGTACCCGTCCAGGAAGTACCGACCATACAGATTGTTCTTCGGATTCAGGGTGTAGTCGATGCGCGTCACAAACTGCTTATCGTTCACCAGGGAGGGAATGGCATAGCCCACAAGGCCGGTTGGGTCTGTCGTCGCCGGCAGGTACTTCTGGAGCGCCAGCGCCTGAGCATTGAAGTACGACGGCGAGATTTGATTGCCCACCAGCGCCGCGCCCGTAATCGGATTCACCAGTTTGGTGGTCGGGTCCGTTTGCGAGAAGTCGCCCAGCATGTTCGCCGGAGTCGGCACATGCGCTGTAGTCGTCGCCGTCGACTGATCGGTCTTCTGGAACTGGTACCCCACAAAGAAGAAGAGCTTGTCGGTGCCGCGATAGAGCTTAGGAATCCATACGGGGCCGCCGAAGGTGAAGCCGTACTGGTTCTGGTGCAGCGTGTCCTTCGCCACACAGGTCGTCGCCGGTGCTACCGGGTTGCAGGTAGAAAAGAAGTTCGTCGCGTTGATGTAGTTGTTACGCAGGAACTCGAAGCCCGACCCGTGAATGCGGTTCGTGCCCGAGCGCGTCACCACATTCACCAGTCCGCCGCTGTGCGAGCCGCCGGTTGCGCCCAACGCCGTTGACTCCACGCTGAACTGGCTCACCGCATCGGGGAAGGGAAACGGCAGGTTGCCGTTGCCCATGTAGTCGTTGTTGTCGCCGCCGTCCAGCCGCCATTGCGTCGTGTTCCCATTGCCTCCGGCGATCGAGACCGAGATCGTCTGGTAGGAGAACTTGCTGCCCGTGAAGTCGCCGCCGGGCGCAGGCGACGAGCCGCCGGAGAGCGTGATCAGGCCGGTCATCTGGCGCCCGTTGAGGGGCATCTCCGTGACCGCATTCTGATCGATCGTCTGCTTGAACGACACGTCCTCGGTCTGCAGCGCGAGCGAGTCGGTATGGACCTCCATCTTCTGCTCCGCCGCACCGACGGTCATCTTGACGTTGAGCGCAATGTTGCTGCCCACCTCGAGCACATTGCCCGTTTGGATGTAGGTCTGGAAGCCGGGCGCGCCCGCCGTCAACGTGTAGGTGCCGATCTCGATGTTGGGGAACGAGTACGCGCCGGCACCGTCGGTCTTCGCATCATGTTTCACCCCGGTCGCTTCATTGACGATCGACACGGAGGCGTTGGGGAGCACGGCGCCGGTCGCATCCGAGAGCGTGCCCTGGATGTTGCCGGTTCCAGAGATCTGGGCATGCAGCGCGAAGGCTGCGAAAAAGACAAGGGCAAACAAGACCACGCGCGCACGAATCGCGCGGTGTGCAACACAGACAGACATCACGTACATACTTCGCCTCCACGGATAAGACCACAGGTAGAACCACTTTTTAAGCGCGGTCGAAAGCTTCTCCTCTGGCGACGACTCTGTCAAGGGGAAAGTGGCCGGTTCTCCGCAGACGGAGCGGAAATCGTTGAACCAGCGAGAGGACAACCACTTTCGGAGCACGCCGGCGTACCCCCCGGGGAGTGCCTCCCTCGGCCATCTCCGCACGGCTGCCGCGTCCCTTCCGGCGCCGGGGGCGCCGCCATAGGGTCAGCCTTGGCGCACGTCCGCGCAACCCCGAATCGTGCCCGACGGATGTTGGCGACAGAGATTCGCTTTGTTATCGGGTGGTACAGAACGTCGGCAAATCGGCCGGCCAGACCACGACTGCCTGCTCAGATGCCGACGCCGAACTCCGCGTCCGAAAGGTCTGAGATCCCGGCTATCCCGTCGCCCGAGTGCGAGTACAGGTCATAGGGAGTACGCCGGTTGAACTTGTACCGCTGCCGAAGCTCGCGTCCCACCATCAGACCAAGCGCCACCGCGCCCAGCGCAGCCGAGACCCACCCCACCGTCTTCAGCAGGCCGGACTCCTCGTAGAGATCCGTTCCGGCGCCGGAGAGAGCCGCCGCGCCCGCGTCCGGGAAGCTGTCGTGTTTGGTGGAGAACCACATAGTCAGAATCATAGCGCAGCCGGGGTTGAGGATAGCAGGCGTCCGCGAAACGCGAATGGCACGTTCGGGGGACGAGTTCTCACCACGATCTCACGTTACCTCCACCTGTTGAAAGCCCAGCGAATACAGCAGCGCCGCGATGGTCGCGCGGGCGTTCTTGCGAGCGGCGTCGAGGATTCCGTCCGACAGCGCCGCCTGCTGCAGTTGCTGCTGCGCCTTCGCGCGCGTGTCCGACTCCAGGTTCTGGTCCGCCGGTACAAGCAGCCCCGTGGTCCGGGCGTACACCCGTGTGTGCTCGTTATCGAGCGTCGTCAGAAACAACTCGGATGCGGGCAGCGTGACGTGAATGCTGCGTGCCGCGCCGTCGATGCGAACGTCTTCCGGCTTCAGCTTCGAGAGGTCGATGCCTGCCAGCGACTGCCCATGCACGACCAGCAGCACGCGGTCGCCGCCCAGCAGGTCCGGCAGGACCGGGACGGAGCGGCTGCCCTCCACCACCGTGTCGAGCGAGTAGACCACCGTCTCCAGCCGGTTCAGACGCTGGATCTTCTCGACCACGGCCGGCACCGACTGGTCGAAGGTCGCCGTGCGCCCGGTCAGCAGCGTGGCCAGGCGGCCGGCCGCGCCTGCCGTGGCGTGCCGCACAAACATCACCACCAGGGCGGCCCCCAGCAGCAGCGCAATCAGAACGGCAGCAAGAGTGGAGGTAGCAGATCGTGCAGACAGTGGCATCGTGCGGCGTCCCTTTGCGTTCGCGCAGCGTACAGGTGCCCGAAAGCAAACCCGGTGAGCGGCGAGGATTTGGTCAACTCTTCATCACCGGCTGCCCTAGAATGGAGCCGGGCCGGATAGCCCTGTCACGCAGAAGGAATTCCAGCTTCAAGTCGCCAGCGTACAACAACCTGCTACGAGGTACATACCATGGGATGCGCTCCGGAGGAGTTGCGGCACGTGCCGCTGTTCGAACTGCTCGATGACGAGGAGGCGGCCATCCTCGCCGCGCAGGTGGAGGTCCGCCACTTCGCTCCCCGGCAGCGCATCTATCGCATCGGCGAGCTCGACGGCAAGGCCTACGTCGTAACGAGCGGCCACGTCCACGTCACCACTGTCGACCAGGATCAGCAGGAGGTCCTGATCGAAGAGTGCCGCCACGGGGGCATCTTCGGCTTCGCCTCCATGCTCGACGGCGTCCCTCACATGACCAACGCGATGGCGCTCGAAGCGACCACCTGCCTTGAAGTGGACAAGAACGACATCGAAGTCCTGCTCAAGCGCAAGCCCATGGCAGGAATGGACATGCTCACCGTGCAGAGCCGCCAGATCCACGCCGCGCAGGCCCTGGTCCGCATCCGCGCGAACCGCAATCCAAACGACCTGATCGAAGAAGAGATGACGTTTGGCGAACGCATCGCCGACGATGTTGCAAAGTTCGGCGGCTCCTGGACCTTCATTATCCTCTTCGGCGCCATCCTGCTCATCTACACGATGATCAACCACGCGCTCGGCGGCAAGGCGTGGGATCCCTACCCGTTCATCCTGCTCAACCTGTTCCTCTCCATGCTCGCCGCGATTCAGGCGCCGGTCATCATGATGAGCCAGAACCGGCAGGACACGAAGGACCGCCTGCGCAGCGAACTCGATTTCGAAGTCAATCGGCGAGCGGAAAGCGAGATCCAGGCGCTCTCCGCCAAGCTGAACCTCCTTACCGACAAGCTCGACGACCTGCACGACGAACAGCTCCGCCCGGGCGATCCGACCGCCGTCCAATAGCGCCGAAGAAGAAGAGCCGCCGCCGCACTACGCTACTTCGCCTTCACCTCAAAGCGGTCCCGCACCTCCCACTCCGGAGTCGCCGCCGAAGCGTCCTTCAGCCGCACCATCTCCCCCTTCAGCCTCTTGCCCTCCACCGTAAAGCGCAGGTAGTGGTAGTTGGGAAACTCGTTGCCCTTGTAAAGATCCGCCGGCGTACGGTCCACCTCGTACGGCTGTGCCCCGCCGCCGCCCGAGACGAAATACAGCACGCCATCCTGCTCGAACCGCTCGTAGTTGTGGATGTGCCCGGCCACCACGACGAACCGCGCCTTGCTTACACGCGCTACCCCGGCAAGGTAGTCCCGCAGAGCCATCTCGTTCGGCCGCGGATTGTGGTCCATATGCGTCCGCGTCTGCACATCCGCCACCGGAGGATGATGGAGGTTGAGCAGCACGAAGCGCACGGACCCCGGCAGCCCCGCCACCTGCGCGGCCAGCCACGTCGCCTGCGGGCTGCCCGGCAGCAGCGACGTGTCGCTGTCCAGGTTCAGCACATACATCGCGTCGCCCAACTGCGCGGAGTACCAGCGCCGCCCGCGCAACTCGGGCATCTCCGGAAACGCACCCCACCAGTTCGCCAGGCAGACCTCCGGCTCGCACTTCGCAAACTCGTGGTTCCCCAACGCGGGATATAGACGAATCCCCGCCTCGCGCCACGGAGCGGTCTCGCTCCGGAAGACCGCATAGTCCTCCGGCACGCCGCCTCGGTACGGCAGGTCGCCCGAGACCAGCAGCGCATCCGGCCGCTCCTGCACGATCTTCGCCACCAGACCACGCCGCGCCGGAGGATTCGTCGCCGTCACATTCGCAGGATCGGTGAACCGCGTATCGCCATACGCGATCACCGTAACCGGCCTGTGCAGCGCAGACTGGGGTGTCACGAACAGCGCCCCCGCATCCTTTACCGGCCCCGCAATCCCTGGCTGTTGCCCCGCGGCAGCCAGCGCTCCCCCCAACACAATCGTACCCACGTGCAGCTTCATGCCTCTACTGTACCGGAGGGCACCCCACAGCTCGCCTGCGGCCGCGGCCTTACTCCAATACCGGCGGGTCAAACGGGATCTCGCCCGTACGCTGCACGGCAGAGACATCCCCGTCCTGGACCCGCTGCACCGCCCCGCCGTGATCGGTCGCCACACCCGGCCCTACAGCCCCACGGGTCATGCCGCGCGCCCCCCCGCGCATCGTCCGCCGCGGTCCCGGCGGCGCACCCGCAGG
Organism: Acidobacteriota bacterium; assembly: GCA_030776065.1. Classification (GTDB taxonomy): domain Bacteria; phylum Acidobacteriota; class Terriglobia; order Terriglobales; family Acidobacteriaceae; genus Edaphobacter. The sequence continues at coordinate 13,743 of JALYIA010000060.1, forward strand.
ACGCGACAGGATGGCCAGGATCGCCTCCAGCTCTCGCCGCACTCCATCAAGCTGCCGCGGATCCGGCCCCACAGGCCCCAGCAGCGAGAGCTGAGGTGCAGGCTGCCGCTGCTCCGTCTTCAACAGCTGACGCGCACCCGGAATCGTATACCCCTCGTCATAGAGCAGCCGCTTGATCCGCAGCGCCACCTCGACATCGCGCCTCCGGTACAACCGCTGCCCCGTGCCGCCCTTGTTCGGTTTCAGCTGCGAAAACTCCGTCTCCCAGAACCGCAGCACATACGCAGGCACATCGCAGATCTCCGCCACATCGCCGATCCGAAAATACAGCTTATCCGGGATCTCCCCCGCGCCCCGCGGCGCTCCCACCGCACGTCCCAAACGCGCACCCCGTCCGCCCCCATCAGCGACCGGGCGCGGTGCAGCTCCACGGATTGGTTCGTTGTGTCCCATGCCGGCAGCCCGAACCTCCCCAGCATAGTAGACCCTCAGGGCACACGCGCGCGGCAAATCTTTGCGTACCCTTTCCTGACCAGCTATCGGATGCCGGCTAAAACGGATTCACCTTCGCCAGACCCTTCTTCTTCTTGTGCTTGCTCGAGGACTCCTCCGACTTGTCGAACGCCGGCTTGGGCTTCTTTTTGCCCGAAGGGGCTGCCTGCGTGGGCGGCTGCGAGCCGGCCGGAACCTCGTTGATCGCACTCGGCGCCGGAGCAGCGCTCTCGATCGGCGCCAGCGGAGTCGCGTTCGGCGGACCCACCGGGCCCACCCCGTAGTTGTTGGCCGGAGCCGCTGCGGCAGGCGCAGACGATGCCGTTCCCGGGAAGGCCGGCGGAGACGCCGGAGCCTGGGCGGGTGCAGCCGGAGACGCACCCGACGGCTGCACAATCTCGATCCCTACCCCGCCAGCCGCACCCGCCGGGGCAGACGTCGCGGGCGCCGGCTGAACGATCGCGCCCGTCGGAGCACTCGCCCCGGCCGCCGGTACATCCTGCAGCGACAGCGGAGCGCTCGAGGCAGGCGCCGCCGCCGGTGGAGCCTCGGTCGTCGCCGGCACCGCAGGTTCAGCCGGCGAGATCGGCACCTTCGTGCCCGGTGCAGGCGGACCCTGCGCCCCCGGGTTCACCGCCGCCGAAAACTCATTCACGCTCCGCTTGATGATCGTCGGCGCGAGCGTGCGCTGCGCATCCTGCAGCGGCGGATCGCCCATCGTCGCCGCCTGAACCGTGTCCGGCCGATGCAGCAGAAACAGCACGGCGCGCTTGGACAAGGTGTACTGCCCGCGGCTGTTCTCGAGCGCCGCAGAGGCCGCCGCCTGCTCCGGCGTCGGCGTCGGAATCGGAAGATTCAACATTGCCAGCCGATCGCGCGCGTCCTCCACATGCGGGGCCGCCGAGTGCTCCAGCACCACCTTGCGATACGCCGCCGCCGCCTGCTCGTCATACAACGTCACCAGCCGCGCCTTCGCTGCCTCTGGCAGATTGGACGCCCGGTAGTACTTCGCCTCGGCCTCATACGCGTCGCCGAGCCCGACCAGTACATCGTCCATGTGGCTGTAGAGGGGATACGAGTCCGCCACCGTCTGGTACCGCGCAATCGTCGCCGGCCAGTTCAGATGACTCGCGTAGAACGCCGCCACATCCGACTCCGCCGAGGCCAGCGACTCCTGCACCTCGCGCAGCCGCTGCGCCGCCTCCGGGATCCGGCTCGAATCGGGGAACTGCTGCAGCATCAGCCGGTACTCCTCCTGCGCATGCACCGCCTTCGAGTGGTCCCGGTCCGGCTTGTCCATCTCGCGGAAGTAGATGTCGCCGATGCGCATCTGCGCCTCGGCCGCCTCCGGCTGGTTCGGATAAAAGATGATGAAGTCGCGATACTCCTGCTCGGCCTGGGTCAGGGCCGCCGTACCGCCCTCCTTGTACCAGCTGTCCGCGATCGCGAGCTTCGCGCGCATCTGGAACTGCGAGTCGGGATACGTATTCAGAAGGGTCTGCAGATCCAACCGCGCCACGTCGTAGCGCCCATGCTTGGTCGCGTCCATGGCCTTGTCGTACAGCGCCTTGTCCGGAAGCTTCGCGTCCATGCCGGCCAGCGGATTGTCCCGCTTCAGCTTCTTGTCCGCAGCCTTCGTATCCTTGCTTTGGACGACCTTCTCTTCCTTCGATTTGCGCGACTTCCCCTGGGGCTGGTTGGTCAGCGTAAGGTCGTTCGCCGGCTGGGCGACCGCAGGCTGCTGGGTCGAATCGGCCGCCGGCGCGGGCGTCGTCTGCGCCTGTGCGGAAAGGCTGGCCGCCAGAGCCGCCACAGCGACACCAGCCATCAACGGAGAACGAAGACCGGGGAAGAACGAACGGGCTTGGGTGCTGCATTGCATCATGCTGAAGACTCCATGTGCCGCGTACTGGGGAAGACGGGCCCTTGCGACGGCGCCCTGGGTGCGCGCCGGCCAGAGCTTTATTCTAAATCGCCACGCCGGAACGTGCCTCCTCCGACTTTCAGGCGAACACGCTTCGTGCTCCCATCTCTTGTTCGACAGCGGCAGCGGAGATCCGTCAACCGCCACGCCCTGCCTACGTCCCACCCCCACCGGCTACGTTCCACCGTCTACGTTCCGACCCGCTACATTCCACCCGCAGCCCGCGCCACCCGCAGAAACTCTCGCGCATTCTGCTCCGCCCGGCCCGCCTGGAAGATCGCGGACCCCGCCACCAACATGTCCGCCCCCGCCTTCACCACCTCCGCCACCGTGTCCTGCGCCACCCCGCCGTCCACCTCGATCCGGAAGTTCAACCCCAACCTCGCGCGCAGCTCCGCCAGGTACTCGATCTTGCGCAACGCCAGCGGCAGAAAGCTCTGCCCGCCAAACCCGGGATTCACGCTCATCACCAGAACGTGATGCACCATCGGGAGCACCTCCAGCAGCGTGTCCACGGGAGTCGCAGGATTGATCACCACCGCCGGCTGCATGCCGTGGCTCGCAATCAACTGAAGCGTGCGATGCAGATGCCGGCAGACCTCCTGCTGCACGGAGACCATATCCGCGCCAGCCTCCGCAAACGCCGCGATATAGTCGTCGGGATTTTCGATCATCAGGTGGCAGTCCAGCGGCAGCTTCGTGAGCGGCCGGAGCGCCCTCACCACCGGCGGCCCAAAGGTGATGTTCGGCACAAAGTGCCCATCCATCACATCTACATGGACAATCGTGCCGCCGCCGCGCTCCGCCGCGGCAATCTCTTCCGCCAGATGGCCGAAATCCGCCGCCAGGATCGAAAACGCCAGCTCAATCACACACTCACCCCTCGCCCTCAGTCTAAAGCAGCCCCCATCTGTCCTGACCCTCCCCTGCACAGCCCACCCCGAACCGCTACGCCGGGCCGCGGCCACCTTCCTTCTCACCCCCACCCGCTTCTGCAGCCCCAAAGAGCTGCCAAGCCCCCGCCGAGGAGTCAACCACACATTCCAAAAGAAAAGTATCTAAAAGGGTTGGCCGTTTCGTTTTACCCAGCCAGCTACAATTAAATCAGCATCGGGATAAATCAGCATCGGGAGAACGCGACAGACTGCGAGTCCAGGAGCTAAATCCCCGAAAGATCCGACGGCACAGCATACTCACTCCAGTCAGGCCCGGGCTCGAAAGACTCCCGGGCTCGAAAGACTATAGACTAAAGCGTCATTTCGCTCCGCCAACTCGCCTTGGAATCAACAAATCAACAGTAATCGACTTCATAGGGCAAATTTGTTGGTACTACTTAGTACCGTGCGACTTAGTACCGTGCGACCAAACATCGTGCGCCCTGCGACCAAGCGTCGTAGGCCCCGCTGCTTTCGCCTTGGACAACGCTCGAACGCACTCGATTCGCGGATTCCCATGCCTCCTCTCCTCACGCTCGCCGAGATCCACGCCGCCCAGCGCCGCATCGCCGGCGTCGCCACCCGCACGTCACTCCAGGTCGTCTCCCCCGAACGGCTCCAGGCCGCCGGCGTCCCCGCCCTGCCGTTCGCCCTCTTCATCAAGGCCGAAAGCGAGCAGCCCATCGGCAGCTTCAAACTGCGCGGAGCCTACAACCGCATCGCGCAGCTCTCGCCCGGAGAGCTCAGCCGCGGTGTCATCACGTACTCCTCCGGCAACCACGCCCAGGGAGTCGCCTACGCCGCCCGCGCGCTCGGCGCACAGGCCGTCATCGTCATGCCCGACAACGCGCCGCTCGTAAAGATCGAGGCGACGCGCGCTCTCGGCGCAGAGGTCGTCTTCGTCGGGCCCGCGAGCGCCGCCCGCAAGGCCCGGGCCGAAGAGCTGGCCGCCGCCCACGGCTATGCCGTCATCCCGCCGTACGACGACCCGGCGATCATCGCCGGCCAGGCTACCTGCGGGGTCGAGATCATCGAGCAGCTCGATCGATTCGAACAACTCGACGCACCCGAACAGCTCGACCGCCACGGCGCAGCACCACCGCAGCCCGGCGCCACCCTCGTCCTCTCGCCGGTATCGGGAGGCGGCCTGCTCAGCGGCATCGCCACCGGCGTGAAGCTCACCCTCGCCGAGTTCCGCGCTCGAACCGGCACAGCGCCGGACGTCCAGGTCTGGGGAGCCGAGCCCGAGCTCGCCGCCGACGCCAAACAGTCCTTTGACACCCGCACCCTGGTCGAGTGGCCGGCCGCGAGCACCACCCGCACTCTGGCCGACGGCCTCCGCACCCAGTCCCTCGGCCAGCTCAACTTCGACCACATACTGCGCTTCGTCGACGGGATCGTCACGGTGACCGAGGACGAGATCCGCCGCGCCATGCAGATCCTCCACGCCGCCACCGGCCTCGTCGCCGAGCCCTCTGGAGCCGTAACCCTCGCGGCCGCCCTCTTCCACCACGCCGAGCTGGCCGCATGTACCCGCCTCGTAGCGGTCGTCTCCGGCGGCAACATCGAGCCCGCCCTCCGCGAAGAGCTCGCCCTCGCCTGACCGCGGCCCACGGGCGACGGCCGAGCACCTGAGCTCGGGTGACCCGTACCCGAAGGCCGGAGCCGGAGTCTAATGAAGCCATGAACCGGCTCGCCCTCGCCATCCTGCTCCTCGCCCTCCCGCTCGCCGCGCAGAAGCGCAAGGCCGGCCCGCTCGCCGGCTACGACCGCGCCGCCCGCGCCACCCTGCTCCACCCCGCCATCGTCTTCGTCTCCGCGGACAACGATGCCCAGCACGTCGCCGAGGTCGGACCCGGCCACGAGGTCGTCGTCACCGAGCGCAACGGAGCCTGGATCAAGGTCTTCGCCAACACCGACGCAGCCGACAAGCAGGACGATGCGAAGGAGCCCGAGTTCTCCGACGACACCGACAAGCCCCAGCCCACCGCCGGCTGGATCCACGACAAGGGCGTCTTGACCTCCGCGACGCCCGCAGGCGATGCCATCCTCTACGGCGCCGCTGCAAACTACGAGGAAGAGGCCGCCCACCCGCACGCTCCCAAATACGCGGCCGAGGCAGCCCACCTGCTTTACCGCCGGGTCTTCGAGTACTTCCCCGCGTCGCCGCTCGCCGCCGAGGCCGCCTTCCGCTCGGCGGATATCCGCTGGCAGCTCGACCGCGCAGACAACGCCAGCCTGCCCTCGGCGAAGGAGCAGGAGGCGTACCTCCGACCGCCGATCTATGAGGGAGACATGCAGCGCGTCATCAAGCAGTATCCCGGGTCGAAGTTCGCCGCCCTCGCCGCGTACGACCTGCTCGACAACAAGCTCTGCGGCGACTGGCAGGGTCTGCCCAAGTGCCCGGAGATGGAGGCCGGGCTCTACCGAAAGTATGCCGACCGCTACCCGGACAGCCCGAAGGCCGCCGAGGCGCTCTACAACGCGACGTATCGCGAAGGCGTTCTGGTCGAGATGTACCTGGTGGAAGAGAACAGGAAGCGCTCGGAGGCAGCGGCAGGCGTGACTACGAGCCTCGCCCGCGAGCTTCAGCAGCGGTACCCGACCAGCGACTACGCCGCGCGGGCCGCCAGCATCGCCTACCGCGTGCAGCAGGGCATCCCGGTGTATGGAAACGACCGCGACTGAAACCTTGCGTGGCTTCCGTGCCGGATGCAAGTCGGCTCCACCCCGCTGATTGCACTCTGGATACGCCGGGGGCGAGATGTTCGGCCTGTGGCGGTTTTGCCACACCTCTGCACCCGGATTCGGCGGTAGTCTGGCACCTGCAGGTTGTTTCGGGAGCGCGGCGTCCCTTGGCCCAGACCGCTCAGTCAGAGCAGACAATCCGGAGTGCGATCGAGTTCCGCGGCGTGGGCCTGCACAGCGGCGCGCCCGTCAACATGCGCCTTGTACCCGCGCCCGCCGGCTCGGGCATCGTCTTCCGGCGTACCGACCTGGACAACTTCGAGATCCCCGCCAACGGCCGCAACGTCGCCAAGGTCTCCTACGCGACCAGCCTGATGCGCGGTTCGGTGCTGATCTCGACCACGGAGCATCTGCTCTCGGCGCTGATCGGCTACGGGGTCGACAATGTGATCGTCGAGGTCGACAACCTCGAGATCCCCATCCTCGACGGCTCCGCTCTGCCGTATGTCCAGGCGTTTCAGTCCTGCGGCCTCAAGGTCCAGCGCCGGCGCCGCGAGTACATCCGGATTTTGAAAGAGGTCGAGGTCCGCGAAGGCTCGAAGTTCATCGGCGTCTACCCGGGCTCCGGCTACCGCATCGACTACACCATCGACTTCCCGGCGCCCATCGGAGTCGAGTCTCTCCGCTGCGATCTTGAGTCCGGCGACTACGCCCGCCTTATCGCGCCGGCCCGCACCTTCGGCTTCAAGGAAGATGAACCCCGGCTGCGGGACATGGGCCTGATCCGCGGCGTCTCGGACGAGTGCGCGATTATCTTGACCCGGGGCGGCGTGCAGAACGGCCCGCTGCGCTATCCCGACGAGTTCGTGCGTCACAAGGTGCTCGACCTGATCGGCGACCTCGCGTTGGCCGGCCGGAGAATTCAGGGCCACGTGATCGCCGAACGCGCCGGTCACGCCATGCACACCGCCCTCGTCCAGCGGCTGCTGCGCGACCGTGCCGCGTGGGAGATGGCGCACATCCACGACGAGGCTCCCGAGCCCGTCGAGGGCCCGGCGCACGCCTCTGCTCTGCAGCACGCGCATGCCTGAATCGCGATGCCCGAGAAGCTGCGCACCGTAGACAAGGGATTGCGCTCGGTGGGCATGGGCGCACAGGTCGACAGCTTCGACCACAGCATGAATGCCGCACCCGAAGAGGCGGCGCCGCGAGCCAAGGCCATCTTCCTCGACGCGCTGAAGACGATGACGTTTGACGATGCGCGCGGGATCGTCACCGGAGGTACTACGGCCGGGACCGAGTACTTCAAACGCACCACGTCGACCAAGGTGGCCGAGGCGTTTCGTCCGGTGATCGAGGCGGCGATGGCGCACACCGGCGTATCGGTGAAGTTCGGCGCGCTACTCGGCTCCGCGCCAAAGCTTCCCTTCGCCAGACAGCCCTCGCTGGACATCGACGCCTACGTGCTCCAGAAGAGCGTCGATGGCATGTTCACCATGATGGGGCAGGAAGAGCAGAAGATCCGCACCAACCCGGCCGCCCAGGTCACGCCGCTGCTGAAGACGGTCTTCGGCCGGTTCTAGAGCACAGCGAGGGGCAGATCGCGTATACGCTCGCCCGCCATTAGAATCGGAGGCGATGGCCACCTGCGTCCGTTCGCACTCGAAGATCAACCTGGGCCTGGCCATCGGACCTGCCCGGCCCGACGGCTTCCATGGCCTCGCAACGCTGTACCAGACGCTGGCGCTGCACGACTGGGTTACGGTGGAGGCGCGGCCGCTTGGCGGCTCCATCGCGTCGCCCATACATGGCCAAGGCAGCTCGCGGATCACGCTCACCACAAACAGCCAGCATGTCCCGACCGACGCGCGCAACACGGCGTGGAAGATGGTCGAGCTGGCGCTCGCGAGAGCCGGCCTCGTCGCCGAGGTCAAGCTCCACATCGAAAAGCAGCTTCCTGTACAGGGCGGCATGGGGGCGGGCAGCGCCAATGCCGCAGCCGCGCTGATCGGCCTTGAGCGGGAGCTTAGCCTGAGCCTTCCGCAGCCCGATCGCCTCGCAATCGCGGCGGAGGTCGGCTCGGACGTTCCACTGTTCCTGATCGGGGGCGCGATTCTGGGCACGGGCCGCGGCGAACAGGTCGACGGGCTGTACGATTTTCCGCCCACCCCCTGCGTGGTGGCAGTGCCTCCAATCGGCGTCTCGACCCCTCGCGCCTTTCGCGAGTGGGACGCACACCACGCGGCCACCGCAAAGAACGGCGGCGCAGAGTGCGAGGAAAGAGGCGGGTTGACTCCCGGCGCGGAACCCGATAGGCTTGAGGAGTTGAGTCGCATCTATACGTCTGTCCTGGGTTACTCCAGCCGGATTCTGGATGCGGCACCTGACACCTCCGGTATCGCTGGTGGCTCAGGGTCTGTCGAGCTGTCCCGTGTGGGGCAGGAACAGGCCGGTTTTTTCGAAGGTGCCACAACGGCGATTCGAGAACAGAGCACATCGAGCGTTCTGGCCGAGGATCCACTCCTCGCGCTTGTCCGCACCGGGATCGAGAACGACTTTGAACGAGTCGTATTTCCTCAGTATCCCCTCCTGCGTGACATCAAGCGTGAATTGATGGGTGAGTACTCGGACAGTCCCGCGATCTATGCGGCACTCTCAGGCTCAGGCTCCGCTCTCTTCGGACTGTATCGGTCCCGGGAAGACGCAGTTGCCGCTCAACGACGTGTCCAGGCTTCCGGCTGCAAGGCTCTCCTGACAGAGACCTTGCCCCGGTCAGAGTACTGGCGGAAGATGTTCGCAGAGTAGAGCTCATCGGGGAGGGAACACCCGGTGACCGTACTGGGCGATCGACTAACGGTAGGTCAAGTGCCTTTGACGCACTTTGTCCAGGTTCGAATCCTGGTCGCCCAACCACTTCAGTCGACGCCAGCCCGTATGACGAGAGCGAACAAACAACTTAGGGTACTTTTCGCGGCAGCAACGTGCCGCAGGAAAGCTGAACAGGTTTCGAAGTTTTGCAGGTGCGCCGAATGGGCGCGGGTGTAAAGACTCAGAAGCATAGACGTTTTGAAGGAACAGGTCGTACTTTCGTATCGCGAAGGTGCGGAGCCGCAACAAGGCTTCGCAGGACACACAAAGCAGCAGAGGCTACCAAGGTCAACCAGCCTGGAGGTTTCAAGCGTGAGCAAACAAGACACCGCTGCGGTTCTTTCCCCTATTTCAGGGCAGACTGAGGAGAACGGAACCATCTCCCAGTCTCTGTCCAACCACACTGCGCCGAAGCCCGGTTCGCAGGATGGAGTTCGATCGGCTTCGGAGCGGAGGCGTTCTCCGAAGCTGAATGAAGACAAGCGCTTCAAGATCTTCTGCGGGTCGGCCAACCGTGCGCTCGCCGAAGAGATCTGCAAGTTTGTCGGTGTCCCGCTGGGCGAAACCCGCCTCCAGCGCTTCGCCGACGGCGAGGTGATGTTTCAGCTTCTCGAAAACGTTCGCGGCGCGGACGTCTTCGTCGTCCAGCCAACCTGCTGGCCGGTCGACCAGCATCTGGTCGAGCTGCTGATCATGATGGACGCGCTCAAGCGCGCCTCGGCTGGAAGGATCACCGTGGTGATCCCGTACTACGGATATGCACGGCAGGACCGCAAGGACCGGCCGCGCGTGGCGATCACTTCGAAGCTGGTGGCCGACCTGCTGAGCACCGCAGGCGCCGACCGCGCTCTCCTGGTCGATCTCCACGCGGCGCAGATCCAGGGCTTCTTCAACATCCCGGTCGATCACCTGTTTGCCAGCCCGGTGCTGGTGAGCTACTTCCGGGAGTTGAACCTGCCCAACCTCACCGTCGTCTCGCCCGATGCCGGTGGTGTAGAACGCGCGAGATTCTTCGCGAAAAAGCTCGAGGTTCCGTTGGCCATCGTCGACAAGCGTCGCACCGATATCAACGTAACCGAGGTGATGAACGTGATCGGGGATGTGCGCGACCGCACCTGCCTGATCCTGGACGACATCGTCGATACGGCCGGCACGCTGGTCAAGACGGTGGATGCGCTGCTCGCCGAGGGCGCAAGCAAGGTATACGCATGCGCCTCGCACCCGGTGCTCTCCGGACCGGCTGTCGAACGCATCGCAGCCTCCCGCATGGAGGAGCTGGTCGTCACCAACTCCATCCCGCTGCGCGAGGAAGCGGCGAAGCTGCCGAAGATCAAAGTGCTCTCGATCGCCGGCCTTCTGGGCCGGGCCATCGAAAGCATTCACATGGAGACCAGCGTCTCGACGCTGTTCAACTGAAGTAGCTGTTAGCTTGTAGCTCTTAGCTTCCAGCCAAACCAAACGCACCACAAGCCACAGCGGCTGCAACCGCAAACGGAGTCGAGACACTCAGCTAGCCAGCAGCTAAGAACCGTCTCCTCGCCCGAAAGGACAAACACATGGCAACCTCCACCATCCCCGCGGTCGTCGCGACCCCACGCAGCGGCAAGTTCAACAAGAACGCCGCCCGCCGCGTCCGCGTCGAGGGCAAGATTCCCGCTGTCGTCTACGGCGCCGGACAGGACGCGGTCGCCGTCACGGTCGACCCCAAGCTGATCACGAAGATCCTGCATTCCGACTCCGGACACAACACCATCTTCGACCTCGACGTTACAGGCACGGGCTTGGTGAAGGCCATGATCGTCGACTGGCAGCATGAGCCCATCAAAGGCAAGCTCCTGCACATCGACTTGAAGCGAATCGCCATGGACAAGATGATGCGCGTCTCCGTGCCCATCCAGCTGGTCGGCGTGCCCGCCGGCGTCCGCACGCAGGGCGGCATCCTCGAGCACGTCCTCCGCGAGGTCGAAATCGAGTGCCTCCCCAGCGACATCCCAAGCCATCTCGATGTGGACGTCGCGAACCTGGAGCTGAACGCCTACATCCACGTCTCCGACCTGCCGCACTCGGGCTCGATCAAGTACCTCGCCGAAGAGGACGCAACCGTCGCGCACGTCACCCTCATCAAGGAAGTGGCCGAACCGGAAGCCGCAGTGGTCGCTGTCCCGGCCGAGCCTGAAGTCGCCAAGAAGGGCAAGGGCGACGCCGAGGCGCCCGCACCCGACGCCAAGGATGCCAAGAAGAAGTAGCTGTTTCCCGGAGGTGCACGGTACGTGTTCTGCGGCAGCAGGTTGACTCCGCCGCAGGGCTCGTGCCGGGCCTCCCACCGGTTCAAAAGGATCTAACGCGTGAAGCTGATCGTCGGTCTTGGCAATCCCGGCATCGAGTATCAGTTCACGCCGCACAACGCCGGGTTTCTCGCAGTCGATCGCATCGCACAGTTCTGCGGTGCGAGCTTCGGCAACAGGCGCGGAAGGGCAGTTACCGCAAAGGCAAAGCTGGCAGGTCACGATCTCCTGCTCGCCAAGCCCGAGACATTTATGAACCTGAGTGGCTTGTCTGTCGCCATGCTGGTTCGAGAGCTCGAGATCCCGATCCCCGCGGCCTCTTCCGAGCCCGCGCTGATTGTGATCTATGACGAGCTGGCATTTCCGCTCGGCAGGTTCAAGATCGCCGAGCGTGGTTCAGCAAACGGGCACAACGGAGTCAGATCCATCTCCGGTGCGCTCGGTACGGAAGAATGGCTGCGCATCCGCATCGGCATCGGCAAACCGCCGCTTCCCGAAGGCCCGGATGGCAGGCCCGGCCGCGAGATCAAGGCGGGTGGCAAGGAGTACCTGCTTTCGCCGATGCGCAAGCAGGAGCTGGCAGTCCTCGACGAAGTGCTCGACGGGGTCCGCGCAGCGGTCGAGGCGATTCTTACCCGAGGGGTGAGCGCCGCGATGAACGAGTTCAACCGTAGTGAGTTGTAAGTCGAGCCGAGTTGCAGGTCTGCCATGTACCGTCACACGTACACCGCAGAACGTACAACTTAGAACCTCAACAACCTTCCAGACCGGCCGGCAGACGTTCGCGACCGGTGCGAAGCAGAACTTCGCAGAAAGAAGTAACCCATGAATCGCACCTATGAAATCATGTTCATCGTCCGTCCCGACATGGAAGACGCAGACGTCGACAAGCTCATCGAAGGCTTCAGCGGCAACATCACATCGGGTGGTGGAGAGATCAAGGCCGTCGAGAAGATGGGCCGCCGCCGCCTCGCGTACACCGTTCGGAAGTTCAACGACGGCCAGTACATCCTGCTCTCGGTCTCCGCGCCCGGCGCGCTGATCGGCGAGATCGAGCGCCGCCTCCGCGTCTCTGAGCCCGTCATCAAGTTCATCACGGTCCGCATGGACGAGGAAGAGAAGCGCCTCGCCAAGGTCAAGGCTCACCGCGACTCGCACGTGAAGCGCAGCGCGCAGCCCGTGCCCCAGGCGCCGCAGCCGGTCGCCGTATCGGCCTCCGAAGGCGAAGCCGCTGCTCCGGCCGAGGCCGAGCCCGCCGTAGCAGCACCCGCTCCGGCAGCGCTCGAGGCCGAAGCGCCCTCCGCAACCGCCTAATTCACTCGCACTGTTTCAGGACCGCAAGGTCCCATATACCACGGAACCCCGTACCCGCTCCTCCAACCATCCAGAGGCTCCAACGCGAGCCTGGGGCGGGCAAACGGCACAACCGAAAGCGCACTGAAAGGATTTCATCATGGCTGACGAGACAAGCACCCCGCAATCCACCACACCGGACGCGCCGCGTCCCTACACCCCACGCCCCGCATCGGCGGGTCCCCGTCCTCCCCGTCCGGCAGGCGGCCCAGGCGGTCCCGGTGGCCCCGGCGGCGGTCCTGGCGGACGCAAGTTCTTCCGCCGTAAGAAGGTCTGCAAGTTCTGCACGGAGAAGATTGAAGCCATCAGCTATCGCGACGTCCGCCTGCTGCAGGGGTTTGTCGCCGAGCGCGGCAAGATCGTTCCGCGCCGCCTGACCGGGGTCTGCACACGGCACCAGCGCCGCGTCTCGCTCGCGATCAAGCAGTCGCGCAACATCGCCCTGCTGCCCTTCGCCGCCCGCTTCTAACCGCTCTCTCGCGCCCACCGCAGGCCGCGCGCCTGCCCGCACGCTACACGGAGAAAAGAACCATGGAAGTCATTCTGAAGGAAGATGTCAACAAGCTCGGCCACCGCGGCGACGTGGTCAAGGTAGCTGACGGCTACGGCCGCAACTACCTCCTCCCCGGCAAGCTCGCCATCGAGGCTACCGCCGCCAATAAGGCCGTCATCGAGCAGATGAAGGGTTCAGCCATCCGCAAGCTCGCCAAGGAGAAGGTCGTCGCCGAAGAGCTCCACGGACGCCTCGATGCCGTCGAACTCGTCTTCGAGCGCAAGGTTGGCGAGAACGATCATCTCTTCGGCTCCGTCACCTCGGGTGACATCGCCCACCAACTCGAGCTCCAGGGCTTCACCATCGACCGCCGCAAGATCGCGCTCGAAGAGCCGCTCAAGAGCCTCGGTGAGTTCCACGTCCCCATCAAGCTGCACCGCGAGGTCACCACGCACCTCAAGGTCACGGTCAAGGGCGACGAGCCCGAAGCCGCAGCCGAACCGGCCGTCTAAACCTCTGCACCGAGCCAGCGGACCCGTCCGCGCGACTCCTCTGGGGATACAAAGCTGAAGCAAGGGGCTCCGCAATTTGGCGGAGCCCCTTGTCATTCGGTCAGGCCGCTCGAGACGGCGTCGACACCAACAGCCGCGGGCTATTCCTCTACCCCTTCAGCGTAGCCATATCGATCACGAAGCGGTACTTCACGTCGCTCGTCACCACCCGCTCGTACGCCTCGCCGAGTCGCTCCACCGAGGTCATCTCAATCTCGGAGACGATGCCCTTCTCCGCGCAGTAGTCGAGCATCTCCTGCGTCTCGGGCATACCCCCGATCATCGAGCCCGCAAACGACCGCCGGTTGGTGATGATCCCGAACGGCGAGATCTCCACCGGCCTTTCGGGCAATCCCACCAGACAGAGCGTGCCGTTCAGCTTTAGCAGGTTCAGGTACGCATTCATGTCGTGCGGCGCGGAGACGCAGTCCAGGATGAAGTCGAAGGAACCTGCCTGTTTCGCCATCGCGTCCGGGTCCTTGGTGATCACCACCTCGTCGGCACCGAGCTTCTTCGCGTCCTCCACCTTGCCCTGCGACGTCGTAAACTGCACCACCTGGGCGCCAAAGGAGTGCGCAAACTTCAGCGCCATGTGCCCCAGCCCGCCCAGCCCGATCACGCCGACCTTCTTGCCCGGCCCGACCTTCCAGTGGCGCAGCGGCGAGTAGGTCGTGATCCCCGCGCACAGCAGCGGAGCCACCGCCGCGAGCTTCGGCTCCAGCTTCGGGGAGATCGTGTGGACGTATCGCGACTCGCACACAATGCTGTTCGCGTAGCCGCCATGCACCAGTTCGCCGTCATAACCCTTGGCGTTGTACGTCCCCACAAAGCCCTTGTCGCAGTACGCCTCTTCGCCCGCCCGGCAGTTCGCGCACGCCTTGCAGGAGTCCACCATCACGCCTACGCCGGCGAGATCGCCCTCCTTGAACTTCGTCACCGCGGAGCCGGCCTTGGTCACGCGCCCCACAATCTCGTGCCCCGGAACCATGGGATAGATCGCATTGGCCCACTCATTGCGGACCTGGTGTATATCCGAGTGACAGATGCCACAGAACGCAATGTCGATCGCGACATCATTCGGACCAGGATCGCGCCGATCGAAGTGGAAGGGGACAAGCGGCGAGCTCTTGTCGTGGGCGGCGTAGCCAAAAGATTTCATAAGGAATTCCGTCTCCGTTGCATGTTGAAGAATCAAAGATAGGATGCCGCACGCGGCCGCAAAGAGTCACGTAGCGTGCGCGCGATTCAACCGCTGTTGCACCATGAACAACCGGCCCGTTCCACTTTTGTAGCCGCTACGACAGTACAATCCCCTTCATGCCCGTAATCTCGATCACCCGTCTCCGCGTCCGCTCGTGGCGCTTCATGCCGGCATTTGCCGTCTACGCCATCCAGACGCGGAAGCAGGCTCTAAACGCACCGGGAAATCGCGGCGTAGACCTCAGGCCCGAACCGGGAAACGTCTTCTGGACCGCTTCCGCATGGGATTCCGAAGCTGCACTCAAGCAGTACATGATGGCCGGAGCCCACGGACGCGCGATGCCGAAGCTCATGAACTGGTGCGACGAAGCCTCTGTCGCCCGCTGGCATCAGGAGACCGCCACACTGCCCACATGGCAGGAGGCGCACCGCCGCATGCAGTCCGAAGGCCGCCGCTCCAAGGTCCGCTTCCCCTCTGCGGCGCACGAGCGGTTTGAGTTCCCGCCGCCTCGGGCCTGAGGAGTCTGGTCGCATTCAGTTGATTCCGAAGTTCACCGTTACTTGAGTCTCCACATCGAAGGGCAGCCCATTTATTTCGAACGGTCGGTAGATCCAGCGTTCGACGGCACTTTTGGCGGCTTGGGTCAGCAAGGGACTCGGTTGCTGACCGACAGGCTTCAAGGAGACAACGTGACCATCTTTACCAATCACAGCTGCGAACACAACTGTTCCGGAAAGGTGCTGCGCTTTGGCCTGCATCGGATAAGCAGGAGGAGGTCCGCTCACTTGCATCGTACGCATCTCGCCTTGCCCGCTCACCACAGGGCCGCTGAATGTCGTCATATCAGGCGTAACCTGAAGTAGGGACGGAGCAATGTTTTCGGTAGAAAGCTTGATTGTCTTCGCCTCTGCGATCTTTGTCTTACCGGAAAGAACCTCGAGTTCCATCGGAACTTGGTGAGCCTGGAACACTCCCACTCGAGATCGGATAACGTCCACACCGCCCGATCCGTAAGTGACCAGCAGTTGAGGAGTATCTCCCATAAGACAGTATGAGAATGGCTGCCCAATCACTACTACGTCATTGTTGGGCATAACCAGTGTGGGAGCAAAACTGGAGTGACCCCCAGTTTTGAGACAGTAGGCGAAGTCCCCATTTTCAGTGGATGGAGGCTTTGATGAAGCGGACGTATCGTGCGTGGAGTTTGGAGGAGAAGCGTGCGGTTGTGGACCGGATG
>JALYIA010000061.1 GCA_030776065.1 Acidobacteriota bacterium
CACACCCGCAACATCCACTTCCTCGCCGACGGCGAAGTCGCCATCCTCACCCCCTCCGGCATCACCCTCACCGACTTCGAAGGCGCCCCGCTCCCTCTCAAGCCCACACGCATCGCCTGGGACCCCATCCAGGCCGAAAAGTCCGGCTACAAGCACTTCATGCTCAAGGAGATCAACGAGCAGCCCCGCGCCATCCGCGACACCATCCTTGGCCGCATCTCCCCCGACACCGGCCGCGTCTTCCTCCCCGACATGGCCATTACCGAGGACGACCTCCGCAACGCGTCCCAGATCGTCATCGCCGCCTGCGGCACAAGCTGGCACGCCGGGCTCGCCGGCAAGTTCATGATCGAGCGCCTCGCCCGCCTCCGAACGGAGGTCGACTACGCCTCCGAGTACCGCTACCGCTCGCCCATCGCGGACCCCCGCGCCATCGGCCTTCTCATCACCCAGTCCGGCGAGACCGCCGACACCATCGCCGCCCAGCAGGAGCTCATCCGCCTCGGCTCGAAGACCCTCGCCATCTGCAACGTCGTCGGAGCCGCGGTCACCCGCCTCGCCGCCGGAACCATCACCACCAACGCCGGCCCGGAGATCGGCGTCGCCTCCACCAAGGCCTTCACTGCCCAGCTCACCGCGCTCTTCCTGCTCGCCCTCCACCTCGCCCAGGTCCGCGGAACCATCACGCCGGAGGAGTCCCTGCACTTCGCGAACGCCCTCGGCAAACTCCCCTCGCAGCTCGAGCAGATGCTCGCCCTCCACGCTCCGTCTGCGCCAGGCATGAGCGAAGGCGTGGCCGCCGCCGCCCCCCTTCCCACCGGCAACACACCGGGTGCCCCATCCAAGCTCCGCTTGGGTGGGTCCGACCCCACAGAACCCTTTCCCGGCCCAGACCGGCGCGCCACCCCGCGCCAAACCCTGGACGCCCAGTGCTGCGACCTCGCCAAAATCTTCTCCACCGCCCGCGACTTCCTCTTCCTCGGCCGAGGCATTCACTACCCCATCGCCCTCGAAGGCGCCCTCAAGCTCAAGGAGATCTCCTACATCCACGCCGAAGGCTACCCCGCCGGCGAGATGAAGCACGGCCCCAACGCCCTCATCGACGAGACCCTTCCCGTCGTCTGCATCGCCACCAAAGACCCCGCCGACCCCACCTCCGTCCTCAAGTACGAGAAGACCCTCTCGAACATCCAGGAGGTCACCGCCCGCTCCGGCCGCGTCATCGCCATCGCCACCGAAGGCGACCACGAGATCCAGCAGCTCGTCGAACACGTCATCTACACCCCCGCCGCCCCCGAGCTACTCCTCCCCATCCTCGAAGTAGTCCCGCTGCAGTTATTGGCCTACCACATAGCCGTCCGCCGCGGCGCCGACGTAGACCAACCAAGAAACCTAGCCAAATCCGTCACCGTCGAGTAAGAGCACCTTACAATCGGCCGACAATAGAACTACTTTGGGTCCGAGCCGGCATAGAGGGAATCAAATCACATAAATTTTCTTCGCTTGAACGCCATTTCCGCCACAGTAGGGAATCTTCCTAGCTTCCTCGTAAGAGCAATCATGCTCCCTAGGATGAATGAGTCGTCTATGCGCCCCTTCCATTGGTTTGGGGTGTACCCAGCTTCAATGAGCGCATCACCCCATCGTGCCCAATGCTTCCCCCGCCAGTCATGTTCTCTAATTCCGGTTTCAGTTGCGAATGCCTGCGCTCCCAGCGCCTTACCATTAACGGCAACTCGACGAATTTCGCTGAGGATGTGCGCACGTTCCATTGGTGATGGCACCACATTATCATGTAATTGATGGGCTCTACACCCATCGTTGAATTTGCATTTCAGGGTAGCGCTACGGTCCTCCGAAAGTCCGCGTGATCTTTCAGGTCGGGGGACGGGTGGCCCACCAAACAGCTCGGGCTCCCATTAATGCGCGACCTTGCGCCTGAATGGGGTAAATACAAACCCCACACCCGCCATCGAACTCAGGAAACGCGTACGCGAGCTACGAAGTTGATGTTGAACCACTCCTGTGGCGAGAGAACTCGTCTGCCGCCGCTCGTTGGCCAAGGATCGCGAACAACGGCCTCGACGACCTGCCAGGCACCATTCTGCAAATTGCTGTCGGCTGTGAGCGCGGTCAGGACGGTGGCATGGCCAAGCGCACCTATGATAAGCGGTTGATTAGCCTGCAGATCGCGAACTGCGTTGTAGCCGTTCGCAGAAAACGAATCTCCCTGCGAAGTAAAGTGGCGTCCAAGATTATCAGTCCACGATTTATTGAGATCGCTGAGGATCTGGTCGGGCTGACCGGGCATGTCGACAATGTCACCCCACGTCTCCCTGACTATTCTTCTTTGACTTACGGGGTGCCCGTAGTACGAGAACACCATGCTTATGCACGCGGCCCAACACCACTCGTCCTGTTCTTGAAACGCCTGCTGGAAGCTGAAGCTCATAATGCCGGCTGTGCACCGCTGCACCATCCCATACGGAGTCATCATTGTCTGGCCACATTGCTGGCTAGCCCACGCACGCGCTGACGAAACGGAAACGAGAGAAGCTAACCCGGTGCAGACGAATCCACGTCGATCCACGGCCACGTCCTCCTATGAAAAGGTGCGGCAACTATTATGATCCAAAATGCGTTACAGAGGAATAGTCTCGTTTGGAGTATGTGGCAGATTTCCAAGCCACCTTGGAAGGGCACGGCTTCAGCCGTGGCCATAAGAACGCTGATCGAAGACCCGCACCACTCTGCCGAAGGCCTGGCCCCCGGCGAGCTTGCTCGCTGGGTGGTAGACCGGAGTGCCAGCGCGAAGCGCGCAACGACTGATCTCCACTTACCCTTTGATCAAATGCGTAGCATGCGTCACGGCCACCCATCCGCGAGCGCCGCCTTGTCGAACGCCCAGAACGCCTCCATTGCCTTCGGAGCGCCCTTGCCCAGCGCGCCCAGCTTCTTCATATTTGCCATGTCATACATCGGTGTGTCCCGCCTTTCAGACTCTCGTCTCGATCAGGAACCCGGCCCCGCCGCGCGCCCGCCCGCTCCGCTCACCGCCCCACAGGCGTGCTGCTCTTCTCCCCAACCACGGCGTTGCTGTCGCTCGGACACGTCCAGTCTCCGGACCTGTCCTTGAAGCACGAGAAGCTCTGCTGCCGCACCTCGCGCTCAACCGAGTCGCGATACGCGCTGCACACCACGAACTTCGCCTTCACCGGATAGACCGTCGCACCCACCGGCGCGCCGTCGTGCATCCTCTGCGCTCCCCGCGCCGGGTCGTTGACCACGCGGTTCGCGTACGGGGAGCCCATCTGAAACTCCTGGAACGTAACCCCTACCTTCAATGGGTTCGTCACGCCCTCGTGCGCCGACTGCGCGAACCAGTCGTAGATCACCCGGCCAAACACCTTCTCCAACGCAGCCGAACTCCGGGACACCGGCCCCGCCGGCGGATCGAACGAACACGCGGGAGCCACCGGGGCAGCCGCCATGTTCGGAGCCGCACGCGTGTAGTCCGGCGACACAAAGGTCTCGCTCACGGGCAGACCGTTCCACGGGTCGCACTTCGCGTAGTACCCGTTCGACGCATACCCCGTAATCGTGCACGGACGGTACGCCTGTGGGTTTGACGAAAACGTCGGCGACGCCATCACGCGATCCCCCACCTTGAACTTCGCACCCGGCGGCTGCGCATCGGCGAGCAACCCACCCGCTAGGCCAATCGCAAGTGCCATTCCCATTCCCATCCGAAGCCCCAGACCCACCGGCAGTCCCCAGCCTGAGCACACCCTGTTCCGTCCCCGCATCGCGACTTCACCCTCCCTGAACATCGGTCCGAACAATACCACGCCCGACACCCGCATCGCGCGTGAAGGAAACCGCCCCGCTCACTTCTGTGCAGATACTGTGCCCGCCAAGAGCCCACGCCAGCCCATAGGTGTATAGTTCTCCCCTCCTCCCCAAAGGGCCCTTCCTCCCCGCAAATCACCCCAAGGAGATCACTATGACCACAAAGGCTGTCGCCCTCACCCTGGCACTCTGTTTCGCCGGAGCCGCCACAGCACTCGCCCAGTCCGCCCAGATGGGCACGTGGAAGCTCAACGAAGCCAAATCGAAGATCCCTGCCGGCGCCGTCAAGAACTCCACCGTCGTCTACGAAGCCAAGGGCGACAGCATCAAGGTCACCACCGACGGTACCGCCAACGACGGCTCTCCCTCCCACACCGAGTGGACCGGCAAGTTCGACGGCAAGGACTACCCCCTCACTGGCGACATCACCTCCGACTCCCGCTCCTACACCAAGGTCAACGGCCACACGCTCCTGCTCACCAACAAGAAGGCCGGCAGCGTCGTGGCCACCGGGCGCATCGTCGTCTCCGCCGACGGCAAGGTCCGCACCCTCACCCTCCACTCGCCGGACACCGCAGGCAAAAAACTCCTCAGCACCGCCATCTACGACAAGCAGTAGCGACGGGAGGGCCCCACCTCTCGCCTCTGAGATGTGGGGCTCCGCGTCACGCGCTTGAACCCCTCAGCGATGCCATCTCAACCAGCGGCATCCATCCTTAGGATCGATGCCGATTGATGTGGTCCCACATAGACCGCTGGACCGCCTGACTGATCTCGAACTGGCTCTTCGCCGCTGCGCCGGAGGACTTGGCGCCCGAATCTCTCACTTTGCCTTCGGTCTGTATCTGGCCTGCCCTCTGGATTGCGGCCGCCAAGTCCGCGGTTCGCCGCGTCATGTACTTGTCTGCAAACCGCACCACGTCGCCGCTGATGCTCGTCACCGTCCATACCTCTTCCACGGGCTGGAAGATATCCGACGATCCCAAAGGCCCGAAGTACTTCGAGGGATACCAGCCATCGCGCGTCAGTATGAGGACCGGCAGGCCACCGGGATTCTCCAGCATCTCCCATCGTCCCCAGGAACTGCTGAATCCTGAGCCGCTCGCAATGCCGAACTTCCCTCGTCCCAGCGCCAGCTCCTCCCACGCGCCGTTGGGCTCCGTGGTCTGCCATATTCCGTAGAAAAACGAGGTCTGCAGGGGTGCGGCGGCGGGCTGCGGCGCAACCGCCTGCGGCGCACCGGGACCCTGGGGCGCACCGGGACCCTGGGGCGCACCGCGGAGGGGGAAGGAACCCGGCGGGAGGGGAGTGCCCACCACCCAGCTCGGCTGCTGGGCCGCTGCTGCATCGCGAGCAGTCTTTTGTTGTTGCCGCTCGCGCTCCACGGCGGCTTGCACAAAGCCGGAGCCTGTTAGCCGCATCGGCAACTGGCTCGCGTCGGCCGCCGGCGGCTCTGCCTTCGGCGCGGCCGAGGAGTCGAAGACGCGGGAGACGATCTGCGCACTCGCGCTGCGCGCCTCGTCGCCGTGCAACTTCTCATGTTCCCGGATCGCCGCGAAGATCCGTTGCGCCTGTTCCTGCGAGCGGATGCTCTGCATGGATTCGTAGATCGTTCGGGCCACCGCCGCGTCCTCCGCGTTCAAAGAGACTCGCTGGGCCAGGTCTGCCTTCTTCTCTTCATCCATCGCCATCGCATGCCTCTCGTATCAATCGGGTAGCGTGCCGCGTCCGCCGCAGTCAGGGCAGGTCTCTTTCACGGGAACTCCGCCCGTTGTATCGCAATGTGTGCAGGGGTATTCCTTCATTCCAAAGACATCGCATTGGGGGCATTTGATCTCGAACGGAATAGCTTCAATGTAGATTTGGCCGCCGCAGTTGTCGCATTGCGCGCGTACGTGCCGGTGGCCGTGGCATACCGGACAGGTTTCGCGTTTGATGACCGTACCGTGACCGTGGCACAAGTTACAGTGAGCCATTGATCCTCCTGAACCTATCTTTAGGGAGATGAATATCTATGGGGATGTGAATATTTCTTGGGGGGCCGCACCGAGATGTAACCACACCACCACGCCCTATTGCAAGCCCAATCTGCGCGCTCACGGACAGATGGCCCGTCATTGACCACGAAGCGGCGGTTTCCGTATCGACGCCGGAGTAGGCCACCGGCCTGGCCTGCATAGACATGGACCTGAAGCGGGCCGCGCTCCTCCTCTACACGCTGCAGATCGCCTCGCGCGACCTTGTCGCCACAGCACTCCCCGCGCACCCCGCAAGACACACGCTCCGCGTGCGCCCCTGCAGGGGAGTAGACCTCGGCACCCTTCGGCGCCCGTGCTCTCAGCCCGCGGTCTAGCGCGTCTTCGCGATGTCCGGCCCCAGCAGCTCCTGCGCGCTGGGCGCCGGCTCGTCGGGAATCCCCGCGCCGGCCTCTGACGCCTCCGCCTGCCGTGCACGTTCCGCCGCGCCTTCGCGCTCGGTCTGCTCGAGCCCGGCCTTCAGCATCTCGAACGCCTGCTCCGGTGTGTCCGCGAACTGAAACAGCTCGCAGTCCTTCATCGCAATCGCGCCCTTCTCCGCCAGCACGCGAAGGTTGATCACCGAGTTCCAGTACGACGCCCCGTAGATGATCACCGTGATCTTCTTCGCCAGCTTCTGCGTCTGCGCCAGCGTCAGAATCTCGAACATCTCGTCCAGCGTCCCAAAGCCGCCGGGAAACACCACCAGCGCCTTGGCGAGATACGCGAACCAGTACTTGCGCATAAAGAAGTAGTGGAACTCGAAGTTCAGCGCCGGTGTGATGTAAGGATTCGGCATCTGCTCGAACGGCAGCTTGATGTTCAGCCCGACGGTCTTGGCGCCCGCCTCGTACGCGCCTCGATTGGCCGCCTCCATGATGCCGGGCCCTCCGCCGGAGGTGATGACGTAGCGGTGCCGCCGTCCCGGCAGGCTCATCGCCCACTTCGAGACCAGGCCGGCCAGCGTGCGCGCGTCCTCGTAATAGCGGGACATCTCGACCGCGGCCTCCGCCAGCTGCAGACGCTGCGCAGACGCCTCCCCGCGCGCCACCTCATCCGGACTGGCGGGCTGCTCTTCCGTCGGGGCGGGGGTGGTCGAGCCGGTGTTTTCCAGCAACTCGATCTGGCTCAGCGCGTGCGAGGAGACGTCGTGGGCATGGAAGCGCGCCGAGCCGAAGAAGACCACCGTGTCCTGCACGCGCTCGCGCCGAAAGCGCGCCATCGGCTCCTGGTATTCGGCGATGATGCGGAAGATGCGGCCGTCCGGCGAGTTCAGGAACTCGGGATTTTCGTAGGCGAGCGGGGCAGGGTAGAGCGGTTCGGGTGGTTTCCTGGGCATGGCGGGCGGCTCTCGTGCTCCTTGGGGCAGATCAGCCCCGGTGGTCGCGGTAGTGTACAGCCTCTGAGATGCCAATCCAGATATCGAGGAGTCCCAGGCCGGAGATCACCCCCCGCACCGCGCCCATGTGGAGGACCGCGGCAAGCGCAGGATGCGAGAGGATCCAGAGATTCTGGTCCCACACGCGCGTCCACCACGGCAGCACCATCACGAGGACGCCCAGGTAGACGCAGAACAGCACAAGCACAAACAGCGACAGCCGCTGTAGCCACACGGGTGCTGCGCCGGTGCCTGCCGAGGTGACCGCGGAGGTGGCGGTCGAGGTGGCCGCAGACGTGGCGGCTGAGGTTGCCGCAGACGTGGCCGCGAAGGCGGCGCCCGAGCTGGCTGCGGGTGGGTGCGGCGGAGGCGTCGCGGGGCTGTCGGAGTCGGCGGCAGAGAGCGTCATCTGCCTGGGGGAGTCCATCCCCTGCGAGCGGAGGTTCGGGTGCATCTGTAGGTCGGGGCCCATTCCGCTCCCATGCATGATTGACAGTAGCAGACGCGGCGGCCTGGGCTCTAGCTGTGGCGTTTAGCTGCGGACTTAAGTGAGGTGGACGAAGCCGTTTTTTAGGCGAGCACGTCGTTCAAACGCCATCGCTGCCCGTCGCGGGAGTCGCCGTTCCGTGGTCAGCGCCAGACGGCGAGGAGGGCTCCTACGGCGACGAGGCCGACCAGCCAGTACCCGCCGTTGATGAGGAAGAGCCGCAGGGGCCGGCCTTCGTAGAGGCCCTGCGGAAACTGGGTGGCGGCGAAGAAGCCAAGCCAGACGATGAACCCGACGAAGACACCTCCGCTCCAACTCGCGGCGCCCGACCAGAGGATGAGGTGGAGCAGGACGAACGCCACCAGGATGTCGCCGAGGAGAGAGGAGACCATAGCCAATGCAAAGCCCCTCTTCGGTGCCGTGGGCACGATGTTCAGCGCCGACATCCACGGTTTGGCGAACAGCGCAGGCGAGTACCAGATCGCACCCAGCAGCCAAAGGATGAGCGCCGAGACGAGGATGGCCCAGTGGTTGAAGCCGTGGAGGTGGTGGACCGCGTCGTTCATGGATCACTCCTGCCTGATAGGACGTATGGGGTTGCGATGACTTTGCCGGAAGGGAGCGCGGCTGTCAACCCATTTTCGTTGCGGACTCGCGGCCAATCGCCGGTAGACGCGTGCTGCGCACGACAACCCACCTTGGCGAAACGGATTGGCCACAGGGTCGTTCGGGAAGCTTGCTTCAGCGGCTGCTGGATTCGTAGCCCGGCCGCTTTGCTGCAATGAGAAGATAGAAGAGATGCTTCAACTCTCTGCTGCCGGAAAGCGGTTCGGCCAAAAACTCCTGTTTGACGATGTGAACTGGCTGGTCACGCCGGACGAGCGCACCGGCCTGGTCGGCGGCAACGGCACCGGCAAATCCACGCTGCTGAAGGTGCTCGCGGGCATGGAGGCGCTCGACTATGGCCAGCTCACGCGCGTGAAGGGCATGACGCTCGGCTACCTGCCGCAGGACGGCCTCGCGCTGCGCGGCAAGACCGTCTTCGAGGAGTGCCTGTCCGTCTTCGATCATCTCCACGCCATGGAGCGCGAGGCCGAAGAGATCACCCATATCCTCTCGACCGCGGACCCCAAGTCGAAGGAGTACATCGCGGCTGCGGACCGCTACTCCGATATTGCGGACCAGCTCCACGTCCACGATATCTACACGCTGGACGCACAGGTCGGCGCCGTGCTCGGCGGGCTGGGGTTCGCCAAGGAAGATTGGGAGCGCAAGACGGAGGAGTTCTCCGGCGGCTGGCAGATGCGCATCGCGCTCGCCAAGCTGCTGCTGCAGAAGCCCTCGCTGCTGCTGCTCGATGAGCCGACCAACCACCTTGACCTCGAATCGCGGAACTGGCTTGAGAACTACCTCCACGACTACCCGAACGCGTTCATCCTGATCTCGCACGACCGCTACTTCCTGGACGTGACGGTGAACAAGACGATCGAGCTGTGGAACAAGCGCATGCACGTCTACCACGGCAACTACGAGAAGTACCTCGTCCAGAAGGAGGAGCGCCGCGCGACACTGATGGCCGCGTTCAAGAATCAGCGCGACCGCATCGAGGCGCTCGAAGCCTTCATCAACCGCTTCCGCTACCAGGCCACGAAGGCCAAGCAGGTCCAGTCGCGCATCAAGGAGCTCGAAAAGATCGAGCGCATCGAAGTGCCGGAGGACGAGGCGACCATTCACTTCACCTTCCCGCAGCCGCCCGCAAGCGGACGCACGGTGATCGAGGTCTCGCACCTGACCAAGCACTACCCCATGCCTGCGGTGGATGGGCAGCCTGCCGGCATCAAGCGCGTGCTCGAGGACGTCTCCTTTACGATCGACCGCGGCGATCGCATCGCGCTTGTCGGTGCGAACGGCGCGGGCAAATCCACTCTGATCCGCATGCTGTCGGGCCTGGAAGCGCCCACCTCGGGCGAGATCAAGCTCGGCCACAATGTCCTCGCCGACTACTTCGCGCAGGATCAGTACAAGGTGCTCGACCCCGCTGCGGGGATGCTGGACGACATTACGGGATCGAATCCGCGGGTCGATGTCGTCACCCTGCGCTCGCTGCTTGGCTGCTTCATGTTCTCCGGTGACGACGTCTTCAAGAAGCTCGGCGTGCTCTCGGGCGGCGAGCGCAACCGCTACGCCATGGCGAAGATGCTTGTCTCGCCGGCCAACATGCTGCTGCTCGACGAGCCGACGAATCACCTCGATCTTCGCGCGAAGGACGTGCTGCTCGAGGCGATCGCCAGCTTCACGGGCACGGTGCTGTTTGTGTCGCACGACCGCTACTTCATCGACGGCCTGGCCACGCGCGTCTTCGAGGTTGAGGACCGCCGCGTCCACATCTATCCCGGCAACTACGAGGACTACCTGTGGCGCAAGGGTGGCGGCCCGGAGAAGACGACGGTCGCGCTGAGCTCCGGCCTGAAGCCCGCCGCGCCGCCGCCCGCCGCAGCACTGCCGGCGATTGAGCCCGCGAAGCCGTCGGCGGCGCCGGTGAAGCGGCTGAACCCGATCAAGCTGAAGCAGCTCGAAGAGCGGCTGGCGGAGGTCGAGACGGAGATGCCCGCGGTCGAGCGCAGCATTGGGGATGCGGAGGAGCAGCTTGGCGCCTTCACCTCGGCCCACGAGTCGCAGCGGCTCGCGGCGGAGCTCGAGGCTCTGCGTACGCGGCGCAGCACCCTGCTGGCGGAGTGGGAAGAGATCTCGGTCGCGCTCGACGAGCAGAGCTCCGCGATCTAGCTGGGTGAGTTGCGGCGCATGAAACGGTTTGCGATGAGGTTGTTCCGCACGCTACGCAAGACGCAGTGGGTGCGCGGGTTTGCGCTATTCTTTCCATGCACTGTGTTGCCCGAGGAGATCGTCTATGAGCGTGTCGAAGCTTGCTGTGAGCGTATGTGTGTGTTCGTTTGCCGGTTTCATCGCAGCGCCTTCCGCCCGTGCTGCCTCCGGCCCGAACGTGACGGTCAGCCTGAAGACGTCCTCGGGTGAGGATGCCGGTACGGCGTCGTTCAAGGAGAGCAAGAACGGCAAGGACCTGACGGTTACACTGAAGCTCAAGAACCTGCCGTTCGGCGAGCACGCCGTCCACATCCACCAGACGGGCGTGTGCGAGGCTCCGGACTTCAAGACCGCGGGCGGGCATTTCAATCCCGATGCGAAGCAGCATGGGATCGACAATCCGATGGGTCATCACAACGGGGATCTGCCGAAGAACATCTCGATCGGTGAGAACCACCAGGGCGAGGTGACGATCAAGGTGAACTACCTGAGCCTTGCGCCGGATGCGCCGAACTCCGTGCTCGGCCACGCCATCATGGTGCATGAGAAGGCCGACGACATGAAGACGGATCCGACGGGGAATGCCGGAAACCGGATCGCCTGCGGCGTCATCGGCACGGCAAAGCAGTAGACTGCGGCCAACTGCCGATGCTTCAGACACAACGGGCGCCCGCCGATTCGACGAGGGCGCCCGTTCCTTTCTCCGGCTGGGTGCGAGCCTTATCTCTCGTGCACCGGCGACCAGCGCAGTCCGCCGCCAAACGTCGACTTGTAGAACTCACGCTGAATCGAGTTGTTGGTGCTGCCCTGGTAAAACCCGAATACCTCGTTGTTGAGGTTCAGACCGTACGCCACGGCGGTGAAGCCTCGGCCGAGCTTGTACGTGCCCTGCAGATCGACCTGCAGGTGCGCATACAGGTACTGGTCGCCGTTCGGTCCGTGGATGCCGCCTCCGTTTCCAGTAGTTGGATCGAACGCACCCGCATTGTCATCGGTGTAGTTGTACGCGAAGATGTTTGCCGAGTTATACGTCAGGCCAAGCCGCATCGACAGGTTCCTCTTGTCATACGTCGGGCTGACGTTCCAGGTGTGCGGAGCCTGCCGCAACAGCGCGGGCTCATCGGTACGGTTCAACGGCCCGAGACCTGAAGCCTTCGAAGCGGAGTAGCCGTAGTTGGCCGAGAGTCCCGCGCCTTTCAGAAGGCCCGGCAGATACGTGAAGTGCTGCTGGAATGCGATTTCGAATCCGTAGACGTACGCGCTGCCGGTATTCTGTGGCTGTGTCTGGAAGTTCGGGTTCGCAGCCGTACCCACGTTCGTCTGGACCGGAAGGATGGGATCGGCCAGGTGCTTGTAGAACACGCCGGCCTGCAGCAGTCCGGCGGATTTCATGTTCTGCTCGTACAGCAGGTCCACGTTGTCCGCGTGCTCGGCCTTCAGGTTCGGATTGCCGATGCTCGATGTGGTGCGCACGCCGCCCGGTGCAATGCTCGCGAACGACACCAGGTCAGAGAAGTTCGGGCGCGATACGCCGCGGCCATACACCAGCCGCAGCCCGGAGGCAGGCCTGAAGGCATAGCGCAACGAGACGCTGGGAAGGACATCGAGGTACGAGCCGTTCCTTGCGATGTTCGGTGCATTGGCGGCCGTCGTTCCGCTGTCTCGTTGATTCGTGTTCTCAAATCGCAATCCGCCAACCAGGCGTACCTTGCCGAAGTTGATCGTGTCCATGACATATCCGGCGGAGACCTTTTCGACCAAGTTAAAGTTCTGCCCGACCTGATCGGTTGTACGCTTGGTTCGCTGCGCATCGGGGATGGGAACAAAGTTCACCGCCTTGATTCTGTCGAAGCTGGCGGCCGGCCCAAAGGTGTACGCGCCGGAGTAATAGTCCGGATCGGAGAACGTGTTCTGCAGGTTGCTCAGCCGGAGGGAGGCATCGTTGGGATTCGCGAGAGCCGCCGCCGGCGTGTAGTAGAACGTCCCCTGGTTGGCGAACTTGTGCACGTTGCGGAAACGGCCGCCGACTTCGATCGTGCCGGCGTGTCCGCCCAGACTGTAGCTTGTGCTGTACGAGCCGCCGAGACCGAGGTCCACCTCAGGGTTGTAGTAGTTGTTCACCCGCAGGCGATAGAGATAGTACTGCGTAGGATCGTAGATGTTCGCGCCGTTCAATGCCTTGAGTCGTGGAACCAGCGGATTGCTTACATCGGCTGAGAACGAGTACGAGTTGTCGTTTGAGAAGCTGGCATCGTCGTAACCCTGGTCGCGCGTGCGGCCCACCGAACTCTCGGCATCCCAGTTCACCAGCGAATTCTTGAACAGATGATGGCCGCCGATCTGCAGGCTGCCGAGATCCTGGACCGGGCGGCGAATCTCCGCGCCGAACGACATGGAACCCGAATCCGCCACGGGGTTGTAGTTAGCGTCGAAGTTGGTTCCGACGCTGTAGTCCCAGCGATTGCCGAAGTTGTGGAACATCGAGTAGAGGCCCTTCAGGTACAGGTTCGAGCCTTCGCTCAGCTTGTAGTCCGCTGTGCCCGCAAAGCCTCTACGCGAGCGATAGTACTGGTAGTCGCGCTCGTCGTAGCCGCCTCCGCCGCTGCCCGCGGTGCCGTAGAGCGGCCCTGGTTCAACGTCGTTGATGCCGCGGCCGTTCCAGTCGTACGAGCCGCCGAAGAGCAGCCCAAGCTTCTTGCCTTCGAGGAAGCGCTTACCGAGCGTCCCATCGAACTGGTAGGCGGGACGTCCGCCGATGATAGGTGTGTATCCGCCGGTTGAATCCAGATAGATGGTGGGCCGGTCTCCGGCGCTCTTGGTGCGCAGATCGACCGACCCCCCGATGCCGTCGCCTTCCATGTTCGCCTGCAGGGTCTTGTTGATCTGTACGGACTCGACCAGGTCGGCGGGAATGATGTCGAGCTTGACCTGGCGGACCGTCTCGGCCGAAGCGATGTTGATGCCGTCGATGGTGGTGTTGGTCAGCCGGGGTTCGGTTCCGCGAATCTGCACGTACTTGCCCTCACCCTCGTCGCGCTCGAGAGAGACGCTGGCCAGCCGGCCGATGGCATCGGCTACGTTTGCGTTCGGCAGGCTGGTGATCACGTCCGCGGGCAGAACGCTGATGATGTTGTCCGCGTTGAACGTGCGGTTGATGGCTTCGAGTTCGCCGCCCTCGCGTCCCGCATACACCTGCACATCCTGGCGGCTGGAGGCGACGGTCATGCTGGCCACGAGCCGCGCGGATTGCCCGCCGGTGAGCGTTACCTTCTGCGCGAGATCGGAGAAGCCGGAGTATGTAACCGTTACGGTATAGTCGCCTGCGGGAAGGCCGGTGATCTCGAACTGGCCGACCTGATTGGACAGCACGGTGGCGCCACCGGGATCGACCCGAACCTTTGCGCCTTGCAGGACGCCGCCCTGGGCATCCACCACCGAGCCTGTCAAGACAGCGCGCCCATTCTGGCTCAGCACGGGCGTTGCCGCACACAATATTCCAACGGCGCAAGCGCCAAACACTTTTCCTGGATTCACGTCAGACTCCTTTGGCTTACCATGCGCTCCATGCCCGAACGCGGACTGGGGACAAGCCCGACTGTCTGATCGACTTTTCCGTTCAGGCAGGAGCAGGCAAGTTGCGTATAGCTGCCACCCTACAAGCGCCAGTTGAACGTCGCGTAGCAGAACGATGAATGCCATGTGACAACCGGCTCCGCTAAATGACATCAACAAAGCCGCTCAGCCTTACAAGGCGCGGTTTGGATTTCAACGGAAATTCACAGCTCCTTCAGCTCCAGATCAGGCTCGCGCCCAGGAGTGCGTGGACTGTGACCGCGAGCGAGCGCACGAGATCAGGCCCGCAAGGACGCGGTCGATTGGAAGCTGCTTGGATTGGGGGCTCTTCTATCCTGCGAGCGGCGGTCCCACCAACTCCATCCCGTAGCGACGGAAGAAATCGGCATCCTGCACCGGCGGGTTCGGGATCGCGGTGGCCCGGAAGAACTCCTCCATCTTTCCTGCGGGAGAGAACGCGATCAGCAACCGGCCGGGCTTTGCACCCGCGAGCATGAATGTGTGCGGTACGCCGCGGGGGCCAAGGATCGAGTCGCCCGGGCCGAGCTTCTCCTGTTTGCCGCCGATTTGAAAATGAACCTCGCCTTCCATCACGTAGAACCACTCCTCCTGCTTCACGTGCAGGTGCAGCGGTGGGCCGCCCTTGATCAGATTCTTGTGTTCGATCACAAACAGGCCGCCGGCCGTCTCCTGCGGCATTGCCTTGAACAGGTTCGAGCTATATCCGCGCGAATGGTCCTCACCGAACCTGTCTTCGACGGCGGCGACCGGGTGGATCTGGGGGGGGTGGCCTCCGGGGCCAGCTGGCCGTGTGCTGCCTCGATTGCAGCCACGGGAAACGCCGCAGCCGCCGCTTTTAGAAAGGTCCGTCGCCTCATCGTGCATTCTCCTGAGAATGCACGAAGGATACACGAGCCGCCCTAGATACGAGCAGCCGCGCGCAGAGAGGTGATCTGATCGTCTGTGAAGACGCGAGAGCGGATGAGGAAGCGGACGCCCTCGGAGTTGTCGAGCGAAAACATCCCACCGCGTCCCGGCACCACGTCGAGTATCAGTTGCGTGTGCTTCCAGTACTCGAACTGCGGCCGGCTGATGTAGAAGGGCGCGGCCGCAGCCGCAGCCCCCACCGAGCCCAGCAGCACATCGCTGTCCCCTGTCAGGAACTCGCCGAGGGGATAGCACATCGGCGAAGAACCATCGCAGCATCCGCCGGATTGGTGAAACATGACCGGGCCATGCTTCGCGTGGAGACGGGCGATCAATTCATCCGCAGCAGGTGTGCTGAGAACCTGCTGCGGCAGCGTCGGCTCGTGGAGGACACCAGACGCGAGAGCTGCCGCAGCACCTTCATCAGCCGCAGGCCCGGTCAATACGCACATGGTTAGAAGAACCCCAGGGCGTTCGGGCTGTAGCTGACAAGCACGTTCTTGGTCTGCTGATAGTGGTCGAGCATCATCTTGTGATTCTCGCGGCCGACGCCGGACTGCTTGTATCCGCCGAAGGCCGCGTGTGCCGGGTAGAGGTGGTAGCAGTTGGTCCACACGCGGCCGGCCTGGATGCCGCGGCCGAACTTGAACGCGCGATTCATATCCCGCGTCCACACTCCCGCGCCGAGGCCGTAGAGGGTGTCGTTGGCGATCTGCATGGCATCGTCTTCATCCTTGAAGGTGGTGACGGAGACGACGGGCCCGAAGATCTCTTCCTGGAAGATGCGCATTGTGTTGTTGCCCTGGAAGACGGTCGGCTCGATGTAGAAGCCTTCCTTCAGGTCGCCGTCGAGCGTGGCGCGCTTGCCGCCGGTGAGCACCTGCCCGCCCTCCTGGCGGCCGATGTCCAGGTAAGAGAGGATCTTCTCCATCTGTTCCGTCGAGGCCTGGGCGCCGATCATGGTCGTCTTGTCCAAAGGATTGCCCTGTTTCACGGCTTTGACGCGGGCGAGCGCCTTCTCCATGAAGCGGTCGTAGATGGACTCCTGCACCAGCGCGCGGGAGGGGCACGTGCAGACCTCGCCCTGGTTCAGCGCAAACATGGTGAAGCCTTCGAGCGCCTTGTCGAAGAAGGCGTCGTCGGCGGACATCACGTCGGCGAAGAAGATGTTAGGACTCTTGCCGCCGAGCTCGAGCGTGACCGGGATGATGTTCTGCGAGGCGTACTGCATGATCAGCCTGCCCGTGGTGGTCTCGCCGGTGAAGGCGATCTTGGCGATGCGCCGGCTGGAGGCGAGCGGCTTGCCGGCCTCCAGGCCGAAGCCGTTGACGACGTTGAGCACGCCGGGAGGCAGGATGTCCTCGATCAGCTCCATCAGGCAGAGGATCGACATGGGGGTCTGCTCGGCGGGCTTGAGCACGACACAGTTCCCGGCAGCGAGCGCGGGCGCGAGCTTCCAGGTGGCCATCAGGATGGGGAAGTTCCACGGGATGATCTGCCCCACGACGCCGAGCGGCTCGTGGAAGTGATAGGCCACCGTGGTGTTGTCGATGGGCGCGATCGAGCCTTCCTGGGCGCGGATGCAGCCGGCGAAGTAGCGGAAGTGGTCGATGGCGAGCGGCAGGTCGGCGGCCATGGTCTCGCGGATGGGCTTGCCGTTATCCCAGGTCTCGACGGTGGCGAGGAGTTCGAGGTTGTCCTCCATCCGCTGGGCGATCCTGTTCAACACAAGCGCGCGTTCGGCCTGGGAGGTCCTGCCCCATTGCGCCTTGGCCGCGTGGGCAGCGTCCAGAGCTTTGTCGACGTCGGGCGCGGTGGAGCGGGCGATCTCACAGATGACCTGGCCGGTGACAGGGGTTACGTTTTCGAAGTACTGGCCGGTTGCGGGCGGGACCCAGCGGCCTCCAATAAAGTTGTCGTAGCGCTTCTTGAGCTTGACGGGAAAGCCATAGCTACCGGGTTGGACGGAGGTGAGGGGCGTAAGCGTGGCAGACATTGCGGGCGATCTCCTTCGGGTGCGGACTGAGAGGGGATTCGGCCAGGCTGGCTCCCTGCCGGCCCACCGATCCTCGGCGCCGGGAATTGTACCCCCGCGGTGGGATGTGTGTCTTATTCCGTCGCGACCGAATTTCACCCCTCCCGGAACCCTCTGGCCTGGAGCAACTTCGCGTCTGGAAGGGAGCGGCGCTGCCGGCTCGAAGGGTCGTCCCGGCTCACGCTACAGTAAAAGAGGGCATACACCGCACAGGGGAGAGCATGGGTCTATTTCGCAGAAAGCTCAAGCAGGAGCACAAGGTGATGCTTCAGCATGAGCGCGCCGCCGGCACGCTGCAGCCCGAGTACCACCGGCCTACGCCGGAGTGCCCCAACCCGGAGCGCTGGAGCATGATCGACTCCATGACGGCGGAGGTGGAGGTGCTCGAGTTCCTCGCCACGCTGGTGACTACGGCGAAGCCGCGCCTGGTGGTGGAGACGGGTTCGTTCCTCGGCGTCTCGACCGAGTGGATTGCGCGCGGCCTGGAGCGTAACGGGCCGCTGCCGGGCGGTGCGCAGGCAAAGGTCGTCTCCTGCGAGTACGATCCTGTCGTCTTCGAGAAGGCGAAGGCGCGGATCGATGCCTCCCCGCTGAACCGTTATATCGAACTGCGCAACGAGAGCTCCCTGGAGATGCACATCGAGGGCGCCATCGATCTTTTCTTTTCGGACTCGGATCTGCCCATCCGCGAGGCAGAGGTCAAGCGGTTTCTGCCGCAGATGAACCCGCACGGCTTGATCCTGATGCATGACGCAAGCTCCCACTTGAGGCTGGTGCGGGAGGCTGCGCTGCGGATGGAGGACGAAGGCCTGCTCTCGGTCGTGCTGCTGCCGACGCCGCGTGGCCTTGTTGTGGCGCAGCCACGTGCGGGCCGCACCTGAGCCGGTGCGGGTGTCTCCGTGCCGTTGCGTGTGTTCTGCACATCACCGTTTGTTGTTATCGCACCCTTGTTGCTTTCAGGAGAGCTGAACTATGAAGGTTCTGGTCATCGGAGGTGGAGGACGCGAGCATGCGATCGTGTGGTCGCTCGCGCGCTCCCCCCGCGTGTCGTCCATCGTGTGCGCGCCCGGAAATGCGGGGATCGCGCGAACCCGCATGCGCGCCGGGCTGCCTCCGCTCCGCTGCACGCCTGTCGATGTGGGCGACCCTGCGGCCCTGCTGCGCCTGGCACTGCGGGAGCAGCCCGCGCTGATCGTGGTGGGGCCGGAGCTTCCGCTCTCGGTGGGCGCGGTCGACGTGCTCGAATCGCACGGCTTCGCGGTCTTCGGGCCAAGCCAGGCGGCGGCGCGCCTGGAGACCAGCAAGGCGTTCGCGAAGACCTTCATGCAGCGGCATGGAATTCCCACGGCCGCCCATGCGATCTGCGGGTCGCTCGAAGAGGTGCAGCAGGAGCTGCCGCGGCTCCTGCTGCCCGTGGTCGTCAAGGCCGACGGCCTGGCGGCAGGGAAGGGCGTCGTCATCTGCGAGAGCGAAGCCGAGGCGTACCGCACGGCAGGGGACATGTTCTCCGGTGCGCTGCTCGGGTCGCCCGTCGCGGAGATTGTTCTGGAGGAGTTTCTGGAGGGCGAGGAGGTCTCGTTCTTTGCGGTGTGTGACGGCGAGCGCGCGGTCTTCCTGGCGGCGGCGCAGGATCACAAGCGGATCGGCGAAGGGGATACGGGACCGAACACCGGCGGCATGGGCGCGTATACCTCGGATGCGTTGCTCACCGAGCCGATGAAGGACTGGCTGCTGGCCAATGTCGCGCAGCGCGTAGTGGACGAGATGGGCAGGGAGGGCGCGCCGTTCAAGGGAATTCTCTTCTGCGGCATCATGATGACGCGGCCTGCCGGACCCCCCGACGAGGGAGTCCGGCCGATGGTGCTTGAGTTCAACACCCGCTTCGGCGACCCCGAGACCCAGGCCCTGATGCCGCGCCTGGAGACCGACCTGCTCGACATCCTCGACGCCGCCGTCGATGGCTGGGCCGGCCGCCTCCAGGTGCGCCTCCGCCCCGGAGCCAGCGCCTGCATCATCGCCGCCAGCGCCGGCTACCCCGGCACCTACAGCGCCGGCAAAGAGATCACCGGGCTGCCTTCCGGCCCTGCGCCCGGCGCACCCGCCTCTGCCCCCGAAGACGTCGTCGTCTTCCACTCCGGCACCGCCGCCCGGGAAGGCAGGATCGTCACCGCCGGAGGCCGCGTCCTCGGCGTCACCGCCGCCTCCGCCTCCGGCCTGGAGGAAGCCCTCGCCCAGGCTTACGC
>JALYIA010000062.1 GCA_030776065.1 Acidobacteriota bacterium
GTTGCGGACGGGGAGTGGTTTGGGTGGCGCGGCGGTGGGGCCGAACGGCTTGGTAGGATCGACTTTGTGCTGGAACTGAAGACGCCGGTGAAGTTTGTGCGGGGGGTGGGAGAACGCGTGGGGGAGGCTCTCGCGGCGCGCGGGGTGGAGACGGTAGAGGACCTGCTGTATCACCTTCCGTTCCGGTATGAGGACCGGCTGAATCCGCGGCCGATCGGGGAGCTGACGGCGGGGACGATGGCGAGTGTGATCGGCGAGGTGCGGGGGAGCGCGCTGCTGCGGACGCGTGGTGGGCCGATGTTCGAGATGACGCTGGGGCAGGGACTGGGGACGGTGAAGTGCATCTGGTTCCACGGGGCGTATCTGAAGGACAGGTTCAAGCTGGGGCAGATGGTGGCGGTGTACGGGAAGCTGGAGGCATCGCGGTCGGCGATGGCGCCCGCCGCCAGAGGGACGCTGGGTGCGAGCGTGGGGCGGTTCAAGATGATTCAGCCGCAGTTTGAGGTGCTGCCGGGGCCGGGGGAGGACGCGACCCAGGCGATGCTGGAGATGGGGCGGATTGTGCCGGTGTACGAGAGCCTGGGCGGGACCACGGCGTGGGGGGCGAAGCTGGGGTCGAAGTGGATGCGGCGGGTGGTGTGGGGGGTGTTGGAGGAGCTGGGGGTTGGTGGGGCGGGTGAGCCTGGTCCGACCCCACCCAAGCGGAGCTTGGATGGGGCACCCGATCTCGTGGAGGAGACGCTGCCGGGGGCGATGCTGGCACGGCTGGGGATGCCGGGGCGGCTGGCGGCGCTGCGGGCGGTGCATTTTCCGGAGGCGGGGACGCCGATGGTGGAGTTGATGAGTGCGACGACGCCGGGGCATAGGCGGCTGATCTTCGAGGAGCTGTTTTACCTGGAGCTTGGGCTGGAGCTGAAGCGCCGGAGGATGCGGGAGCGGGTGGGGACGGCGTTTGCGACGGGGCCGGAGGTGCGCGAGGCGGTGAAGCGGGTGCTCCCGTTCCACCCGACGGCGGCGCAGAAGCGGGTGCTCGGGGAGATTGTGGCGGACATGCGGAGGCCGCAGCCGATGCGGCGTCTGCTGCAGGGAGATGTGGGATCGGGCAAGACGATTGTCGCGATGCAGGCGGCGGTGGTCGCGATGGAGAACGGGTTCCAGGTGGCGATGATGGCGCCGACGGAGATTCTGGCGACGCAGCACTATCTGAGCGCGCGGAAGCTGCTGGGGGATGCGGTGTCACCCCGGACGGGGAAGGCGTATCGAGTGGCGCTGCTGACGGGGTCGCTCGACCTGGCGACGAAGCGCGAGGTGCAGGGACGGGTGATGCGGGGCGAGGTGCAGATGGTGATCGGCACGCATGCGCTGCAGGAGGACAAGGTGGAGTTCGTGAATCCGGGGCTGGTGATTGTGGATGAGCAGCACCGGTTCGGGGTGCAGCAGCGGTTCAAGCTGATGCGGAAGCCGGGCGCGGAGGGCGCCTTGGCCGATCCGGATGTGCTGGCGATGACGGCGACGCCGATTCCGCGGACGCTGGCGCTGACGGTGTATGGGGATCTCGATGTGAGCGTGATTGACGAAATGCCTCCGGGGCGGATGCCGATTGTGACGCGGAGGACGACGGAGGAGCGGGCCGGGGATGTGTGGGAGTTTGTGCGCAAGCAGGTTGCAAAAGGGAGGCAGGCTTACCTGGTGTATCCGGTGGTGGAGGGGGCGAAGGACGATCAGCCGGAGCTCGATTTTGCGAGGGACGAGGAGGAGATGAGTGCGGGGGTGGGGAAGAAGGCCGGTGCTTCGGCTTCGCTGGGCTCGCCTGAGGCCGAGAGCTCTGGGACTAAGGGAAAGGCGAAGCGGGGCACAGCGAAGGCGCGAGCGGAGGGTGCCGAGAAGACGAAACTAAAGGCTGCGACGGAGATGTATGAGGAGCTGCGCGCCGGGGCGCTCAAGGGTCTGCGGCTGGGACTGCTGCATGGACGCTTGAGCGCGGATGAGAAGGAGGTGACGATGGCGCGGTTCAAACGGGGGGATATCGATGTGCTGGTGGCGACGACGGTGATCGAGGTGGGGGTGGATGTGCCGAATGCGTCGGTGATGGTGATCGAGCATGCAGAGCGGTTCGGGCTGGCGCAGATGCATCAGCTGCGGGGGCGCGTGGGGCGAGGGGCGGCGAAGAGCTATTGTGTGCTGGTGACGGGGGGGCGGGTGAGTGAGGCGGCGGAGGCGAGGCTGGAGGCGATGGTGCGGACGCAGAATGGGTTTGAGCTGGCTGAGCTTGATCTGCAACAGCGCGGGCCGGGTGAGTTCTTCGGGACGCGTCAGTCCGGGCTGCCGGAGTTTCGGGTAGCGAATCTGTTGAGGGATCGGCCCGTGCTGGAGATGGCGAAGGTGGAGGCGGCTCGGTTTGCGGAGAGACCTGACCCGGCGATCGCGGCGGAGGAGATGGCGGGAGTTTGGGAGCGGCTGAAGGTGCAGTGGAAGCGGCGGTATGGGCTGGTGGAGGCGTAGGGCGCAGACGGTGTTCCGGTGCAGGCTTCGGGTTTGCGTCTGGCAGGGTGTAAGAACCTGAGCGGCATATTGACCGGTTCATCGTCGCGGGATTTCGCGGCGGCGCAGGGATGCCCGGCTGGTATTCTGGAAGGGTATGCGAGGTGACGGAATGGCTACAGCAGCAATCGATCGGACAGACGTGAGCGGAGTGGCGGCGGAGTACAAGGTCGCGGATATTGGGCTGGCTGAGTTCGGCCGCAAAGAGATCGATATCGCCGAGAAGGAGATGCCGGGGCTGATGGCGGTGCGTGAGAAGTATGCCGCGGGCAAGCCTCTGGCGGGCGTCCGCGTGACGGGTTCGCTGCACATGACGATTCAGACCGCCGTGCTGATCGAGACGATGGTTGCGCTGGGTGCGGATGTGCGATGGGCGAGCTGCAACATCTTCTCGACGCAGGACCATGCCGCGGCTGCGATTGCGGCTGCGGGCGTGCCGGTGTTTGCGTGGAAGGGCGAGACGCTGGAGGAGTTCTGGTGGTGCACGAACCAGAGCTTGAACTTCCCGGACGGGAAGGGTGGATTGCTTGGGCCGCAGCTTGTGATCGACGACGGCGGGGATGTGACGCTGCTGATCCACAAGGGATATGAGATGGAGAATGGCGACACGTGGGTCGATTCGCCATCGGGCTCGGCTGAAGAGGCTGTGATCAAGAAGCTGCTGAAGAAGGTGCATGCGGAGACGCCGAAGCGCTGGCATGATGTGGCGAAGGAGTGGCGCGGCGTTTCGGAAGAGACGACGACGGGCGTGCACCGGCTGTACAAGATGTTCGAGAAGGGCACGCTGCTGGTGCCGGCGATCAACGTAAACGATTCGGTGACGAAGTCGAAGTTCGACAACCTGTACGGCTGCCGGGAGTCTCTGGTCGATGGCATCAAGCGGGCGACGGACGTGATGATCGCCGGTAAGGTCGCGGTGGTGTGCGGGTACGGCGATGTGGGCAAGGGTTCGGCGGCGAGCCTGCGCGGGCTGGGCGCGCGGGTGGTGGTGACCGAGGTGGATCCGATCAACGCGCTACAGGCGGCGATGGAGGGCTACGAGGTCACGACGATCGAGGAGACACTGGGCCGGGGCGATATCTATGTGACGTGCACGGGCAATGTGGACATCATCACCGTCGAGCACATGAAGCTGATGAAGGACCAGGCGATTGTGTGTAACATCGGCCACTTCGACAACGAGATCCAGATGGAGCCGCTGAACGCGCTGGTCGGCAAGGGTGTGGCGAAGCTGAACATCAAGCCGCAGGTGGATAAGTACACGTTTGAGAGCGGCAACAGCATCTTCGTGTTGGCGGAGGGACGGCTGGTAAACCTGGGCTGCGCGACCGGCCATCCGAGCTTTGTGATGTCCAACAGCTTCGCGAACCAGACGCTGGCGCAGCTTGATCTTTGGAATAACAAGGACACGTACAAGGTCGGCATCTACATTCTGCCGAAGAAGCTGGATGAGGAGGTGGCGCGGCTTCATCTGGAGAAGATCGGAGTGAAGCTGACGACGCTGTCGAAGCGGCAGGCGGACTATCTTGGGGTGCAGGTGGATGGACCCTATAAGGCTGAGCACTATCGCTACTAGGCAGGGATCAGGGATTCGCAGACACATACAAAGGCCACCTCTACGGAGGCGGCCTTTGTGTTTAGGTGCGGAGTTCGTGTTGTCTTCTGCGTGGTGTTCGGTTCTGCCTTACTGCTTGCGTGCGTTGTGCTCGTTACGAGCGATGCGGCGGGTTTGCTGCTTGAGCTGGCGCTTGCGTGCGGGCGGTGAAGGTGGGAGTTAGTCGGAGTCGGACGTTGTGAGCGCCTGCAGTGCTGCGATCGATGGGGCGGAGGGGTCGATCAGGACGATGGTGCGGGATGATCCCCCGGGAGAGTCGAACTGGCTGCCGGTGTAAAGCGGCACGACGGGGGATGCAGCGGGCGAGGTGCCTGCGGGCACGGCGACGAGGGCATACGTTCCGGCGGGCGCCAGTGCATACCCGGGCGAGCTGCCAAAGGTGACGCCCGATGCGAAGGGCTGGGTGGCGGCGAGCTTGCCTCCGGGTGGGACGAGGTATAGATCCAGCGCACCGGAGCGGGTGGCCTGGTGGAGCACACGGAGTGCGAACTGTCCCGCCGGCGGAGGGGTGAGCTGGTCACGAAGGAGCGTGGTCTGGAGGGCGGCGGCGGTGTTGCCGACGAGGATGGTGTACTGCCCACCCGCGGCGAAGGTGCCGGAGGCTTTGCCGAGCTGCTGGTGCAGTCCGGCGGTGTCGACCGAGTACGTGTAGGCGCCGGGGGTGACGGGAATGTAGGAGCTGGCGGTGCCGAAGCCGACGTTGTAGAGGATCGGCGAGCTGTTCTGGTAGACGTCGACGGGGGGTGTGTCGGGGGAGGCTTCGATGAAGCGGACCTGCGCGTACTGTCGTGTTGTGGTGACGCCCTGGCAGCCGGTGAGCGCGGCGGCTCCGCACATTGCAAGTGCGGCGAGTTGGGGACGAATCGGAGGCATGCGGCACGGTCCATGCAGACGGAGCGGGCCGGGCCGGGCTCTCCTGCAGGATCATTGTATCCAACAGGTCCGGGGAGGCACGTCCGCGCATGCTCGGGCGGCGGGGAAGCTGGTACCGGTCAGCCGTGCCCAAGACCCTGTGTGCCTTCGATGCGCAGGGCGTACGGCATGTTAGGGATGGGTGCTGTGGGGGGGAGGGAGATGTTGAGGGCGTCTATAGTCTGCTGGAACTTCAGTGGCTGCGGAGTGGGGGCGAGAAGGGTGACGCGTTCGACTTTGGCTTGGGAGGTGGACAGGGACTTGATGGCGGCATGAGCCGAGGCGGGGTAGCGATAGCCGAAGGCGTACAGGTTGCGGTGCCCTGTGGTGAAGCGGAAGTTGGCCTCGGTCATCTGCGTGCGGGTGCGGGGTGTGCCGGGGTCTGCCTTGATGGCGTTGGTCTGGTCCGCGGTGGAGCCTCCGCGCCAGTCGGGCGGGCACTCGGCGGGGACGCCGGGGCCTTCGCCCATGATGCGCCAGGGGCGGGAGTCGTAGATGCCTTCGCCGTTGGCGTTGAGCCATTCGCCGACCGCGAGGAGTGTCTTCTGCTGAATCTCGGGA
This sequence comes from Acidobacteriota bacterium, assembly GCA_030776065.1. Classification (GTDB taxonomy): domain Bacteria; phylum Acidobacteriota; class Terriglobia; order Terriglobales; family Acidobacteriaceae; genus Edaphobacter. Next base: position 5,630 of record JALYIA010000062.1, read on the forward strand.
ATGGAGCCGTCGCCCATGGGGGAGACGTTGAGCATGAGGTTGCCGCCCTGGCTCGAGATCTCGATCAGCTCCGAGATGACGCTGGCGGCGGAGCGGACGGACATGGGCTTTGGCGACTCGGTGTAGCCCCAGGTACTGCCGATGGAGTCGTCGACCTGCCAGGCGGGGGGGTAGATCCACTTGGGCATGCGGTCGGCTTTCTCGAAGTCCTGCACGGAGCCTGCGAGGAAGGCGACATCTTTGGTGGCGAAGGTGACTTCTTTGCCCCACTGTGCGGCGGCATTGAAGTAGTAGGCGGCGGCGCGGAGCTTGATGGGATCGTAGGTGCGCGGGTTGACTCCGTTATCGAAGTAGATGAGTGAGGGCTGGTATTTGTCGACGAGCTCCTGGACGCGTGCTAGCCAGTCTTCCTGGAAGGGCTGCGAGGCTCCAGCGTCGTTCATGTCGCCGGGGATGGGAGGGCCGTAGAACCCGGCGTAGCGGGGATCGGACTGATCGTTGGCGAGACCCGCGTTGGGGTAGGCGAAGGTATGGTGCTCCATGCGGTGGGTGGAGAGGCCGAAGATGAGGTCCTGCTTGCGTACGGCAGCGGCGAGTTCGCCCGTCAAGTCGCGTTTAGGCCCCATTTTTCCGGCGGACCAGGGCGTGATGTCGGAGTTCCACATGGCGAAGCCGTCGTGGTGTTCGGCGACGGGGACGACGTACTTGGCACCGGCAGCTTTGAAGAGGGCAGCCCACTCGTCCGGGTGGTACCTGGGGACGGTGAAGAGCGGGATGAAGTCTTTGTAACCGAATTTATCGGGCGCGCCGTAGTGCTCCGTGTGCCACTGCACGTCGGAGGTGTACATGTGCTTGATGTACCACTCGTTGCCGCGCGCAGGAATGGAGTAGAGGCCCCAGTGGATGAAGATGCCGAACTTCGCGGGGTTGAACCAGGACGGCGTATGGTGCCCGTCGCGGATGGAGGCCCAGGTGGGCTTGAAGGGGCCGTCGCGCAGCGGCTTCGGCGTGGCGTAGGCGTCGGGCGCACCTGAGGGTGCTCCGGTCTGCGCGCGGAGGGAGCGGGGGAGAAGGGTGGAGGCCGCGGAGAGGAGGGAGGTCTGCGCGAGGAAAGAGCGGCGGGAGAGCGGCATGGGTGGAAGGGTATCTGACGAGAGGAAACAGTTTCAACTGTAAATACAGGAGACGGGCTGGGGTAGCTCAAATCTGTCGGGTGGTGTTAGAGTTCGTGAGCATCTGACGGTACAGGAGAGACTATGTTCAAGCGCAAGTGCGGTTGGCTGAGCGGCATGATTCTGGCGATGGTGTGCCTCGGGATGAGCGGTGCGTGGGCGCAGCAGAGCTCCGGTACGGCGACGGCCAAGGGCCAGGCTGGCGCGAAGCCCGCGACAGCGACGGCTACCAGCAGTTCGGCGAAGGGTTCGGCTGCTGCTGCGCAGAAGCCTTCGGCGGGCAAGGAGCTGCTGGACATCAACACGGCGACTGCGGATCAGTTGAAGGCGCTGCCTGGCATCGGGGAGGCGTATTCGAAGCGGATCATCGATGGACGTCCGTATGCAGCGAAGAATCAGCTGACGCAGAAGGGCATTCTTCCGCAGAACACGTACGACAAGATCAAGGATCTGATCATCGCGCACCGGGTGGCGAAGTAGCAGCGCCCGTTCTGCTAGTTTGCGGAGGGCTTCTCGACGTGGTCGATGACCAGGACGTCGACCATCAGCTTTCGCGGCTCGAGCTTCAGTCCTACCTCTCCCTGCAGCGCGGCCAGGATTACAGCGGTCGCGTCGGGGTGCATGGTCCGCATGTCTTCGGGGAGATAGGGCGCGAAGTTGATGCTGAAGTCGTACCGACCGGGTAGACCCGACTGGTCGACGACGGGCTTCTGCAGCGGGCCGGAGATGTAGTCCGCGAACTCCTTCATCGACATGTCCTTTGAGACCATGCCGCTTGCCGAGTTCTGGTGGCTCGCGGTTCCTGCGGGGTCAGCCTCGGTGACTTTCGGGCCACCTTTCGCGACGATCATGGCGAAGGCCTTCAGCTCGCGGCTTTCGCGATGGAAGCTGAGTTTGAATCGTTCTGTGAGCAGCGGTTGCAGCATGAGCTTCAGCTGTGCAACGGTGACGGGCTCATCGGCTTTGGCCGTTATGTCGAAGTGGTTGCTATCGGTCCAATCCGGTGCAGAGATCTGGCTGTCCTGGACTCCGTAGGCCCACTTGATGCATGTCCGTACTGTGACGTCGCGCATGCGAAGCATCTCAGGCGAGGTCTCGGTCATGCCGTCGTGCTCGAATGGGACGGGCTCGGAGCTTGGCCGAATCGTGGCAACGGCGAAGGAGGGCTGCTGGGCCAAGGTGCTCACCGCGAGAGTGGTTACGGCCAACAGCAGGCCAAGGGGCAATCCCGGGCGGATTGCTGCTCGGTGTGCGGTAAAAATCGCTGGGATCATGGTGTTCTCCGGGGAGGCGGTTGGGCTCAGTATTGCCGTACGGGACTGCCTGGGTTCCGCGCTTATTCGCAAGCTCTTTCCGTGCTACGCAAAGCAAGGCTCGCCAGTTCGCCTCGTTTGTGCTGCAGCCAACTTCGCCTTTGCAGCGCGCATTTTGACAGTCCCCAGGATGGGAGATATCTTTAAACAACATGAGCTTTCCGATGAAGCACCGTGGGCACCACCATCATCATGCGCACAGCGTGTTGGCGGCCATGCCCGGTGCAGTGAAGTAACAATCGGACATACGGTTTAAGAAGGGCCCGCTGACGCGCATACCGCGAGCGGGCCTTTTTGCTGCGCGGTGTGGAACTAAAGCGGAGATCAGGGAAGAGAGACGGCAGATGAGTGAAGCGGCAGGTCAGGTAGCGATTGACTTTGAGAAGATGGACGGCCTCGTTCCGGGCATCGTGCAGGACGCGAAGACGGGCGAACTGTTGATGCTCGGGTTTCTGAACGAGACGAGCTACCGCAAGTCTCTTGAGACAGGCTTTGTGACGTTCTGGAGCAGGACCCGGCAGAAGCTCTGGATGAAGGGCGAGACGAGCGGCAACCGCCTGAAGATTGTGAGCGCGGCGACCGACTGCGACAACGATGCGTTGCTGTTCAAGGTGCAGGTGGAGGGCGACGGCCTGGTGTGCCATGAGGGCACCGTGAGCTGCTTTACCAAGACAGTGGCCGTGGAGGCGAACGATGGCGAATAAGCTGAAGCTGGGAATTCCGAAGGGCAGCCTGCAGGACGCCACGATCGCGCTGTTTGAGCGGGCGGGTTGGCGGATCTTTGCGAACGGGCGGAGTTACTTCCCGACGATCGACGATGCGGAGATCGAGTGCATGCTGGTGCGGGCGCAGGAGATGGCGCGATACGTCGAAAAGGGCGCGCTGGATGCGGGTCTGACAGGGAACGACTGGGTCCTGGAGAACGAGACCGACGTGGAGTACGTGACGAGCCTGACGTATTCCAAGCAAAGCCGGCAGAAGGTGAAGTGGGTGCTTGCGGTGCCGGAGGACTCGCCGTTTGAGAGGCCGGAGGATCTTCGAGGCAAGACGATTGCGACCGAGCTGGTGGAGTACACGAAGCGGTACTTCGCTGGCAAGAACATCCCGGTGAAGGTGGAGTTCAGCTGGGGCGCGACGGAGGTGAAGCCGCCTACGCTTGCGGATGCGATTGTCGAGGTGACGGAGACGGGCTCGAGTCTGCGGGCGAATCGACTGCGAATCATTGAGACGCTGATGGAGAGCGAGACGCAGCTGATTGCGAACAAAGCGGCGTATGGCGATGAGTGGAAGCGCCAGAAGATCGACAACATCTCCCTGATGTTGAACGCGGCGATTGCAGCGCAGGGCCGTGTGGGGCTGATGATGAACGCGCATAAGGTGGACCTGGATGCGGTGGTGGCGGTTCTGCCGGCTCTGAACTCGCCCACGATCTCACACCTGCGCGACTCCGATTGGGTCGCGCTGAACACGATTCTGGATGAAGCTGTGGTGCGCGATGTGATCCCCAAGCTGAAGGCGGCGGGGGCGACGGGAATCGTGGAGTATCCCCTGAGCAAGGTTGTTGTGTAGCTGGGCGAGAGGAAGCAGCGATGAAGCTGGTCAAGACATCTGGACGCGGCGCGAAGGACGCAGAGGCACTTGTTCGGGCTCTCGAAGGGCGCGGCGCCGCGAACACCGCGAAGGTGGAGCGTACTGTAACGAAGATTGTTGCAGATGTCCGCAGGCGCGGAGGCAAGGCCTTGCGGCGGTATGCCGAAGAACTCGACGGTCTAGGGAAGGGGCAGGAGCTGCGGGTATCGCGGCAGGAGATGGAGGCGGCGTGGCAGGGGACGGCGCCGGAGCTACGCGAGGCGATGCAGGTGGCGCAGGCAAATATCCGGAGGTTTGCGGAGGCACAGCGTCCGCAGGAGTGGACCATTGAGCCCGCGCGCGGAGTGCGGACAGGACAGATTGTGCGGCCGCTGGCGAGCGTAGGGTGTTATGTGCCAGGTGGCCGGTATCCGCTGCCTTCCACGCTGTTGATGACGGTGACTCCGGCACAGGTGGCGGGGGTGGAGAGGATCGTGGTGTGTTCGCCGAAGCCGGCGCGGGAGACGCTAGCGGCTGCCTGGCTTGCGGAGGTGACGGAGTTTTACCGGGTGGGTGGCGCGCAGGCCGTTGCGGCACTTGCCCTGGGCACGCCGACGGTGGCGCGCGTGGACAAGATTGTGGGACCGGGAAATCTGTATGTGACCGCCGCGAAGGTAGCGCTCTCGAACGAGTGCGGCATCGACATGCCCGCGGGCCCGACGGAGATTGTGGTGACGAGCGAGGAGGGCGATCCGGCGGGCATCGCTGCGGACCTGGTGGCCCAGGCAGAGCATGATCCGGAGGCCCTTGCGGTGTTGATCACGACCCGCGAAAGGCTTGCACGTGCGGTAAGGGATGAGGTGAAGCGGCAAAGCAAGGGAAACCCGATTGCGAAGCGTTCGCTTGGGGCGCAGGGGTGCATTTTTGTAACCGGCACGGTATCAGAATCGCGGACGCTTACCAACCGGCTTGCGCCGGAGCACCTGACGGTGGATTCGGCGGCGGATCTTGACTGGGTGAAAAACGCGGGATCGGTGTTTGTGGGCAGGCATACGCCGCAGTCGATGGGAGACTACCTCTCAGGTCCAAACCATGTTTTGCCGACGGGGCGTGTAGGGCGCGTGCGCGGTGGTCTGAGTGTTATGGACTTCGTGAAGATCATCACGGTGCAGGAGTACACGCGCGGCGGACTCGCGCTTCTTGGACCCGGCGCTGTCGTATTGGCAGAGGCAGAGGGATTAGTGGGTCACGCGGAGAGCGTGCGGGCGAGGATGCGGCTATGAAGATTGCAGAGGCGATTACTGGGGATGAGTTGAAGCGCAAGGCGGGCGGTGCGGTTGCGGCTCGCCGCACGGTTTCGGCGATGCCCGAGTACCATCCGCCGCTTGCCGCGCGCGAGGCTCTGCGGCTGGACTTCAACGAGAACACGCTGGCCGCTTCGCCGCACGTACTGGAGGCCCTCCGCCTGGTCACGGCCGAGGGGCTGACGAAGTACCCGGAGCGCGAGGGCGTGGAGCAGGTCGTGGCGAGTCATTTCAGCTTGGAGGCCGGGCAGGTTCTGCTGACGAATGGAGTGGATGAGGCCATACACCTGCTGTGCGCGGCGTTTCTTGAAGAAGAGGATCAGGCGCTGATCGCGACGCCGGGGTTCTTCATGTATGACGTGAGCGCCGGCATGATGACGTCGCATGTGGTGAAGGTGCAGGCGGATGCCTCGCTTGAGTTTCCATTCAGGCGGTTTGTGGACGCGATTACGCCGCGCACGAAGCTGATTATGCTGGCATCGCCCAATAACCCGACAGGCGGTGTGATCCTGCGGGAGCAGCTGCTTGCGATCTGCGAGGCCGCACCGCGGGCTGTGGTGCTGGTCGACGAGGCGTACTTTCACTTCCATGGGGAGACGCTTCTGGACCAAGTCGGACTGGTGGACAACCTGATCGTGGCACGAACGTTTTCAAAGGCGTATGGGCTTGCCTTTCTGCGGATCGGGATGTTGGCCGGACCTGCGGGGCTGCTGCGCTATGCGCGCAAGGTGAGTTCACCCTACAACGTGAATGGCGTGGCACTGGCGTGTCTGCCGGCTGCGTTGCAAGACGACGCGTATGTGGAGTGGTACGCGCGAGAGGTGCGTACGGGGCGGGTGCGGATGATGGAGGGGTTGCGTGAGTTGGGGGTTGAGTTCTTCGCGAGCCACGCCAACTTCGTATTGATGAAGATCGGACCGAAACATGCGGAGCTGGTGCGGTCGATGCGCGAGCATGGCGTGCTGCTGCGCGATCGTTCGACCGATCCGGGCTGCGACGGATATGTGCGGATCACGGTCGGGGTAGAGGATCATGTAGAGCGGGGACTGGCGGCACTGAAGCAATCGCTTGGGGAGATCGGCTGGGCGCCGGAGCAGGTATTCTGCGATGCCGCTGCAGCTCACCCCGAAGCAGAACGGGAGTTCGAATAATGAGTGACGGCTCACTTCGTTTCGGTACGATCCAACGCGACACAACGGAGACGAAGATCGCCCTCACGCTTGGGGTGGACGGCGAGGGCACGTATCGTGTGTCCACGGGGATACGCTTCTTCGATCACATGCTGGAGCTTTTTGCGCGACATGGAGGCTTTGACCTGACGCTCGCCTGCAAGGGCGATCTGGATGTCGACCAGCACCACACGGTGGAGGATGTGGGCATAGCACTGGGAGAGGCATTCGGGATCGCGCTGGGCGATAAGAAGGGCATCCTGCGGGCGGGGTATTTCGTGATGCCGATGGACGAGACGCTTGCGGTGGCTGCGGTGGATCTCTCGGGACGCACGGCGTATGCGGTCGAGATGCTGGTCGATGTGCCGCTGGTGGGCGATCTGCAGACTGAGCTGGTGACGGACTTCTTTGAGGGATTTGCTCGGGGCGCGAAGTGCAACGTGCACATCAAGGTGATGTACGGGCGGTCGAATCACCACAAGATCGAGGCCAGCTTCAAGGCGTTCGCGAGGGCATTGCGTGGGGCTTGTTCGCGGGATGAGCGAATGAAGGACCTGCTGCCCAGTACGAAGGGGCTGCTGTAGCCATGATTGCCGTGATCGACTACAAGGCCGGGAATTTGACGAGCGTCGTGAAGGCCTTGCGCTACCTGGGTGCTGCGGATGTAGAGGTGACGCAGGCTCCGGCAGAGGTGCGGCGGGCGGATAAGATCGTGCTGCCCGGCGTCGGGCACTTCCGGTCGACGCAGCTGCTACAAGATCTGGGACTGACCGCTGCTGTGCGGGAGCGGGTTGCGGACGGCATGCCGTTTCTGGGGATCTGCGTGGGCCTGCAGTGGCTGTATGGCGGGTCGAGTGAGGCTCCCGAGACGGATGGGTTGTGTGCGTTTGGGGGGCGATGCGAACGGTTTCCGACGAGCTTTGAGGGAGCGCCGCTGAAGGCGCCGCATGTGGGATGGAATGCGCTGGACGACATTCGTCCGGACTCACGCTTGCTGCGTGGGGTTCGAGAGGGCTCCTTCGCGTACTTCACGCATTCGTGGCGTGCGCCTGTTTCTGGCGAGACGGCAGCGACAACGATGTATGGAGGGCCGTTTGCGGCTGCGGTGGAGCGCGGCAATGTGATGGGCGTGCAGTTCCATCCGGAGAAGTCGGCCGAGGTGGGACTGCAGGTGCTGCGCAATTTTCTGGAGCTCGCATGCTGACGAAGCGGGTGATTGCGTGCCTTGATGTGCGAGGTGGCCGCGTGGTGAAGGGCGTGCAATTCGTCGATATCGTGGATGCGGGCGATCCGGCGGAGCTGGCGCAGAGGCATGCGGCGGCGGGCGCGGACGAGATTGTGCTGCTCGACATTACGGCGACGCACGAAGAACGCGGGACGCTGCTCGACACGGTGAAGCGTGCGGCGGCGAAGCTGTTTGTGCCGTTTACGGTGGGTGGTGGGGTGCGGACTGCCGAGGATGCAGCGGCGGTCTTCGAGGCGGGGGCTGACAAGGTTTCGATCAACTCGGCGGCGATCGCGCGGCCGGAGTTGATCGGGGAGATTGGGGCGAGCTTTGGGGCGCAGGCTGTGATCGTGGCGATCGATGCGCGGCGCGGCGGCGGAGCTGCGGAGGAGGCCGAGGTGTATGTAGCCGGTGGAAGAAAGGCTACCGGATTGCGTGTTGTGGAGTGGGCGCGGGAGGCGGAGGCGCGTGGTGCGGGGGAGATCCTGCTGACTTCGATGGATGCAGACGGAACGCGCACCGGCTTCGATTGCGAGTTGACGGCAGCGGTGAGCGCGGCGGTGCAGATCCCCGTGATTGCGAGCGGTGGGGCGGGTTCGGCGACGCACTTTGCGGAGGTGTTCGGAAGGGGCAAGGCGGATGCTGCCCTGGCAGCCAGCATCTTTCACTTCGGGGTGACGGACTCGCGGGCGTTGAAGGGCGAGTTGCAGCGGGCCGGCGTGAGTGTGAGGCTGCCCTGCTAAAGTTGGAGCGTGGATCCACTAGCGCATTTCAGCCTCGGCCACCAGGTACTGGGGGAGCCCGCGGCCCTCTTAGAAGAGCCGGCTTCAAGTTCCGTCCTGATTCCGAACTAACTTTAATACGAATAGGTGGGGAGTTTAGACACCCAGCATAGGGTTGAACGGCTGAAAAGCTAAAGAGATTGAAAGCGAATGGCGGGTCCGGCATGTTGATTCCTTCGATTGATCTGATGGGCGGGCGCATTGTGCAGCTTGTGCAGGGCGAGACGCTGAAGCTCGCGTTCGATGATTTCGAGTATTGGATCGAGCGGTTCGCGAAGTATCCGCTGGTGCAGCTCATCGATCTTGATGCGGCGATGCGGCAGGGAGACAACCGCGCGCTGATCGAGATGATCTGCAAGCGGTTGCCGTGCCAGGTTGGCGGCGGGTTGAAGACGGCCGAGGATGCAAGGCGGCTGCTGGATGCGGGTGCAAGGCGCGTGATCTTTGGGTCGAGTCTGTTTGGCGTGGCGGAGCCTGGCGAAAGGCGGCGACACGCTGTGATCCGGCTGGAGGCTGCGGAGGAGTTGAAGCGTGCGCTGGGCGAGGACGCGCTGTGCTTTGCGGTGGACACGAAGGCCGGGCGCGTGGCGGTGAAGGGCTGGAAGGACTCGGTGGACCTGACGCCGGAGGAGGCGGTCACGTGGCTTGAGGACTCGTGCGCGGCGTTTCTCTACACGCATGTGGATACCGAGGGGACCATGTCCGGCTTTCCCATGGACGTGGCCGCGGTGCTGCGCGCCTGTACGGCCAAGCAGCTGATCGTGGCGGGAGGAATCCGCGCGCGGCGGGAGGTGGACGAGCTGGACGCGATGGGCGTGGACGCGGTGGCAGGGATGGCGGTCTACTCGGGTGCGATGGAGGCCTGAGCGGCCGAGGAGGAACGAGTGGGCGCAGGCTGTACAGCGCAGCCGCGGGTCAATGCCAGTCTGACTGGGCCTCTTCAGCGAACATTAACGGCCGGTTCAGTCAGGATTAAGTTTGATTCGCCAAGATGTTCAGGAAGCGCATGAGGAGGTACACAATGCGCGGAGGAGAACAAACGATGGCGAAGACAGGAACAGCAGGCAGGCAGAAGAGCAGCTCGGTGTTTGCGTTGATTGCGGCCTCAGCGGTTGTGATGACCGGTGTCGCGACGATCGCGGTAGCCGAGACCAAGATCGACCGTTCCAAGCTGCCGCCCGCGGTGGAGAAGACGGTGGAGGAGCAGTCGCAGGGCGCCACGATCAAGGGCTTTATGACCGAGACCGAAGGCGGCGTGTTCGAGTACGAGGCGGAGATGGTGGTCAACGGCCACACCAAAGACATCGCGATCGCCAAGGACGGCACGCTGCTCGAGATCGAGGAAGAGGTGGCGATGAACACGCTTCCGGACGCGGTGCAGAAGGCGCTGACGGCGAAGGCCGCCGGGGCCAAGATCACCAAGGTGGAGACGCTGACCAAGAAGGGCAAGCTGGTGGCGTATGAGGCGGCGACGGTGAAGGGAACGAAGAAGAGCGAGTTCCAGTTGGGCCCGAACGGCGAGAAGCTCGCGCACGAGGAATAAAGCAGGTGCTTCAGTGCGGTGCATGGGCGCGGGCGAGCACCTCGGCCGGCGTCAGCCCCTGAAGCCGCAGGGTGCGGATGGCCAGGGGATCGTGACGCTTGGCCAGCCGCACGCCATCCGCATCGCGCAGCAGCGGGGTGTGGAAGTAGTGCACGGGCAGATGCGCCAGTGCGCTCTGCAGCAGGATCTGGCGCGCGGAGGAGCGCAGGAGGTCGGCTCCGCGCACGACCTCTGTAATGCCGCTGTAGGCGTCGTCTTCTACGCAGGCGAGCTGATAGCTGGGTAGACCGGGCGACCCAAGGGCCACGCCACGTCCCCACACGAGGAAGTCCCCGAAGTGCTGCCCCGCTGTGAACGCCTGCTGGCCCAGGTTACGGTCGGTGAAACGGATCGTCTCACCTGCGGGGACGCGGAAGCGGTAGCTTGCCATGGGATCGATGCTGAACAGCGGTGCAGGTGCGATGGGGCGGCACCGTCCTGGGTAGACGGGTTCGTCCTGCTCATCATGCGGCGCGTGGATCATGGTGGCGAGCTCGCGCCGGCTGCACGTACATGGGTAGACGAGGCCCGTTCGAAGCAGCCGCTCGAACGCCGTGCGATATGCGGGAAGACGGCTGGACTGCGAGAGCATCGGCGGGTCCCAGGAGATGCCGAGCCACGCGAGATCCTCGACGATAGCTTGGACGAACTCGGGCCTGGAGCGCTGCGGGTCAAGATCCTCGTTGCGCAGGAGCAGGAGGCCTCCGTGCTCCTGCGCGCGGAGGAAGGCTGTGTAAAAGGTCGCGGCATGGCCGAGATGAAGCAGACCGGTGGGAGAGGGCGCGAGGCGTCCAACATAGCGCATGGCGGCTGTACCAGAAGCGTCGATCCAGAAGTCTGCGTTGCGCATGCACCTTGAAGAGACAGGCTATAGCGCGGCCTCGGAGCTATTGGGCGTCGCTCGACGAGAGCGCGTAGTAGCCTTTGCGGCTTTGCACCTTGTAGTTCTTACCGCAGGCAATGTCCAGCTTGCGGTAGGTCCCGTCGGCCTTTTTGTTGGTCGGCGTGTAGCTCAGCAGATATTGGGTGCGCAACTCATCCTGGATCTGGTGGAAGGCGTCTTCGAGCCTTTTGCCGTTGTTGCCCACGCTGATCACGCGTCCCCCGGTGTCCGTCGCGAGTCTCTCCATATCGCGGTCGCCGGAGTAGCCCATGCCGAAGCCGCTGTAGAAGCCTCGGTCCGCGATGAGGATGACGTAGATGATGGCGTTGGCCTTCTGCGCGGCCTCGGTGGCTGTCTTCAGGGTCTCCTGTGAGCCTTGATCGCCGCCGTCGGTGAGCAGTACGAGGATCTTGCGGCCGGCTTCGGAGCGCAGCTTCTCGCTCGCCGCGAGGAAGACCGCGTCGTAGAGCAGGGTGCCGCGTGGGGTCGCATTTCCGGTAACGGAGCCGGTGCCGGCGCCGGTGTTGATGGTGGCCTTGTCCATGGCGCGCTTGAGCTCGCCCGGGCGGTTGGTGTAGTCCGACAGCAGATCCACGTTGATGTCGAACGAGATGAGAAAGGCTTCGTCCTTCGAGGTCAGCACCTCCTTCAGGAAGGTGGCGCCGGACTGCTGTTCGAGCGGAAGCACATTCTGCTGTGAGCCGGACGTGTCGAGCAGCATACCAATGGTCAGCGGGAGGTTCTTCTCCTGGGTGAAGTTCTTGATCGTCTGCGGAACCTTGTCCTCGGTCACGCTGCAGTCTTCTTTACGGAGGTTGGTGATAAACCCCTGTTTATCTCTGACGGACATGTAGAGGTTGACCAGGTTCACCCTAACGTTGAGGGTCTCGACGCTGGAAGATTCAGGGGGCGGAGCGGCGGAGCTGGCCGGCGGCGGCCCGGAGGGAGAGGGCGCCTCCTGGGCCTCACACACGTATGGAGCGGGCGTGAACAGCAGAACGGCCAGGGCGGCGAGGCGGAGACGCATATCTCATTAGACGATGAACTCGCTCGCGTGTCAGCGGTTTTGTGGAAGGCTCTGCGAGCGCAACATCTTGGCGCGCAGATTGCGTCCAACGGAGGAGAGCTCGAAGCCCGGGCAGCCGGCTGGAGGCAGGCCGCCAGATGACGGTGGCCCGCGGCGACTGGTAGGCTAGAGAGTGGATTGGTTGACGGGGGTTGGAGTGAGCAAGGGCATCTGGGCAGGGTCGCTGGCGTTGGCAATGCTGGGCGCGCAGGCACAGCAGGGCAGTGGGCCGGCGGAGACAGCGCAGGCCGTTCCGGACGCGCCGGGGACCCAGCGCGCCGGGCAGGCAGCGATCCCCGATGCTCCGCGGCCGCAAACTACGCTGCCGACCAAGGGCAGCATCGCCCCGGGGATTGGATCGAGCTCGGCGACGGGCTCCGATGTGACTCCTCCGGCGGACGACAGCGCGGCCGGAACCGGCTCCCCCGTAGCCCCCCCGGCTCCACCGGCGGCGGCAGACACCGTCGATACACAGCCTCCAGCCCCAACGCAGAGCCGGGAGACCTTCACCAGCGCGCCCGAGCAGGCGCCAAACCCGGTTGAGACGATTCGCGTCACCACCAACTTTGTCGACGTGCCCTTCACGGTCAAAAATTCGAAGGGGGCCCTGGTGCCGGGACTTACGGCGCGGGATATCCGGGTGTACGAGAACGGCGTGCTGCAGCACATCACGAACTTCACGGTGGATCCCTTCCCGCTTTCGGTGGCGCTGGTGATCGACCAGAGTGTCTCGCAGGACACAATGGACCGCGTGAACACCGCGATGGGAGCCATCCAGGGGGCGTTCGCGCCGTACGACGAACTTGCGGTGTTTACGTATAACAACGGGCCACGCATGGTGACTGACCTGACGGGGGCGCAGAGCGCCCGCCTGACACAGTCGATCGAGCGCTCGAAAGGGACGGGCCGGCAGGCGCTGCTCGCCGGCAGTCTGAGCGGCCCGATGGCGCAGACCACGGTCATCAACAACCAGCAGTTCGACCCAAACACAGCGGCCAATCGCGGCCACACATCCATGCAGGTCAACCCGCCGCGGGACGTGCATACCTTGAACGATGCAATCCTTGAGGCGGCCAAGTCCCTGAGCCGGGTTCCGCGCGACCGCCGGCGCATCATCTACGTCATCTCCGACGGCAAAGAGTACGGCAGCAAGGCCAAGGCGAAGGACGTCATCAAGTATCTGCAAACGAACAAGATTGCAGTCTGGGGCACCTTGGTCGGCGACTCGTCGCTGCCTGTGCTTGGGTTCCTGGACCGCATTCACCTCCCGCTGATGATGCGCGACAACGTGCTGCCCGCGTACTTCATCGCTACGGGCGGCAACTTCGACGCGGAGTTCCGTACGGGTGGCATTGAGAAGAGCTTCCAGCGGATCGTCGAAGAGGCTCGCACCCAGTACACGCTGGGCTACTACACGCATGAGTCCTTCCTGGATGGCAAGTACCGGACGCTTGAGGTGCGCGTGCTGCGGCCGAACCTTACGGTGATCGCCAAGCGTGGCTACTACCCTGCTGCGTCCGATGTCGCACGTCCACCACAGGCTTTGCGGGTCGCCCAGTAGCGGCAGCGTCTTGCATCTGGAGTACTTGTCGCATAGATCGCTGCCCTGCCTGCCCTCATGATCCCACCCTCTGCTCCCAATGCGCTGTACGCGCTCGCCTCCGCCACGCTATGGGGTGGCGGGGACTTCTCAGGTGGTATGGGGGTGAAGGTCGCCGGAGGCACGGTTCGGGCCGCACTGCGCATCGTCCTGCTCAGCCATGCGACCAGCTTCCTTGTGCTTGTGGGCATCGCTCTGGCGCGGCACGACGGGTTTCCACACGGTGCGCTGCTTGCATGGGGAGTCACCGCTGGAGTCGCCGGAGGGCTCGCGCTGACTTGTTTCTACATCGCTCTTTCCCGCGGAGCCATGGGCGCGTCCGCCGCGGTCAGCGGACTGCTTGCGGCCGCCATTCCCACGTTGGTGGCGAGCTATACCGACGGCACGCCTGGCGTGCGGCGCATCGTAGGCTTCTCGGTGGCAGGCGCGACGATCTGGCTGATTGCCGGCGGCCCGGCGAAGGTTAAGGCTGCACGCAGCACGGCGGCCCTGGCCGTCGCAGCAGGCGCGGGCTTCGGGGTGTACTTCGTGGCCCTCAAAATGTCGGGTCCCGCAGGCGTAGTGTGGCCGATGGCCACGGCACGCATGGGCAGCCTCGCGGTGTGCTCCGTCTGGGCGTTTGGGATGGAGGCAGCGGTGCGCGGCGACGGCTCGCCTGGCCCCGCACTCACGCGGCCCGCCGTGCTCTGGTCGCTGTCTACGGCGCTGCTCGATACCTCCGGCAACCTGCTCTTTGTGGCTGCCACGCGCGCAGGCAGGCTGGACATCGCCGCTGTTCTGGCCTCCCTCTACCCGGCGTCCACGATTTTATTGGCGGCATGGAGGCTGAAGGAGCTGCCTACGCGCCGGCAGGCACTCGGCATGGCCGCCGCCGTGCTGGCCGTGGCACTGATCTCGTTTGGATAGCCCGCGTGTCGGGTGAAGGCTTCGCTGCGGCTTAGAGGATGATGGTTGCGGGGTCGAACTCCGGCTTGGGATACTTCAGCTTCAGCTGTCCCATCGTGTCGAGCAGTATCTGCGAGATCGCGAGGTGCGCCTGCCACTTGTGGTCGGCCGGGATGACAAACCACGGCGCGTGCCTGCGACTCGTCGCGGGCAGCAGATCTTCGTAGGCCTTCAGGTACTCGGGCCAGAACTTCCGCTCCGCAAAGTCTGCCGGCGAGAGCTTCCAATGCTTGTCCGGATGGTCGAGCCGCGACTGGAGCCTGCGCGTCTGCTCCTCGTGCGAGATGTGCAGGAAGAACTTCAGGATCACGGTGCCAGTATTCCACAGGGTGTCCTCAAAATGGTTGATGTCATCGATTCGCGAGCGGACGACTTTACCGGAGATCTGGCCATGCACCCTGGGGTACAGCAGGTCCTCGTAGTGAGAGCGGTTGAAGATGCCGATTATGCCTTTGGCGGGGACGGCTGCGTGGGCACGCCACAGGAAGTCGTGTCGCAGCTCGATCGGTGTGGGGGTCTTGAATGGCGTTACCTGGCAGCCCTGCGGGTTCACCCCTGAGAAGATGTGGCGGATGGCGCCGTCTTTGCCGGCGGTGTCCATTCCCTGCAGCACGATGAGCATCGCGTACTGCTGGCCGGCGTAGAAGATCTCCTGCAGCGCATCCAGCCTGGCGCAGTGGCGGGCGAGCAGCGGCGCGGCCGTCTCTTCGGAGGCAGGTCCGTCTGCGACCGTGGTGCGCAGCTTCTTGAGCCGTACGTGGGCTTGGGGGGAGACCTGAAAGGGAGACTTGAGCTTCAGCGGCTTCATCGAGGTAGCTCTCCCGGAGAACGGCATCTGCGACGGAGGGGGCCTGCGTGGCAGCAAGCTAGGCAGGCGGCGCCGACGGATTGCCCGAAGCGCCGGCCGAGCGACTACTTCGTAATGGTCGTGGTTTCTTCCGCCTTGGGCGTGACGGTGTGCGCGGTCTCGCCGGTTTTGGCGACCTCGTCGTTCACGCCCTTCATGCCTTCCTTGAATCCGCGCAGGCCTTCGCCCAGACCCTTGCCGAGTTCGGGAAGCTTCTTGCCGCCGAACAGCACAAGAACCACGACGCCAAGAAACAAAAGATGCGGTGCGGTAAACAGTTCACCCATGGAGGTTCTCCTCGCTGTATTGCAGCGTGCAGCCATGATCGGTTGCGCGAAGCTCCATTGTCGCACAGGGGCGGGGACCCGCGTGCCCGGCAGAGTCCCGCAAGGACGTTATATCTTGGATGGAGTGAATGTGGTGTTTCGGAGAATCATGCAGACGAAGATGAAGGCAGGGTTTCTGGCGTGCGCGGCTCGTGCGAACGTGCGGCAGGTTGTTCGGTTCGGAACACGTGGTCCGGCTCTTCTGCTGGCAGCGGTGGGTCTTCTGCTTGCAGGAGGCCTGAACGAGGCCGAAGGGCAGGGCAAGATCGGTCCGGCGGCGCCGGTGACCTACGCCAATCGGTGGGAGGTCTACGGCGGGTTGAACTTCATGAACTTCCAGGCTGGCCAGAACCTGCCGAAGCGCATGAATCTGGGCGGAGGCGAGCTGGAGGCCACCTACTTCTTCAAGCCCAACTGGGGCGTCTCGGCGGACTACCGCGGCGAGGCGGGCACCACGCCTGTCTTCCCGAACTCCGAGGTGTACGGCATCCACCGGCCGCTTGTGTATATGAACATGGGCCTGGGAGGCGTCACTTGGCGCGGGCCAAGAAATCAGCACGCCGCGATTGATCTGCACGCCCTGGGCGGCATGTCGCACGGTGTCTTCGACGCGGGCACCGATGGAGCGGGCCCGGTGGCGCAGAGCGCGTCTGAGAACGCTCGCCTGGTCGGGCTCTACAGCAATCGCACCAGACCGCTGTTTGCGCTGGGCGGGAGCCTGGATGTGAACCAGTCCAAGCGCTGGGCGATCCGCCTCGCGCCGGATCTGATTGTTGAACACTTCGGCACCGAGACTCGGGAGTTCTTTGCGATCTCGGGGGGCGTCGTGTACCGATTCGGGAAGAAATAGCGCCCGATTCGCGTCCGTTTCGCTGAAATAAAACGGTTCGGGCCGCAACAGTCTCATGCAATCCGGTGTTCCGCCGATTACACGTATGGCGGCTACCACTTTTGTTCGAATTAGCTTTCCACGGGCAAAGGTTGCCCGTAGAATGGCGTCATTCGAACGAAAGCGGCGCTAATCCCCTGCATTTTGTTCACGATTTCAAAAGATGTGTACTCAATGGCAAAGTGGGGGGACCAGCATGCGAAGACGATGGGAGTGGCAGAGATGCTCTCTATCCGATGGCAGCGGGGCCAGATGTGCCAGGTCTTCCTGAAACTGTAGGGGCCTGTATCGCGCAGAGCAGTACGGATACACCGTTTGTCCTTGGAGACTGAACACTATGCTGGAAGATTTTTCGTCGATGGAGTCCACGGGCCTCTTGGCTGCCGATGTTTCCCCATATTCGTTTGCCGAGACGGACGCCACCAGACGGCGCCCCCGCACCGGCAGAGTCCCGGCTACGCTCTTTCAGTACAGGGTAATCAAGCGTGCCGTCGATCTTGCCGCCGTGGTTCTCGCCCTCCCCGTGCTGCTTCCGCTGTTTTTTCTGCTGGCGTGTATTGTTCGGCTCACCTCCCCCGGCCCCATCTTCTACTCGCATCGCAGAATCCGGCAGAATGGAGCATTCTTCTCCATGTGGAAGTTCCGCACCATGTGCGTGAACTCTGCCGAGGTCCTCGAGGAGTACCTCTCCCGTCACCCCGAGGCGCTCCAGGAGTGGAATCGCTGCCATAAATTGCGGCACGATCCGCGCATCACGCGTGTCGGCAACTTCCTGCGACGCTACAGCCTGGACGAGGTTCCACAGCTCTGGAACGTCATCACCGGCGAGATGAGCCTGGTAGGACCCCGCCCCATCGTCGCGGCCGAGGTGGACAAGTACAAGGAGGCGTTCGGCGCCTATTGCCGCGTCAAGCCCGGCCTCACAGGGCTGTGGCAGGTCTCCGGACGGTGCACCCTGAGCTACGACCAGCGGGTCGCGCTGGACCGCAGGTATGTGCAGGGGTGGACGCTCGCGGGCGACCTGAAGATTCTGCTCCGCACCCTGCCTTCGGTGATCACCCAGGACGGCGCCTTCTAATCTCGCTCCCGAAGCAGCCGCTGACGCTGTGTGCCTCTCCAGTCCATCCGCCCGGTGGGATGACGCAGGGGCCCGGCAGGCAGTACAGTGGGGCTGTGAGCGAAATACAAGGGATGCAACGACGCGCGGATTGCGCCAGCCCGGTGCGCGGGCTGCAGCCGATGCGCGACATTCTTCGCGGGCACCTCGGGCGCAGCTTCCGCGCGTTCGACGAGGAGCACCGCCTCTCCGCGGCCTGGACCGTCTCGTGCGGCAGTGCGCTCGCCAAACGCGGGACCGTCGCCGGCTACGACAACTCGGTGCTGCAGATCGAAGTCGAAGGCGCCGTCTGGATGGGCCAGATGAGGGCGATGGCGTCTACTCTCGCCCGCCAGATCGCCCAGACCTCAGGCCTCCCGGTCCAATCGCTCCACTTCACGCTGCGAAAGGAACAGGCACGATGAGCGAACCCGCAGCCGTCTCGCTCGGCGAGGTCCGCCGCGTTGCAGAACTGGCAAACCTCGAGCTGACGGCCGAGGAAGAACCCAGGATGCAGCACGATCTGAACGCAATCCTCGGACACATCGCACAGCTGAATGAACTCAACACCGAAGGCGTCCCGCCCATGTCTCAGGTCGGCGAGATGCTCGAAGCCATGTGCCCGGAGGGCGGGGAGACGCTGCGGGAGGACAACCTGCGGCCCTCGGTGGACCGCCGCGCCGTCATGTCGTCTGCGCCCGAGACAGACGGCCGATTCTTCAAGGTGCCCAAGGTGATCGAGCGCTAGGGCAGTACCCACCGCACCAACACAGGAAAGGAAGTCAGGCAGGATGACCATCTCGGCGGTGCGGTTCGCGATCCAGGCAGGCGAGGCGACCGCCACGGCATTTGCAGAGGAGCACTACGCCCGCATCGCGGCGCACGACGCGCCGGGCCGCGCGGGCGACCGTGCCATCAACAGCTTCCTCGCGCTCAGCCGCGAGCGCGCCCTGGCGCAGGCCGCCAGCATCGACGCCATGGCCAAGGCCGGCGAGCCCCTGCCCCCGCTTGCCGGCGTTCCGGTCGGCGTCAAAGACGTGCTGACCATGACGGGCACGGCTGCCACCGCGGGCTCAAGGATCCTCGAGGGCTACATGCCCCCCTACGATGCCACGGCGGTCCGCAGGCTGGAGGCGGCTGGCGCCGTCCTGATCGGCAAACTCAACTGCGACGAGTTCGCGATGGGCTCCTCGAATGAGAACTCCGCGTACGGCCTCGTGCGCAATCCGCGCGCCATCGACCGCGTTCCCGGTGGTTCCAGCGGAGGCTCCGCCGCGGCGGTGGCGGCCGGCTTCTGCGTGGCCTCGCTCGGCACGGACACCGGCGGCTCCATCCGGCAGCCTGCAGCCTTCTGCGGTGTGGTAGGCGTCACCCCAACGTACGGGAGGGTTAGCCGTCATGGCTTGATCGCCTTCGCCTCCTCGCTTGATCGCGTAGGCCCGTTCACCACCAGCGTACGCGACGCCGCCACGGTGCTTACGGTGCTTGCCGGCAAGGACCCGCTCGACGCCACCTCCGCCGACCGGCCGGTACCTGACTATGCTTCGGCGCTTGACCGGCCCGTCGCCGGCCTCCGCCTCGGTGTGCCCGAGGAGTACTTCGGCCCGGGGCTGGACCACGAGATTCGTGCCGCGATCGAGCGTTCTCTCGACAGCCTGCGGGCTCAGGGCTGTCAGATCAGGCCGCTCTCTCTTCCCCACACCCGCTATGCCATCCCCACGTACTATGTGCTGGCCACCGCGGAGGCCTCGGCCAACCTGTCGCGCTTCGATGGGGTGCGGTTTGGCCTGCGGGCTCCTGGCGTCGGCACGTTGAGTGAGATGTACCAGCACACCCGCGAGCAGGGATTCGGACCAGAGGTCAAGCGTCGCATCCTGCTGGGCACCTACGCGCTCTCGGCCGGCTACTACGACGCGTACTACCGCAAGGCGCAGCAGGTCCGCACGCTGCTTACCCGCGACTTCCTCGCGGCGTTTGCTGAGGTGGATGCAATCATCGCACCCGTCACCCCCACCGTCGCGTTCCGGCTCGGCGAGAAGACCGGCGATCCCGTGACGATGTACCTCGAAGACATCTATTCCGTCGCCGCCTCTCTGGCGGGAATCTGCGCAATGTCGGTTCCGTGCGGCACCACCAGACCCGTTCCGGGAGACCACGACGGCCTGCCCATCGGGGTCCAGATCATGGCGAAGCACTTCGATGAAGAGGCCATGCTTCGCGTGGCCGCCGCGATCGAGTCGGGCCACAGCTAGCCTGCCGCTGTCTTTCACGCGCGACCCTCCATCCCTCGAAAAGTTGCGCACAACCGCGGCTCCTGGCATGGGTTCAGTGAGTTGTAGTCAGGAGGGCTGTGATGACCACCGCAAACGCAAAAGGGATCGTCGTGAAGGCAGTCTTGGGATTTACCGCAATGGGCGCATTCCTGTTGGGGGGTGCCGTGAAGGCCCAGGCCCAGCATCTTGCGGTAGCGGTGCAGTTTGGAACGCCGTACGGTGGCGGCTACTACAACGACCGGCGGGAGGCGTACGGCTACCGCGACCATGACCGGGACTGGGACCGCGCAGACGATCGCCGCCGTGAGGCCTACCAGTTTGAGCTTCGTCAGGAAGCGATCCGCCGCGAGCAGTACGAGGAGCACGAGCGGCGCGAGGCCATCGAGCGCCACGAGCAGTGGGAGCGCGCCCACCGCGCGTACGGATGGGATCGGGACGACCGATGGGAGCGCTAACGCTCCGATCGATACCCCCAGATCGACACGCTCTGACACTTCCAGCAGACGTTTGCGAGGCCGGCCCCGGGACTAACCCCGCCCGGCCTCGTTGTCTTCGCCCACTCGGCTGTAGCCGATACCAACGGCACGCGGAGCGCCGACGGCGTGTGGCGGCCGCAGGTACGCCTCAGGTGGGCGGCGCAGCCCCGGCATGCGCATCCAGCCACTGCCGAAGTCGCGGCTCCTGCGCCTCCCGCAGACGCATGCACCCTGCAATGCTCTCGAGGCTCTTGCGGAGTGTACGTTCGGATGCCACGGGATGCGTCGTAAAGAACTGCTGCACGTTGTCCCGCTTGCCCGTCGAACAGAAGGAGCCGCTCGCCTCCACGATCTTCGCGCCCGCGTTCACGGTCAGCTTGCGGGAGACCGCGGTCCAGTGCTGCTCCAGATACTGCCAGGCAAGGTCCTGTGTCTCCCTGCGCTCGAGCAGCAGGGCGATCAGTGTCCAGCTATCCTGGCTGCGCACCTCGTCGCTCACGGCATACTCCAGCGTGCGAATGACGAGCAGCGGCTCATCGAAGCGGGTCAGCAGATGCAGCGCATCGGCCTTCAGGCCGGGGTCCGTTGCGGTCTGTGCCACCGCCATCATCTTGTCGTACATGCCGGAATCCCCGTGCCGCGCCGTCAAAGCCACCGAAGCATCGGCCACCGAGGCATCCGCCGGCCGCCTGCCCGCGAACAGGTCTGCGGTGATCTTCTGGGCCTGCGCCAGCACTCCGGGATCGCCGGCTTCGCCAAGCACCTCGTACAGGGTGCTGCGGAGCTCGCCGCCATCGCGATCCTTTCTGCCCGAGCCCGCAAGCGCCGCATAGACAGGCCCAAACTCGCTGCGGATCACGGCGTTCAGGCGCACGCGGTCCTCCCCGGACGCGATGATGTTCCCCACAGCCTCTACCTTGCCGAGCGCGGTATCGATGACCGTGGCATTCGAATCCGTCTTCACCGCGAACGCCAGGTCCAGGTAGTCGCCGACCGATCCCATCCCGCAGCGCATCAGCGCCCACCGGTCGCTCAGCAGCCCGATCCGCTCCGGCGCAGTCAGCCTGGTCTCCACCTGCGGCCGCAGCGCATCCATCTGCCGGGCTGTGTAGTTCGTGCGGAAGTAGCCTTTGTCCGCCGCATCGGCAAACAGAAGCGTGTCCGGCTCAACGCTGATAGCCAAGGTTGCAGGCGAGATCACGCGGCAGCCGGAGGACTTGAAGCACAGCGGCAGGGTCCAGCTCTCCCCCGCCGTTGGGTCTCCGCCTGCTTCGCCGGGCAGCAGAAGCCGCGACTGGCGCACGGGCACTCCCCCTGGCCCTGCTTCGCCGAGCGAGACCACGGGCACGCCGGGCTGCTCGACGAAGCTCCGCATCACCTGGTCTACCGGAAGTCCGCTCACCCGCGTCTGCGTGTTCCAGAAGTCCTCCGCCGTGGCGTTGCCGTACAGGTGGGCCGCCAGGTACTCGTGGACGCCTCTGCGGAAGACCTCTTCACCGATCCAGTTCTCCACCATGCCGATCACCGCGCCGGCCTTGCCGTACGCGATGCCATCGAACATCTCGTCGATCTCTGCAGGCGTCTCCGCCTGGGCGCGCATGGCGCGGGTCGTCGGCTCCTCGTCGAGATCCATGGTGCCGTCGAGCTCCACCGCAACGTCTTGCTCAAATCTCCATTCGGGCTTCCAGTGCGCGGCAGCCTTGGTCTCCATCCACGTGGCGAAGCCCTCGTTCAGCCACAGGTTGTCCCACCACTGCATCGTCACCATGTCCCCAAACCACTGGTGCGCAATCTCGTGCGCCACCGTGGAGGCGACCTGCTTCCTCGCGGCGAGTGCGCCGTCCTTCTCCTCCACGAGCAGCTCGGTCTCCCGAAACGTCAGGCAGCCGAAGTTCTCCATCGCACCCGCTTCGAAGTCGGGGATTGCAACCAGGTCCATCTTCGCCATCGGGTACTTGATCCCGAAGTACCGGTCGAAGTACTTCAGATCCCACTTCGCCGCATCGAGCGCAAAGCGCGTCAGCCGGACCTTGTCCGGAGTGGCGCACACGCGGATCGGGACGCCTTCACTCTTGCCCTGGGTGCACGCCCAGTCGCCCACCAGCCACGCCACAAGATAGGTGGACATCTTCGGCGTGGTGGCGAAGCGCAGCGTGTGTTTGCCGGGGACTGGACCCGGAGTATCCGACACCACGGGCGTGTTGGAGATCGCGGTGTCGCCGGAGTCCACAACCAGCGACACGTCGAACGTCGCCTTCAACGCAGGCTCGTCGAAGCTCGGAAACGCCCGCCGCGCATCCGTCGCCTCGAACTGCGTCACCCCGTAGC
Organism: Acidobacteriota bacterium; assembly: GCA_030776065.1. Classification (GTDB taxonomy): domain Bacteria; phylum Acidobacteriota; class Terriglobia; order Terriglobales; family Acidobacteriaceae; genus Edaphobacter. Next base: position 28,475 of record JALYIA010000062.1, read on the forward strand.
TGCGGGTCTTCGCCTTCGAAAGATAGAAGCCGCGCAGCTTGTCGTTCAGTGTCCCACTGAAGGCAATCGTGAGTGTCGCGGGGCCGGCAGGAAGCGTCTGCGCAAGGTGGAGCGTGGCCTGCTGCCTCTCGGGATCCTTGGTGACCACGGCTTTACGCTCTGCGGCTCCCATCGCTGCGGAACGCACGGACGCGCTGCTGAAGGCAATCTCCGCCGCGTTCAGTGTGATTGCGTCCGCAGGGTGCTCGGCGATCACGTCGATCGTCTCTACGCCCGTGAACAGCGCGCCCTTCAAATCCGGCGTGATGGTGAGTGCATAGTGCTGCGGCGTCACTCCTCCGGGAAGCCTCTGCCCGGCGGCCCCGGGGGCCACGAACCATGCCGCTACGATCCCTATCGCCGCTCGACGCAGCGGCCGACGCCATCCAGAACCCATCCGCAAGCTGCGACTCCTCCCGAAGACTCCGCACTCCAGATTACCCGGTCTTCGGAAGAGATCACCCGGTCAGCACCGCGCCGCCGTTCACGTTGAAGATCTCGCCGGAGATGAACCCCGCGAGCGGAGTACACAAAAACAGGATCGGCCCGGCGATCTCGTCCACGTGCGCCGGCCGGCCGAGCGGGAGCGTTGGGTTCACCCTCGCAGCCACCTCCGGCACATCGAAGACGGAGGACGTCATGTCCGTATGCGTCCATCCCGGGACCACGCAGTTGGCGTAGATGCCCGAAGGCGCGAGCTCGGACGAAAGGCTCTTGGTGAGCGAGATCATTGCGCCCTTGCTTGCGGCGTAGTCCGCGTGGAAGCCTTCGCCGCGCTGGCCTGCTGTAGAGGCTACCAGCACGATGTGCCCTCGCACCGCGCCTGCCGTTGGCGTCGGACGGGCCAGCATATGCGCAGTCGCTGCCTGGACCAGCCCGAAGGTGCTGTCGAGATTGGTTGCGAGTGTTCTGCGCCATTGCGCCGCCGGCATCTCCGCCACCCGCGTTTCGTTGGGCGGCCATATGCCGTGGTTCACCACAAGAACATCGAGATCGCCGAGAGCTTCGAGCGTGCGGGCAACCAGCGCCTGGCCGTCTTCGGGCGATTCGAGGTTCTGTTGCAGTGCCATGCATCCGCCGGCCCCGCCGCACTCCGCCGCCAGCGCCTCCGCCTGCCTGGCTGCCGTGCGATAGCTGAACGCAACCCGCGCCCCAGCCTGGCGGAACAGACGCACCGTGGCCGCACCGATGCCGCGCGAGCCGCCCGTGACAAGTGCCGTCCTGCCGGCAAGCGAGAGCGGAACCCCGGACGCATGCGGAAGATTTTGCATCAGCTAGACGCTACCGGAATGTCTAATCCGTACGCAAGCATGCCCGCGTGCTTGCGGCACCTTCGCCCATTGGAGAGACGCCTTGAAGATCGCTGTCGTGATCGCCCGTAGTCTGCTCGGCCTGATCTTTCTTGTCTCTGGACTCAACGATCTCTTCCACTTCATCCCTATGCAGCCGATGCCCGGGGATGCGGGTGTGATGGCAAGCCTGATGGTTACGCACGGCTGGGTCACCTTCCACGGCGTGCTCTTTACGATCGCAGGCGTCCTCCTGCTCATCGGACGCTTTGTGCCGGTTGGCCTGGTGATCCTCGGGCCGATTCTCGTCAATATCGTGGTCTTCCACATCACGCTTGCCCCCAGCGACATCGCGCCCGGGCTGGTCGCTACCTTGCTTGAGATCTTCCTCATCTGGGCGTATTGGCCCGCCTTCCGCGGCATCTTCACGGAAGGCCTGCGGACGCGCTAGACGATGCCGAGCGCGCGACGCGCCTTCGGGGTCAGCCGTTCCACCGTTCGCTCGTAGGCCTGCCGGAGCGCCTCCCTCCACTCAGCCGGCGTCAATACGTCCCAGCGTTCGGCCGCAACCCAGTGCGCGCGCGCGAGGTAGGGCGCGGGCACAAAACCCTCGCGCTCTACCAGCTCGGCGAAGCGCTCGGCGCCTGCAGCGAACGACACAACAAGGTACGGGCGGCGGCGGGACTCCTCCACCTCCCTGGGCGGGTCGAGATTGATCAGGGCGAACATCCTTCCGCCAAGCGTCTTGTCTCCGGCCCAGAAGACCAGGTTTGCGCCCCATTGCATCGTCTCGACGACGTGTGGCAGGGTCAGCAGGTATACGCGGAGTCGCTCGGCGTCCATACGGGGGAGTATAGAGCCGCTCTCGCCTTCCCCGAACCGGCCGCCGTTCACTTCGTGTGATTCGCGCGCACCTTGCTGCCTCCCGCTTTGCGCAGCTTGCTCGCCGCCGCTGCTATGCCGTCGGATTTCTTCTCCGACGCCGTCTGGTGTGCCTTCGGCTTGCACGATCCCTTGGTTCCGCGCGCCTTGCCAGGGACGGGCTCGTAGCCCGGCCAACATGGCGTACTCTGCGTTGCGGGCTGCTTCTTCGGCTTGCCGCGGCCGGTGGAGCTTGGATGGTTCGAGTGCTGTGCGGTGGTTTGCTTTCGCTTGGCCATGTATCTAGGAGCGCCTGCGCCGCATTCGGAGCCGCCCCGCGCCACAGCCTGCTTTCAACGAAGCCGTAAACGGATCGGTCCTTTTGCGCGCGATGGATCGACCGTCTTTCCGCCCTGCGTGATGTCGATGCTGCCCTGCGCCACCAGCCGCCGCGCCGCGGCCCGGGCCGGCTCCATCAGGCTCTCCCAGTCGCTGCGCGCCTCGCGGCCGCCCACCTGCTTGGCGGCTTCGCTGGGGCAGATCGTCTTGTCGCGCCCTCTCTCGGCGAGCAGCGCAACGATCGCGGCTTCAAGCTCCGCATCCCGCGCGCCCGGCTTATGGCCGCGGCACGCATTGGAGCAGAAGCGGATCACGTCCCAGTCGCGCTCCCACTTCTTGCGCCAGGAGAACGCGCGGCCGCAGCCCTTGCAGATCTTGTCCCTGTGCGGGGTTACGCGGTCGGGCTTCGGCTTGCGGTCGGGCATGGTGAAGCCTTACGGGTGCTGCGGAATCGCGACCAGCTTCGCCGTGTTGAAGCCCTCGGCCGACGCCTTGGCCACAATGGAGGCGATCACATCGGGAGCCATGTCCGGGGTCTTCGAAAGCACCCACAGCGACTTGCGATTCGGCGTTCCCACCAGCAGCCACTCGTACGCCGGCCCCGCCGCAAGAACCCAGTAGGGGCGCGAAAACGGCCAGATCGTCCTGACCTTCAACCCGCCGCCGCCACTCTCATCGAGCTTGCCGGTGGCGTTCCAGGAGTCCGAGTTGTCGCCCTTGATCTTGCACGAGGTGACCCGCTGAAACGAATTCTTCTTGTCCCCCAGCGCGTACAGCACCACCTGATCGGTCAGGCAGCGCTTCTCCTTCTTCACCGGAAGGCGCGTGATCTCGTACCACGGCGCGATGAACCGATCGGCATCGAGCTTGGCGATTGGCGTCACCATCTGCCCCGCAGCTGCGCCCCCCGCGGCAAGCACCGCCGCCAGCACACAGCCAGCCGCCGCGTGCCTGCGCGCCTGTGGGTTCCATCCGAAAGAAACCTTGCCCATCGTGCTCTCCCGCCTGTCTGCTCTGCTTGAACCTGCTGCTCTGCGTGGTCCTGCTGCTACCAGCCCAGCCTGCCGTACTACCAGCCTGCCGTTCTATACGATGCCGCTTTCCGCTTCCGATGATGCGGCGTGCCGGATAAGCCGCTTCCTTGGACTGCGGGGGCACCTGATCCCTGCCCGGCAGCCACAAACTCTATACTTGAGCATATGAGTTCGTTTGCCCCATTGGAAGAGCAGCTCGACCTGATCACCAAGGGAGCGGCGGAGATCATCCCTATGGACGCGCTGAAGGAGCGCATCCAGCAGTCGATCGCCTCGGGCGTGCCCATGCGCATCAAGGCAGGATTCGATCCCACTGCGCCGGACCTTCACCTTGGCCATACCGTGCTGATTCGCAAGCTGCGGCACTTCCAGCAGCTCGGCCATACGGTGATCTTCCTGATCGGGGATTCGACCGCGCTGATCGGCGACCCCACAGGCCGCAACGTCACCCGCAAGCCCCTGACGCGCGACGAGATCGACCGCAACGCCGAGACCTACAAGCAGCAGGTCTTCAAGATCCTCGATCCCGACGCCACGGAGGTGCGGTACAACTCCGAGTGGCTCGACGCGCTCGGCTTCGAGGGCATGATCCGCCTTGCCGCGAAGGCAACGTTGTCCCAGATGCTCGAGCGTGCCGAGTTCCACAAACGCTTCCAGCAGGAGGATCCGATCAGCGTCCACGAGATGCTGTATCCGCTGGTCCAGGGATATGACTCCGTCGCGCTGAAGTGCGACGTCGAGCTGGGCGGCACCGACCAGAAGTTCAACCTGATGCGTGGACGTGACCTCCAGCGCGATGCCGGGCAGCAGCCCCAGATCGTGCTGATGACGCCGATTCTGGAAGGGCTGGACGGCGTGCAGAAGATGTCGAAGTCGCTGGGCAATGCGATCGGCATCCAGGAGCCAGCGGGCGAGATGTACGGCAAGCTGATGTCCATCTCCGACGATCTGATGTGGAAGTACTACATCTTTCTGAGCGACCTGCGCGCAAGCGAGATCGACGCCATGCGCGAAGAGGTGTCGCACGGCGGCCTGCACCCGATGAAGGTGAAGAAGGATCTCGCCTGGAGCATCGTGCGGGACTTCCACTTCGCCGAGGCGGCCGATGCCGCAGCGGAAAGCTGGGCCAAGCAGTTTCAGCAGCGCGCCGTCAGCGAGGATATTCCCGTCGTACAAGCCTCACTCACAGACGTTGGCTTGCTTGACCAGGACGGCGCGGTTCGCCTGCCGAAGCTTCTGGTGCTTGCAGGGCTGGCCAGCTCCGCGGGCGAGGCGACACGGAAGCTTGCCGAGAACGCAGTCAGCATCAACGGCGTGAAGTCCACCGTACGTTCGATGGCGTGCGCCGAGCTGGGCGAGGCGTCCGTTCTGCGGCTGGGCAAGAAGAGCGTGCGCGTGGAGTGGCTGCCGTAGCCGCGCCGATGCCTCTCGTGGCCAAGCTCGCGCGACGGAGGCCCGCAGAGTGGCTGCTCGCCGCTGAGGCCCTGGTGCTTCTGAGCCTGTTTCATGTGGCGCTCAGGCTGATTCCAGTGCATCGCGTCATCACGACGCTCTGCCGGGGCAGAGGGTCGGATCCCCTGCAGGCCGGGGCACCGATCGACGCCCGGGCGCGCGAGGTTTCGCTCCGCGTGCGCTGGGCGGTGGAGTCGGTGTCGCGCAACGCGCCCGCGCGCTTTGTGTGCTTTCCGCAGGCGCTTGCGGGATATGCGATGTTGCGCCGGCGCGGCGTGCCGAGCACGATCGTCTATGGCGTGGCGCGTTCCGCAGCCGGCGCGCTGATCGCCCATACGTGGCTGACGGTCGGCGACCGCACCGTGCTCGGCGGCGACGGCTCCAGCGCATTCCGCGCGATGGAATGGTGGAGCTGAACCGCTGGACAACCGGGCCCACGCCATGAACAACCAACCAACCATGCAGGACGCAACGACTCCGTGGTGGCAGACCGCGGTGATCTACCAGGTATATCCGCGGAGCTTCCAGGACACGAACGGCGACGGCGTCGGCGATCTGAAGGGCATCCTCGAGCGGCTGGAGTACCTCGCCGATCTCGGCGTGGATGCGGTGTGGATCTCGCCGTTCTATCCGTCGCCCATGGCCGACTTCGGCTACGACGTTGCCGATTACACGGACGTGGATCCGATCTTCGGCACGCTTGCCGACTTCGATCGCCTGCTTGCGCGGGCGCACGCTCTGGGCCTGCGGGTGATTCTGGACTTCGTGCCGAACCATACGTCGGACCGGCATCCCTGGTTTCTGGACAGTCGGTCGTCACGGAGCAGCGAGCGGCGCGCCTGGTACATCTGGCGCGATCCGGAGCCGGGTCCGGGCGATCCGGCGGGGCGTCCGCCGAACAACTGGATGTCGCATTTCGGCGGAACGGCGTGGACGTTCGACCGGACGACGGGGCAGTTTTATCTGCACTCGTTTCTGCCGGAGCAGCCGGACCTGAACTGGCGCAACCAGGAGGTTCGCAAGGCGATCTACGACGCGATGCTGTTCTGGCTGGAGCGTGGTGAGGGCGGTCGCGGCGTGGACGGCTTCCGGATGGACGTGCTTTGGCTGTTGATCAAGGACGCGTACTTCCGCGACAACCCTTTGAATCCTGAGTGGCAGGCGGGAGGCTCCTCGTTCGGGCGTTTTCTGCCGGTGTACACCGCGGACCGGCCGGAGACGCACGAGATCGTGGCGGAGATGCGGATGCTGCTCGATAGCTGTGCCGTCCCGGTTCCGGGCTCCGGCCGCGGCGCCGGGGACGATCCGCGGCTGCTGATCGGCGAGATCTACCTGCCGATCGAGGACCTGGTGCGCTACTACGGCTCGTCGGTTCCGGCGCCGACTTCAAGCAGGCGCGACATGACCAACGTGGCGATGACGAGCCCGCACCTGAACGGGGCGCAGCTTCCGTTCAACTTCCACCTGATCCAAACGCCGTGGCGGACATCTACGATCGCGCAACTGATTCGCGATTACGAGGCGGCGCTGCCGGCGGGCGCGTGGCCGAACTGGGTGCTGGGCAACCACGACCAGTCGCGGCTGGCGACGCGGCTGGGGCCGGGGCAGGCGCGCACGGCGGCGATGCTGCTGCTGACGCTGCGCGGCACGCCGACGATGTACTACGGTGACGAGCTTGGGATGCGCGACGGGCAGATTCCGCCGGCGCGCATCCAGGATCCGGCGGAGAAGCGGCAGCCGGGGATCGGAATGGGGCGCGATCCGGAGCGGACACCGATGCTGTGGGACGGCAGCGCGAACGCCGGGTTCACGACGGCTGCACAGCCCTGGCTGCCGATCGCGGGCGGGTTTGCGGCGCAGTCGGTTGCAGCGCAGACGAAGGATCCCCAGTCGATGCTCGGGCTGTACCGGAGGCTGCTGGCGCTTCGGCGGGCGCATGCGGCGCTGCACTCGGGCGCGATCTCGGATGTGGCGCCGCGGCCAGGCGCGCAGACCGGCGTGCTGTCGTACGTGCGGAGCGGCGGGGGCGAGCGCGTTGCGGTGTATCTGAACCTGACGAACGAGGCTCAGTCCGCGGAGGTTCCGGCGGGGCGTGTGCTTCTGTCGACGTCTCCGGCGGAGAGGCCGGCAGAGGTAAAAGGAACGATTCGGCTGGAGGCGGCGGAGGGTCTGGTTGTGCTGATCGGCTGAAAAGGCAGGGCCCCCACTAAACCTCCATGTTTGCAACTAGGGGACTTAGCGAGGGGAAGAGGCGCTTGGGTCAACGGCATCATTGACTACCCGGTTAACAGCTCCCGGAGGTCTGGACGGTGATGCGGCTGTTGCGATGATGCAAATTTGGAGCGGTCTTGCGCGTCCGGGTAGCCGGTGTGCTGGCCAGTAGCGTGCCTTGCCGGGTAGATCGTGGGCGACGGACGGTTCTGGTGGTTTGGAGCTTGCAGCAACAGAAGAGCCCGGCACACGTGCCGGGCTCTTCCCTTTATCGCAAACTGCGGGGGTGAAACCGCTAGGTTTATCTCCTTCTGTTTGAGGGTGAAAACCGACTGGGGATGTGACAGGTCTCCCGGTCGCGCGAAGTCGGACGACAGTTGATGTGCCCGGATGTATCAAACAATGCCCCTCGACAGGCCTGGCAGGAGGGTTAGACCTGTGCGGGGACCGGTTCGGGGGTAGAGGTGGCGGGTACGGCCTTTGACCCGTCGCCTGGCTTGCGGATGTCGATGCCGCCCTTGAAGTAGGCTCCATCCTCGATGGAGATGCGAGCGGCGGCGACGTCTCCGGTGAGGGAGCCTTCGCTGCGGATGTCGACCCGGTCTGAGGCCTGAATGTTGCCGCGGACTTTGCCGAGGACGACGACCTCGCGGGCGGAGATGTTGGCGGCGACCTGGCCGTTGCGGCCTACGGTGACGCGATTTCCGGGCAGGGTGATGGAGCCTTCGACCTTGCCGTCGATGTAGAGAGACTCCGAGCCGGTGAGTTCGCCCTTGATGATGAGAGACTTGCCGATGGTGGCCTGTTCTCCGGAGGGGATGGCTGCGGAGATGGGGGCGCCGGGTGCGGGGCGTGCGGCCGCTTCAAAGGCGGCGGGTGCGGCCGGGGTAGAGGCCGGACGAACGGGTTCCGGGGTCGCGGGGGAGGAGGTGGGGCCTGTCTGATTGGGTTTCCACATAGTTCGGTGATGTCCTTTCGGTCGTTGCCTGGATGGTCTGGCAGAATCCGGGGTATCTCTGGACGGCAGTATCCGGGAAGATTGGCTGGTGGTTCTGCGTGAGTGCGCGAGAGATCCTGTATTGGGGCCGGGCCGTTGGTATCCGCCACTCGCCTGTCCCCACGATACTACTCCGGCGGGGGGAGCGGAAACGGGGGTGGGCTCTGCAAAAAGTGGGGTATATCGGGTGGTTCGTCTTTCGGGTGGGCGGGGTGAGTGAAACAGATTCCCTTAGGGAATGACATAGGGGGCCGGAGAGGTGGTAGGCGGATGCTGCGAAAGTGGGAGGGTGTTTGCGGGGGAGTGCGGTTACGCTTCAACCACTGGGAGAAAGCTTCCACGCGAATCCAAAGCCGGCGCGCAACAGACGCTTGCACGGGCTCGCAGATGTCATCGACGGCCCGAGATCTCCAGGAGATTCCAGGGTGGCGATGAGGCAACCAAGGCCCTCCCCTGACTGCAAGCTCCCCCGGCACCACTCGCCATGCGAGCGCCGGGGGCATCTTCTTAGGGCCCAAGCTTGCGGTCGGGGGGCTCCGCCCCGAGGGGCGGATTGCTTCCGGCACGACGACAGGCTAGCTTGCCCCTATGCAGATCGTTCGCTTCGCTCCAGTGCCTATGCCAGCAGCTTCCTGTCTGCTGGCGTTTTGTGTGCTCTTCCAAGGGACGGCGGCCTGGGGGGCTCCTGCCAAGGTCCATACGGTGATCCTGGGAGCGGCGCGCAAGGTCCCGTACCTGCCGCCGGAGCTGGCCGTCGCGGGTGAAGCTGGGAGGCCTGCGGAGGCGCAGATGCTGAAGGTTCGTCCCTTGAGTGTGGACGGCCGGCAGAAGGAGTGGACGACGGGCGAGCTGCACGAGGTGACGGACCGCTCGTTTACGATTCGGCGTGCGCTGCGGCTGAACGATGCGCTGCCGGGGGAGACGGCGCAGCGGTGGAGCTGGCAACCGGGGCCTTGGCTGCTGGTGGACCGGGCGACGGGGCATGTGACGGCGCTGCATCTTCCGGACTTCGATCCGCTCATCTCCGATGCGGTGTGGTTTCGGGACTATGCGGCGTATTGCGGTGCGGGGACGACGGCCAAGGGCGGCCTGTACGCGGTGGTGGCTCAGCTTGGGGCGCGGCGGCCGGTGGTTCAGAGGCTGGTGGGGAAGTGGCCGATGCCGGGGGTCTCGGGGCCGGTGTGCAAGCCCGCGGAGTGGCAGCGCGGTCCGCTGCGGGTGACGCTCCAGCCGGTGGGGGCGGAGGCGATGACCTTCGATGTGGTGGGCGCGGCGGCGTTGGTGGAAGAGGGCGACGGCGCGGAGGAGCCGTAGAGGCTCGCGCGGGGGGTGGCGGGGCGGTCTGGCCGTGTGGGCGGCCGCGAAGGGCGGTGGGGGCTTAGCTGGCGACGCGATCCAAGTGGCGCGGCTGGGCGATCTCGGCGCGCTGCGACGGGAGAAAGATGGAGAAGACAGTGCCGTGATGGGCGGCTGATTCCGAGGTGCGGAATCGGAGCTCTCCTTTGTGCTTCTCGACGATCTCCTTGGAGACCCAGAGACCGAGGCCGGTTCCTGTGGCGCCCTTGGTGGTGACGAAGGGCTCGAAGAGGGTGTTCCGGATGCGTTTGGGGATGCCGGTTCCGGAGTCGCCGATGAGGATGCGGATGCCGCGTGTACCGAGGTGCCCGTGGCGTCTGATGGGGAGGATGCGCAGGTGGAGGGTGCCGCCGTGGTGCATGGCATCGAGCGCGTTCTGGATGAGGTTGGCGATGACCTGGCGGATCTCGCCGGCGAAGACGAGGATTTTTTCGCTCGTACGGAAGTCGCAGCAGACGCGGATGTGCGCCCCCATGAGCCGGGCGTGGAAGAGGGCGAGGACGCTTTCGATGACGTCGCCGAGGCAGAGTTCGACGGCGTTGGTCTGCTGGCGGTGGAAGCGCAGGGTCTGGGTGGTGATCTCGGAGACGCGGGCGAGCTCCTGCTCGGCCGTGCGGGCGAACATCTTGATCTCGTTGAGGTCGGAGGAGGCGGAGATGAGGTAGAGGAGGTTGGTGACGGACTCGAGCGGGTTGTTGATCTCGTGTGCGATGGAGGCGGCGAGGCGGCCGGCGACGGCGAGTTTTTCGGAGCGGCGGACGGCCTCCTGCGCGGTGGCGCGCTGCTCGAGGTTGGCGCGGAGCTCGTACTGGCGGCGGCGCGCGCGGAGGGCGGCCTCAATCGAGGAGATGAGGGTGGCCATGCGGATGGGGCGTTCGAGCAGGGTGAGGTTCTTGTGGTGGAGCTTGGCGCGGTCGCGGGCGCGGGCCTCGGACTCGACGGTCTCGCGGCCGCCGGCGACGAGGATGAGGACGGGGATGTCGCTCCACTCGGGCTGATCGTCCAGGCAGTGGTCGAGAGTGTCGAGCTCGGCTGGGCCGACGGCTTCTTCTGCGAGCAGTAGAGCTGCGGCTCCGCGTTCGGCCTCGGCGCATGCGGCGGTGATGGTGGGGCAGGGCCAGGCGTGAAAGCCGCCTTCGGCGAGCACATGCGTGAGGAGCTCGGCGTCGCGGCCGGTAGGCGCGACGACGAGGACACGGAGGTCGAGCGGGGCTTCCATCGGTCAGGCCTCCGTGTTCCCGGGGTGCGGGGATTGGTGGCCGAGCAGGACGGGACTGCCGGTGAGGACACCCTGAAACTGATTGAGGGGCTCGCCGACGACGATCTTGCCGCCGTGGAAGCCGAATTCGCGGATCGTGTGCTCGTGTTCGGAGGAGCGGTTCTTGAGGACGGAGATGGCCTGGCGGACGTGGCCGGCGCGCTCGAAGTAGCGGAGCACAATGATGGCGTCGGCGAGGTAGCTGATGTCGACCTGGGTCTCCATGGGGCCGATCAGGCCATGCTGAGCGAGGGTGAGGATGGTGGTGACGCCGCGGGTGTTGAGGCAGGAGAGGAGCTCATGGAGGTGGAGGACGGTCTCGCGCTCGCCGGACATGGCGTGGATGAATCCGTTGAGGCTGTCGATGACGATGACGCGGAGGGAGGGATCGGCGTCGACCGCGGTGAGGATGTTGCTTGCGAATTCGCCGGGGCTCATCTCGGCGGGATCGACCTGTTCGACGTTGAGCATGCCGCGGTCGATCTCGGACTGGAGGGGCATGCCGAGGGCGGTGCAGCGGCGGATAAGGGTGCTTGGCAGCTCGTCGAAGGCGAAGATGGCCGCCCTTTCTCCGCGGGCGGCGGCGGCGAAGGCGTAGAGTGCGCTGAGAGTGGACTTGCCGACGCCTGCGGGGCCCATCAAGAGATTGCTGGTGCCGGCGGTGAGTCCTCCGCCGATCAGCGTGTCGAGTGCGGCTACGCTGCTGGTGAGGCGGCGGACGGGCGGGGCGGCGGCCTGCTCGGCGGCGAGGACGCGGGGGTAGACCACCATACCCTCCTCGCGGATAACGTAGTCGTGTAGGCCTTCGCGATAGGCGGAGCCGCGAACCTTGAGCACTTCGAGGTTGCGGCGGGTGGCGCCGTATTCGCGATCGAGCTTCTGCAGGCGGATGACGCCGTGGGCGATGCTTTGGAGCTGCTTGTCGGTGCCTTCTCCGGTGCGGTCGTCGAGGACGAGCACGGTGGTGGAGCGCTGGGAGAAGAATCCTTTGAGCGCGAGGAGCTGGCGGCGATAGCGCATGGATTCCCCGGCCAGGAGGCGGAGCTCGGAGACGGAGTCGAAGACGATGCAGGTGGGGTTGATGCGCTCCACTTCGTCGAGGACGCGCTTCAGCGTGGAGACGAGCTCGACCTCGCTGGGGTGGAAGACGGTGTACTGGGCCTGGGCGTCGCTGGCGAGCTCCTCGCTGGTGAGTTCGAGGATGGGGACGGTGTCGACGTTCCAGCCATGGGAGTCGGCGACCTGCTGGAGTTCGTTGCGGCTCTCCGACAGGGTGACGTAGAGGCCGTTTGCGCCGCGGCCGATGTTGCTGAGCATGAACTGCAGGGCGAGCGTGGTCTTTCCGGTTCCAGGATCGCCCTCCACCAGGTACATGCGGCCCTGCGGCAGACCGCCGCGCAGGATCGTATCGAGTCCGGGAATTCCTGTGCTCAGGCGCTCGATCTGGCGCGGCGTTTGGGCGTTCATCGTCCTCTTTCTCCCGCGCCTTCAAAGGGGGAAAGCTTCCCTGCACCGGCGCGGCCCACGCGGTTCCGTAGCTACTTTGGAATAAGCGCGCAGAAGTATGATTCGATGGAGGGGCAAAGCGTTGTGCAGCCGTGGGCCGGAGCCCTGGGCGCGGCGGGTACTCCCGTGCGGGTCGTTGGGCGGATAGTCCGGAGGATTCGGCCTGCCGCCGGCGGGATGGCGTCCTTGGGGGAACGTGCGGTTGAGGGGGAGAGGGCATCTGAGGGGATATGCAGAGTTTTGAGCGGCTTGTAGCGGAGGCGGAGAAGGCGCACGGGCACCTGTGCGCGGGGCAGATCCTTGGGGTACGGATGGCGATGCTGGGCTGCCGGCTGCTGGGGATCGACGATCCCCGGGGGCTGGAGGGGCGCGCCGACCGCAAGCGCCTGGTGACCTTTGTAGAGATCGACCGGTGCGCGACCGACGCCATTGCGGTGGTGACGGGCTGCCGGCTGGGGAAGCGTGCGCTGAAGTTCCGGGACTGGGGCAAGATGGCGGCGACGTTTGTGGACCTGGGGCGTCCGGCGTTGCCCGAGCCTGGGCTGACGGAGGCAGTCGAGGGGGGCAGGGCAGTGCGGGTGGCCGCGCTGGAGTCGTCGAAGGAGCGGGCGCGGGAGCTGTACCCGGAGATGGAGAACAAGAACGCGGCGCAGATGCTGGCGTACCGCGAGCTGGCGGACGAGGAGCTGTTCGCCGTGGAGTGGGTCCGGGTTCCGCTGGAGCCGCGCGAGATGCCAGGGTACAAGGCCGGGCGGATTGTGTGCGCGGTGTGCGGCGAGGGGATCAACTTCGACCGGCAGGTTGAGCGCGAGGGCGGGGTGGTGTGCCGAGGGTGCGCGGACGTCCCGGGACGGTACTATCAGCCGGTGTGAGGGGTACGGTGGCGGGTCGTTCGGCCTGCGGCGGGTTCAGGATGCGATCCGGAGAACTGCGGGAGTTGCTATCCGCTCTCAACGCTCGACGCGGTCCCCATGGCTCGGCGGCTGGCTGGTCACCAGCACACGCAGCACCCCGTCGGAGCGGTTGGCGGCCAGGTGTAGCTGCCCGGGAGAGACCTCGATCCCCTCACCCGCACGCACGGTGTAGTCATGGTGCTCCACCATCATCGACAGCTCACCCTCCAGCACGAAGAAGAACTGCCGGGCCCGCACGTGATGGTGCGGGGTCTCCGCGATGCCCGAAGGCATGCGCTCCTCGATCACGTTCAACTCCGGCGTCTGCACGAGATACCATGCGTCCGCGTCGGCCGCCTTCGCTCCACCCCACGTGTAGTGCTCCGCATTGGCTGTACCGATCACCCTGGCTGGCATAGTCCTGCCAGTCTATAACCGGCCGGTCTGTGCGTCCTCGAACCGGGCGGGTCTATGCGTCCTCGAACCGGTGCGCGTCCTCGAACCTGGCCTTTTATGCGTCCTCGGCGGGGTCGGGGCCGCGGGTGGGGCGGGAGGGTGGGGCGAGTTTGACGGAGCGGCCGGTGCGGGCGGACTGGTAGATGGCTTCGACGATCCGCTGGTCCTGGAGGCCTTCTTCCCCGGGGGTGTGGGGTTCGAGATTCCGTTGGACGCAGAGGCTCATGTGGTCCATCTCGCGGGCGAACTGGTCGATCTCGGAGATGGAGGGTTCGACGAGGACGTTGCGCTTGTCTTCGACGCGGTTGAGGCGGAGCTTGAGGCCGGTGTACGCGAATGCGGGGCTGAGCTCGGCCCACTGGCGATCGCCTTCCAGGCGCAGGAACTGCGAGCGGTGCTGTCCGTAGCCGGAGTTGCAGGAGGCGGTGAGGCCGGAGGGGAACTTCATGAGAAAGGAGCAGGTCTCCTCCACTTCCCGGAAGCGGGGATCGTCGGTGGGCTGATGAAGGGTGCCGAAGACTTCAGAGGGTTCCTGGCCGGTGAGGAAGCGGGCGGCGTTGATGCAGTAGATGCCGACGTCCGGCAGGCAGCCACCACCGGCGAGCGCAAGCTTCTGACGCCACTGGTTGGGGTCGCCCTGGTTCTGGCTGTTGCTGGCGATGAACGAGAGCGGGGTGCCGAGTCCGCCCTCGCGCACGAGCTTGATGATGGCGCGGTTCATGGGCTCGTACTGCTGGCGGTAGGCGATCATGAGCTTGACGCTGGCGGCGCGGCACGCGGCGATCATGGCCTCGCAGTCGCGGGCTGAGGTCGCCATGGGCTTCTCGCAGAGGATGTGTTTGCGGAGCTTCGCGCCGCGCTCGACGTACTCGCGGTGCATGGCGTTGGGCAGGACGATGTAGATGACCCGGACGTCGGGGTTGTCGGCGAGGCGCTCGTAGGTGCGGTAGTCGTAGATGCCGGACTCCGGGATGCCGTACTGGGCGGCTACCTTGAGAGCCTTGGCGCGGTCTCCGCTGACCAAGGCGGCCGGCTTTGAAAGCTTCGACTTGCCGAAGGCGGGAAGGATCTGCTCGAGCGAGAGGTGGCCCAGGCCGACGATGGCGTAGCCGGTGCGCTGCGAGGCAGGCTCCGGGGGGCTGGGGCTCTTCTCGGGTGCTTCGGTGGCGGCGTGCAGGGCGGGGAGGTCGACCTTGTTCTGCTGCCCGCCGGGGTCGGGAAGGGCTTGGCCGGAGGCGTCGAGCGCCGCGCCGGAGAGGCCGGATGCAGCGAGCATCTGGCCGGCGGTGACGAGGAAGCCGCGGCGGCTGAGGGTCGTTTGAGGGTGCGGGGCCCGGATGGCCGGGGGGAGGGGAGGCTTCATGCGCGTGCGATGCCGCGCGGTTCAACCGGGGATGCTCCTCGGGTACAAGGAAGCCCGCGCGAATGAAACCCGGCGGAACGAAGCCCGGGCGAATGAACCTGGGGGAACGAAGCCCGCGGGAAGTGCGGCTGACCCTACTTGTCGACCTTCAAGATGAAGTTGAATTCCTTCTTGGTATCGAAGGAGCTGATGGTCTTGGTGGAGCTTTTCTTGCCCGCGCTCTCGGCCCAGAGGGTGTAGTCGCTGGTGCCGGAGATTTGACCGAAGCGGTACCCTCCGTCATCGCCGGAGATGTAGCTTTTGACAGCGAGGGTGCGGCCGTCCTTGAGGTAGACGACGGCCCCTTTGATGGCTTCGTTGTCCTTGCCCGTGACCTTGCCTTCGACGATCCGGGCCGCGTTATCCTGTGCGGCGGCCGCCGCGGGCGCCAGGAGGGCGGCGGTTGGCAGGACCATGCCGCAGACGAGCAGGGAGGCGCGCAGCGTATTGGCGAGGAGAGTTGCGGAGGACGCCGACGGTTTCATAGGTTCCAGTATATGCTTCGGCCTGGTCGCGCTGTGTGTCTGCTGCGCTACTCGTCTTCCTCGTCGCCTTCGGGCGCGACGTCTTCATCGTCGTAGCCTGTCTCATCGACGGGAGCGATCTCGAGGGGCTCGACGGAGACGATCTCGAGTTCCGTTCCGCATTCGTCGCACTGAACGGTTTCGCCGGCCTCTACTTCGTCGGTGTCCACGGTGATGGGGTTATCGCATTCTGGACAGACAACAGCCATGTTTTGGTGCCTCCGCTGCTTAGAAGGTGCTTCGTGGTGTACGGATGCCCGGTGGCCTCGGCGCGTTTCTCCCACCGGAGAGGCGCGCCTTGCATCCGCCTTCGATAGTATGAGTAGCAGTCCCGGTGGCGTCAAGCATGGGCAGTGGGCTGTGTGCCGGTGGACAGAGGAGACGGTGTGATCGGACGCGTATGGGTGCGGCGGGCGGCGTGGTCGGGGCGGGGATGGGTTCCCGGGGCGGCGCTGGGTCTGGCGCTGTGCGGGGCGGCAGGGGCGCAGCAGGCGGTCGCGCCCGCTCCGCCGGATCCGGCGCTCGCGCGGGCCCTGACGGAGGTGTCGGCGGCGAGGATTGGCGCGGATATCGCCAAGCTGGTCAGCTTCCACAACCGCGTGACGGTGGGGAGCATGGACACGGATCTGCCGGCGGGCACGGGTGTGCTGGCGGCCGCGGACTGGATCGAGGGAGCGTTCCGGCAGATCTCGTCGGAGTGTGGCGGCTGCCTGGAGGTGAAGCGGGACGACTTTGTGGAGCCGGCGCAGACCGGGCCGACCGCGCGGATCAAACGTTCTACGCGCATTGTGAATGTGTACGCTGTGCTTCACGGCGGGGACCCGGCGCAGGCGAACCGGCGTGTGCTGGTGACGGGGCACTACGACTCGCGGGCGACGGATGTGATGGATACGCGCACGGAGGCGCCGGGGGCGAACGACGACGCGAGCGGGGTGGCCGTGTCGCTGGAGTGCGCGCGCGTGCTCACGAAGAGCGGCATCCGGTTCCCGTCGAGCCTGGTGTTTGCGGCGGTGGCGGGTGAGGAGCAGGGGTTGAACGGCAGCCGTCACCTGGCGAAGCTGGCGCGGGCGGAGGGCTGGGATCTCGAAGCGGTGCTGAACAACGACATCGTTGGCGGCGACACGACGCCGGGCGAGACGAAGCAGGACAAGCGTGCCGTGCGGGTGTTCTCCGAAGGGGTGCCCGGCACGGCGACGCTTGAGGATCTGCACCGGATCCAGACGGTGGGCGCGGAGGGCGACTCGCCCTCGCGTGAGCTGGCGCGCGCCGTGGTGGATGTTGCGGCGACCTACTTCACGGCGGCCATGGAGCATGCGCCTGCCGCCGCTGCGGGGCACGCGCGCAGCCATGCCGTGCGGGTGGTGCCCCCGTTCCACCCTGTGCTCGAGTTCCGGCGGGACCGCTACCTGCGCGGCGGGGACCATACGAGCTTCAACCTGGAGGGCTGGCCCGCGGTACGCTTTACGGAGTGGCGGGAGAACTACGCTCACCAGCACAACACTGTTCGGATCGCCGAGGGCAGGCTGCCGGATGCGACGGGTTCCGGGGCGGCCGCGACGGTCGGCCAGGTACAGTACGGCGACCTCATCCAATATGTGGACATGGAGTACGTGGCGAACGTGGCCCGGCTGAATGCGGCGACGTTGGGGACGCTGGCGCTGGCGCCGGGAGTCCCGCGGAGCCTGAAGATTGCGATCAACGTTCTGGACAACGACACCAAGCTCGAGTGGCAGGCGCCGGAGGGCTTCCCTGCCGGTGCGAGCTACGAGGTGGTGTGGCGGGATACCGACGCGCCGACGTGGACGCAGTTCATGAACGCGGGGACGGCGACGACGGTGACGCTGCCGATCTCGAAGGACAATGTGGTGTTCGGGGTGCGCAGCGTGGATGGGGCAGGGCACAGGAGCGCGGCGGGGTACCCGTGGCCGACGAGTGCGGCCGCATTTCCTGCTCCGCCGCCGGCCGGCTCGAAGTAGGCTGCTCGGGGCCGGCGCTGGCGGTCCTGCCGATGTGGTGAAATGGAGGAGCGACGCGCGCCCCATGCCGAGGTCCAGCCCCATCACGATGACGTTGCCGCCCTTTGCGGGTGTGGTGCGGCGGCTCGTGCTCGCCAATGTGGCGGTGTTCTTCGCGCTGGCCGTGGTTGGGCTGATCGCTCCCAAGGTGGCGGGCGTGCTGACGTTGAACATGATGCTCGAGCCGTGGGCCGTGGCGCACGGACGTGTGTGGGAGCTGGTGACGTACTCCTTCGTGCAGAACGGGCTGCTGGACATCCTGTTCGGCATGCTGACGCTGTGGTTCTGCGGATCGATGCTGGAGGGAGCGTACGGCGGGCGCTGGCTGGGTGAGCTCTATTTCAGCTCGGTGGTGGGCGGCGCGGCGCTGGCGTCCGCGCTGGCGTTTACCGGGCAGCTGCGGCTGAGCCCGAAGCTCGTGGGCGCGGGAGCATGGGCGGGCATCTTCGGGCTGCTGATGGGAATCGCCATGCGCTTTGGGGAGCAGGAGTTCCTCCTCTGGTTTGTGGTGCGCGTGCGGGCGAAATATATGGTGGCGATCTACATCCTGATCGCGCTGGCGGTGCTGCTGCTGCAGGCGAATGCCTTCGCGGCGCTGCTGGAGCTGGCGGGGGCGTCGTGCGGGTACCTGTATGTGAGGTTTGCGCCGCGCCGGGGATTGGGCTTCAGTTGGAGCGAGCAGGTGTACGGCGCGCGCAATGCGTGGTATCGCGCCAAGCGGCGGCGCGCGGCGAAGAAGTTCGAAGTCTACATGGGCAAACAGGGCCGCGAGGTGCGCTTCGATGACGAGGGGCGCTACGTGGATCCCGACACGGTTCGGAAAGAGAACGGAGCGGCCCGGCGGGATCCAAACGACCGGCGGTGGATGAATTAGCGGGCCTATCGTGAGCAGACGGGGATGACACATCGATGACGTCACAGAACGCCAAGGAACCAAGCGAGACACACCTGCAAACCACGGCCTCGCTCTGCTGCACGATCGTCACCCTTCTCTTTGTCGTGACATTTGTATTCCAAAACTTTGCGATCCCATCGGCTTCGATGGCCAGCACGCTCCTGGTGGGGGATCACGTCGTGGTGGACCGCGCCAGTGTCGCGCCGCTTGCCTCCTGGGCTCGTGTGCTGCCGTACCGGGACGTCCAGCGCGGTGAGCCGATCGTGTTCTACAAACCTGTGCTCGAACCGGACGGTCACGAGATGATTATGGTGAAGCGGGTGATCGGTGTGCCGGGGGACCGCACCCATCTGCGCGGGGGAACGGTCTACCTGAACGGCGTCGCGCAGGAGGAACCGAAGTCCTCGAAACCGACGGCGCTCAACTACGATCCGTACCGCGATGACTTCCCATCGATGCCGCCAGGAGGTGTGCCGGGCGTCACCGCCGAGTGGGCTCTCCAGCTACAGGATTCCGTAAAGGGAGATGACTTGATCGTTCCTCCCGATAGCTACTTCGTGATGGGCGACAACCGTACCAACAGTCTGGACGGTCGCTACTGGGGGTTTGTAGGGCGAAAGAACCTGATCGGTCGACCCTTGTTCGTGTACTGGTCCTATAAGACTCCAGCGGACCAGATGTACCGGACGAGCATGAAAGACGAGATCAGCTTTACCGTGCACCAGATGGCGCACTTCTTCGACGAGACGCGCTGGGGGCGAACTTTGAGCACGGTGCGATAGCGGGCGGCGCCGACCCAGATCGCCGCCGCACTGCCAGCGGAAACGCATGCAGCAGGCGCGTGGAGAACTGGCTGCGTGCCGGTCTCGCAGGTCACGCCTGACGCCTAGGTTCGCGCGGCGACGCGGAGGTGGAGTTCGCGCATCTGCTGCTCGGTGGCGGGGCTGGGCGCGTCGACCATCAGGTCGATGGCTTTGGCGGTCTTGGGGAAGGCGATGACCTCGCGGAGCGACTGCGCACCGGCGAGGATCATGACGATGCGGTCGATGCCGAGGGCGATGCCGCCGTGCGGCGGGGTGCCGTACTCGAGCGCGTCGAGGAAGAATCCGAAGCGCTCTTTGGCTTCCGCGTCCGACATCCCGAGCGAGCGGAAGATCTCGGCCTGGACGTCTTTGCGATGGATACGGATCGAGCCCGACCCAAGCTCGGTGCCGTTGAGGACGATGTCGTAGGCGAGCGCGCGGACGGAGCCTTTGTCGTTTGCGAGCGCGCCGGACTTGATGTCCTCTTCGTGCGGCGAGGTGAAGGGATGGTGCGCGGCGTCCCAGGTTTTGGATTCCTCGTTCCACTCGTACATGGGAAAGTCGGTGACCCAGAGGAATTTGTAATCGTTCGCGGAGCCTGTCTTTTCGAAGATCCTGTGCTTGTCGGCGAACTTCTTCGCGAGATCCAGCCGAAGCTGGCCGACACGCTTGTAGATCCACTGCTTGTCGTAGTTCCACGCGGCGGGCGTGCCGAGCTTGGGGGTGACGACCGTGATGAGGTCTTCTGGCGCTGCCGCGAGCTTCGCGGCGACCGTTGCGGCGAGAGGCGCGAATGTTTCGTTGGTCTTCAGGCGCTCGGTGTCGAGCAGATCGAGGCCTGTCTCACCGAATCCCGCGCGGACTTCGCCGAGCAGCTTCTTGCGCTCCGTGCCGCTCAAGGCTCCCGCGCGCGGGATGATGAAGCCCAGAACCGGCAGCTCCTGCTCGATCTTGAGCGTGGCGCGCAGTTCGGGCGTGAGGATGTCGGAGAGCTCGACCATGGCGGGCAGGCGCATGTCGGGCTTGTCGATGCCGTACTGGCGGATGGCATCGTCGTAGGACATCTGCGGGAAGTTCCCGGAGAGTGTAACTCCTGCGGTTGCGAATGCCGCGGCGAGGAAGCCTTCGACGATGCGGAAGATCGTCTCCTGCTGCGGGAAGGTCATCTCCAGATCGATCTGGGTGAACTCGGGCTGGCGGTCGGCGCGGAGGTCTTCGTCGCGGAAGCAGCGGGCGATCTGGAAGTAGCGGTCGAAGCCCGAGATCATGAGGATCTGCTTGAAGATCTGCGGCGACTGCGGCAGCGCGTAGAAGCTGCCCGGATAGATGCGGCTGGCGACGAGGTAGTCTCTTGCTCCTTCCGGTGTCGATCGCGTCATGAACGGCGTTTCGATCTCGAGGAAGCCGTGCTCGACGAGGTAGTTGCGAATGGCCATGGCGACGCGGCTGCGCAGCGCGAAGTTGTGCTGCATCTGCTCGCGGCGCAGGTCGAGGTAGCGGTACCGCAGCCGCACCTCTTCGTTGGCGATGGCGTCTTCGGCGGGCGAGAAGGGCGGCGTCTTCGATTCGTTCAGGAGCAGCAACTGCCCGGCCAACACCTCAATCTCGCCGGTGGGCATGTTGGGGTTTTCGAGTCCTGCGGCGCGGCGCCGGACCCTGCCGCGAACGGCGACGACGTACTCCGGGCGCGCGGTCTCGGCCTTGGCGAGAGCCTCGGGCGTGTGCTCCTTGTCGACCACGACCTGGGTGATGCCGGAGCGGTCGCGCACGTCGAGGAAGATGAGGTTGCCGTGGTCGCGGCGGCGGTTGACCCAGCCCATCAGGATGACGTCATGCCCCGCGGCCCCGGCGCGAAGCTCTCCGCACATGTGGGTGCGCTGTAAGGTGCCTAGAAAGTCCAATGTCACGATGGCTCTATTGTATGGGGTTTGGGGCGGCTAGCGGAGAAGGTGGATCGGGCAGCCGATCCGGAGGCCTGACCACAAGCGGTCGGTCGTGTAGACCTCGCCGCCGAGTTCAAGTGCGAGAGCGAGACAGGCGCGATCTCCGAGAGAGAGGCCCACGTGCGAGGTCTCCCGTCGCAGCGCTGCGGAGGTCCGTGCTTGCTTCTCCAAAAATGGTTCAATTCGATCGAGAAGGCCGAGGAGGAGGTCGGATTTGGGCGACGCTGTCATTCCAAGGTCGGAGAGACGCGTCAGGACTTCGGTAAGGTTGACGGCGCTCATCACCGCACCCTCGACAATATCAAGCACCGAGACTTGGAGCGCTTCGCCCTTCAGGATCGCCAGAATGACTGAGGAATCGAGGATAGCCTCAGCCACGCGCTGCTTCCTTGCGCCTCTCGTCGAAGAGCTCCTGGAGGATGTCGCGTCCATTCGGATTCGCTGACCGTACTTCCTGCTGAGCGTCGTGGATGATTGCCAAGACTTCTTCGCGGCTCTTGCGAGGCTTCGGCTGATCTTCCTGAGCCGCTTTCAGCGCGGCGCGCAGCACGAAATTATTGATCGATCGGTGCTCGCGCTCTGCGGCGCGGCGGATAATGGCGTGCTCTTCCGGGCTCACCCTTACGCCGAGAGGCTTACGTTCTGGTGCGGTTGAACTCATGTAAGCATTATGTATACACAGTGCAGACAGGGTCAAGTAACCTGCGCACAGCGCGACAAAGCAGCCAAGAACCTGAGCGCGGGTATCCTATGCGGATGATTTGCACCTCTATCCGGAAGCATGGAACGCCAGTTGCGCTCGCCTGGGCGTTGTTCGCACTAGCCGCCAGCGCGCAGACCGTGAGCGGAATAGACGCAATCACGGTGTTCCATCCGGCAGGACCTCTGCCGTCGTACGACGTGGCGACCATCAAGCCTGCCGATCCCGCTGTGCCCTGGGCCGGAACGACGTTGCGGAACTACATCTCGCGAGCGTATGGCGTCCCGATCGGGTGGGGTATGCCGGGCTCTGATCCTGAGGCCGCACGGGTCGTCGGGGGTCCGGGGTGGCTCGACAAGGACAGGTACGAGATCCGGGGCAAGCCAGCCGAGGATCTGCGGGATGCCATGCAGACGATGACCCGCGAGCAACGATTGGCTCAGGAGGAGAGCATGCAACAGGCACTTCTCGCTGAGCGGTTCCATCTGAAGGTCCACTTTGAGACGCGCGACATGCGCGTCCTGGAGCTGGTGCCGGCGAAGGGCGGGCTCAAGATCACGCCGGTCGATGCACCGCCGGAAGGAGGTTCCATGACGCCGATGAAGCCAGGGGACCCGTTGCCTCCTGGGATGACACGTCTGTCGACGTGGACGAATGGCGCGCATGTTCTGGACGCCCGCAGTACGACGGTAGAAGCCTTCATCAGCGCCATGATGGGGCAGGCACCGGAGATCGCGGGAAGGCCGGTCGTCGACAAGACCGGGTTTAGGGGACATTTCGACATCAAGGGCTTCCGTTTCGCGGGCGCTGCTCCTCCGGAGAGTGGCGATGGAGCCCGGGCCAAAGACCCGGACGCTCCATCATTCGTGTCGGCTCTGGAAGAGACCCTGGGCATGAAGCTGGTACCCGCTCGCGGGAAGGTGGAGATCGTCGTGATCGACAGCATCGAGAGACCTTCCGAGAACTAGCTTCCTCTGCTGTTCTTGAGGAGAAGAAACAGGTCTGCGCGTCCGATCTTCGTCTGCGCGCCGGTGGCGAAGGTTTTTACGGTGAGGACTCCGGTGGCGAGCTCGTCTTCGCCGAGGAGGATGATGTGGCGGGCTACGGCGTCGGCGAAGGTGAAGCTTTTGCCTACCTTGAAGCTGCCGTCGCCAACTTCGACGGAGAGGCCGGCCTGACGGAGATCGCGAGCGAGCGCTAATGCGGCGGGGTTCTGGGCTGGGCCGATCGGGGCGACGTAGGCATCGAGCTTTGCCGCAGCCCAGGAGCGAGAAGCGTGGCCTCCGCTGCGCTCAGGAGGACACTCTTCAGAGGAACCGGCGCGGTCGGCTTCGTGCTGGGCCTGGAGGGTGAGGATGAGGCGGTCTTCGCCGATGGCGAAGCCGATGCCTGGGGCGCGCGGGCCGCCGAGCATCTCGGAGAGGCCGTCGTAGCGGCCGCCGCCGAGCAGGGCGTTCTGGGTGCCGAGGCCGGTGCCGGCGGGATCGGCGGAGGCGGGGATAGTGAACTCGAAGGTGGTGCGGGTGTAGTAGTCCAGGCCGCGGACGAGGCGCGGGTTGACGGTGTAGGGGACCTGGCAGGCGTCGAGCGCGGCGCGGACCTGCTCGAAGTGGGCGCGGGAGTCGTCGGCGAGGAAGTCGGCGATCTTCGGCAGTCCGGCGATCAGTTCCTGATCGCCGGGATCCTTGCTGTCGAGGACGCGGAGCGGGTTGGTCTCGGCGCGGCGCTGGTTGTCTTCGCCGAGCAGGTGCTTGACGGGCGCGAGGGCCTCGCGGAGGGCGGCGTTGTAGCGGCGGCGGTCGTCGGCCGAGCCTACGGAGTTGAGCTGGAGCTGCCAGTTGCGCACGCCGAGCTGGTTCAGCAGCGCAGCGAGCATCTCGAGGACCTCGGCGTCGCGGACGGGCGATTCGGCGCCTGAGGTTGGGGGACCGATGACCTCGGCGCCGATCTGCCAGAACTGGCGGTAGCGGCCGCGCTGGGGACGCTCGCGGCGGAACTGTGGCCCGATGTAGAAGAGCTTCTGGAGGTGTCCGGTCTGGTCGAGCTTGTGCTCGATGTAGGCGCGGACGACTCCGGCGGTGTTCTCGGGGCGGAGGGTGAGCGACTGCGGCTTCTCGGACTGGGCTCGGGCGCGGTCCTCCCAGGTGTACATCTCCTTCGAGACGATGTCGGTTTGTTCGCCTACGCCTCGGGCGAAGAGGTCGGTGGCTTCGAAGATGGGGGTGCGGATCTCGCCGAAGCCGTAGCGGGCGAAGACGGCGCGGGCGGTGGCCTCGACGTAGGCCCAGAGGGCGGTCTCGGGCGGGAGGAGGTCGCGGGTTCCGCGGATGGCTTTGACGGTCTGGGTCATGGTTGCGGCGAGCCGGAGGGGGGTACCCCCTACCCCCCCGTACTTAAGTCCTAAAGTATCCCGGATAAAGGGGTTAGAGCGCTCAGGTCCGGGGCTGGTACAGGCCAGGTCCGGGTCTGGTCCGGGTCAGGTCCGGCTTTGGTCCGGGTCTGGCCTGGGACCTGGCCTGGGTCTGGTCCACATCTGGGGCAGTGCGGGTAGATTTCTCTCTATTTCTATTGTAGCTGGTGGAGTGAAACTAAACGGCCAAGTTTATTTCGTTTGGAATGTATGGGTTAGGTGGTTTGGGGGTTGACATGCGCTTTTTCGGGGATTTTTGCGGGTGTGGGGGCGAAAACGGGGGAAGCAGGTCGTTCGCTTCGGTCAGGATGACGAGGCAATTGTGGGGGGTGGGGTAGGGCGGGAGCGACGGCAAGGGGTTTCCTAGTGGTGTACAACGGAGCACGAGGTTTATTGATGCGGCGTCTGATTCTGCTCTCGGTGTGCTTCCTTCCCTGGGGACGACTGCATGCACAGCAACCACCCGGCAGGCTGCCGACGTTTGCGGTTGCAACGATCAGGCCGAGCTCGCCGGATGTGGTGGCGGTTACGCAGATTCGCGGCAACCGCTTTGCCAGTGAAGGCACGACCTTCGTCGACGTCTTCAAGTATGCCTACAACGTGCATCCGGATCAGGTGGTGGGCGGGCCGGAATGGCTACGGACACAGAGGTTCGATATTCTTGCCGACCCCGAGACGGAGAAGCGGCCGAGTTCCGATCAGATGAAGGCGCTGGTGCAGCAGCTTCTCGTGGAGCGCTTTCATCTGGTGATGCATCAGGAACAAAAGGTTCTTTCGGTGTATGCGCTGGTGAAAGCCGTGGATGCACCGAAGCTCACGAAGAGCACAGCCGATTCGGGCGGGATCCCCGCGGTGGCTTATAACCCGAAGGGGGAACTGCATGCGGGCAATGCGACGATGGCGAATTTCGCGACGTTCCTGCAGCGGTTCGTGCTTGACCGGCCGGCGGTGGATGAGACGGGCATCGCAGGACGCTTCGATGTAGCGCTGCGGTGGACGCCTGACAGCTTTCATGCGGGCGGAAAGGCTGACGATCCTCAAGGGGACGCCCTTGCGCCGCCGAGTCTGTTTACTGCGATCAAGGAACAGCTTGGGCTGAAGCTGCAGCCGACGAAGGCTCCTGCCAGTGTGTACGTGATCGACCGGGTGGACCAGCCTTCGGCAGACTAACGTAGAGCTTCTCCCTATGACGTCCCGGGCTGCCGGGTTGGACGTGAGGCTGAGCCGCTCTTCGGGCGCGGGAGGATCGACGGGCTTGGGTCGTCGGTGGTGCGCCTGGGTTGCGGGGTGTCAGGCGGCGCTGGTTTTGTTGGCTTCGATGAGGTCGGTGGGGGCCAGGGGGTGGAGGTGCTGGAGCTGGTCGAGGGTGGCG
>JALYIA010000063.1 GCA_030776065.1 Acidobacteriota bacterium
GCTCAATCCGCGCTGCACACAGCCGCACTGCACGGAGGCTCAATCGGCTCCGTCTGTCTTAGCGAATCGGACGGTGTATTCTCCGACGTTCTTGCCCTGGGTGAGGCCGGCGGAGATGTCGCTTGGGTAGTGGATGCCGCCGTAGAGGCGTGACATGGCGGCCTCCTGTGCCTGGGCGCTGAAGTAGGTGGCGCCGGAGGGGAAGATGTAGGAGAGGACGTCGGCGCCCGCGGCGGAGAAGTCCGAATGGCCGGAGACGTATGCGGGGAAGTTTGGCAGGCCTGTCCAGGTTTTGATGGACGGGTCGAGCTGCGAGGGGCGGGGGTTGAAGTAGAGGTACTTGGCGTCCCAGCAGGCGACTCCGGCGTCGTGGAGGGCCATGTTGAGGAGGGCGAAGGTGCGTGCGGTGCGCACCTCGCTCATCTGTGCAGCCTCGATGTAGGGCACCGCGATGGTGTCCCAGTGGCCCGGGGGAGTGGGTGTGCTGACGCCATCGGCCCACTTGTAGACGGTTGCGAGCTGATCGCGGGTGATGTTGTTTACGGCGTCGCGCACGGTGGCGAGCTCGCTCTGCATGGCGGCCGAGTGCGTACCCGGGGGAGCGGCCGGGCGTTCGGCGATCACGTCCGAGGCCTGCATCATCCATGTCTTGACGGAGCCGAAGAGGGGCAGCATGGGCGGACGGGGAGGGCCATCCTGGCTGATCCAGGGCACCTCGCCGCGTGCGGTTGCGTTGCTTGCGAGCTGGGCCCAGAGGGCGGCGTTGCCGGCCGCGCTCTTGAATCCATCGCTGCCTGCGCGGGCCGAGACGATGGCGGCGACAGCCTGGCCGATTGCGACGCCGGCGGCGACGTCGCTGGCGGATGCACGTCCGGCGAGCATGGCAACCTGCTCCTGCTGTGCGGCGAGGGCGTCGATCTCGGTGGCGCTGGTCGGAAACAGCAGCTTCAGCATGGCTGCGTTGACGGCGGCTTCGGTTGCGTCTTCGGACGGGAAGGCGGGAATGTGGTTGTCCGGCAGAAGCGCCTTGAGCTTGGAATCGTTCTGGAACGGAGCAGCACGGTTGTACAGGTATTTGTAGTACCAGGCGACCTTCAGGGCCTCATACTGCGCAACTGCGACGTAGCTGTAGGCGCGTGCCGCATAGGGCGGGTTGCTGAACGGGAACTGCGGGTTGGCGAACGGGTTGGCGGGGTTGGGCGATGGGTAGCTTCCGTCGGGGTTGGGCGAGGGAGGAAGGTCTTGCCGGGCTACCAGCTGCCGCAGCTCTTCGTTCCAGCGCAGGGCTCCTCCGGCGCTCCAGTAGGTGACGGCGGTCTGCTGGTCGGCCGTGATGGCGGCCTGGGCGGACTCGAGTGACGCAAGCTCGGCCTGATATCCGGGATCGCTCTGAGCCGCCGGAGCGGCGACGGGGATCTGCGTTGGGCCACTGAGCAGGATCATCGCCCACGTGCCTGCCTTTGCATCGGTGGATGCGGCGACATAGGACGCGAGCGGCTCGGTGGAGGTTATGGTCTTGCTGCATCCGGCAAACAGGAGGAGCCCTAAAGCGACGGAGGGGCGGACCGGGAGGCGGAGAGGGGACAAGGTGCGCAACCGGACGATCATCTTCCGTGCTTCCTTTCAAAGTCGAAGGTGTAGAGCATGCCTACGGTGGCGGTGTGCGCCTGGCCTACGTTTCGGCCGTCGAGGGTGTAGTTGTAGATCGCCCAGTACTGCAGGTCGTGGACCCTGGGCAAGGGAAGGGTGAGCGTGCCACCGACTCTTGAGGAGTTCATCCGGTTGGAGACGAAGGGGCTGTCCTGCGGACGGATGTCTCCACCGCCGCGCGTCTGTTGCTGGGAGAAGGTGAAGACGACTGTGGTGTCGTTCTTGCGGTAGCCCGCGCTCGCGTTGTAGTCGAAGACATTGGGCATGGCGACCTGGTTGCTGAGGTAGAGTTGGCCGTTGGTGTAGTAGGAGGAGCGATCGAGCGTCACATTCCCCCGGAGCGTGTAGGCCAGGCTTCCGTTCAGGTAGGTCCCGTTTCTGCCGAGGTAGTTGACGGTCTGCCGGCCGCCCAGGTGGCTGCTCTGTGTACCGATGGACATGGGGGCGTCGTCGGGTGTGTAGCGGGACATGGGGATGGATGCGGAGACGACGGAGAGGGCGCGCAGGGCGCCAAAGCGGAAGACGGGCACGCTCAGCACCTTTGCCTTGATGGAGAAGCCGGCATCCTGCCAGCCGGCCTGGCCGTGGAGCACGCCTTCACTGGCGGATGTGGCCACGTGGTTCAGGTTGACGAGCAGATTAAGGCGGTTGGTCAGGCCATAGTTTCCCACGTAGGCGATGGTGCGGGTGGTGACGGCGCCGATGTTTCCGTTGGCGCGGAAGTTCGTACCCTCCCAGTAGTGATCCCAGGTGTCGTAGGTGTAGAAGACGCCGGTGCAGTACTTCTGCCGGGACAACATGATTCCGTCGTCCGCGGTTTGGGCGCGGAGCACAGGGGGAGTCAGGGCGGTGAGGGCGGCCAGCAGCACCAGACGCTCGAGCGAGCGCGTGGGGCGGCCTTTGCCTGGTGCGTGGCCGGGTGTAGATTCCATGCGGGACCATCTCCTCTCGTTTGCGCACAGGCACACGGATCGTGCGCCAGAGGATACTGTCCGCGCGCGCGGTGTGAGTCGCCTGAGTTCAGCGGGCGAGAAACCCTGATTGTTCAAACTGGTGAATCATAGAGCGCGGGGGGAGAGCGCGAGTCCACCGAAGGATTGCTTCTCGATCCATCGAAAGGTGGAGCCGGGCGCAGTCTTCGGCAGGCGGTGTGGGCGTGTGGCGCGGCGAGCGGTCGGGTTAGTCCAGCGGCGCGTAGGGGAGGGTGAACCGGCCGATCTGGATCACGCCGCGTTCGGAGGGCGGCCAGATCTTTACCGGCACGACGGGGAGCGGCTGCGTCTGCGGATGAGCCAGGATGACGCCGCGTTCTCTGCCGGTCTCCGCCTGGTAGAGGTGGACGGTGAGTCCGTCGGCGGCGCGCACCCACCCAACCACGTAGGTACCGGGAGTGAGGACGATCTCCGTGCCGATGCGGATGGGCGCCTGGAGGAGAAGGAAGTGCGAGTACTTTCCTTGAGCGGCATACCCTGCGGTGATCAGGACTACGGCGGCGATCACTCTGCCGCGGGTGTCGATGACGCCCGAGGCGGAGGTCATCTCCGTCTCGATGCGCTCCTTCTCGACCTGGGCGCGCGCCGGAAGCGCGGACTCGAGCTGGGCCGCGGTGGCTGCGGTCCACGTGCTTCTCGCGGCAGCGGCGTGGGTCTGCGCGAGGGCAGGGGAGAGCGCAAACAGCAATGGAAGAGCACCGAGGAGAGCATATCTGCGCATGGAGGTCACCTGTGGCTCACGAGTCCGCGTTGGATCGCCACGGTGGCCGCGTGAGTGCGGTCGGCGACTCCAAGCTTGGCGAGAAGATTGTTGATGTGGGTCTTGACGGTGGCCTCGGAGATGCAGAGATCGGCCGAGATGTCGCGGTTGCTGCGGCCCGCGACGATCCGTTCGAGGACGCCCAACTCGCGTGCGGTGAGCTCCTGCCCGCTGACGCGCTGGGCGAGCTTTTCGCCGACCGAGGGCGGGATATGCAGCTTGCCGCGGTGCACGGCGTGGATGGTGCGCAGCAGCTCCTCCCAGGGCATGCCTTTGAGCAGGTAGGAGCGGGCGCCGGCCTGCAGCGCACGGTAGATATCTTCATCGCCGTCGAAGGTGGTCAGAACGATGAATCGGGCGTCGGGAAACTCGGCGCGAACCCTGCGGATGGTCTCGACACCGCCGAGTTTGGGCAGTTGGAGATCGATCAGGGTGACATCGGGACGCTTCTCGCGGTACGCCTCGATGCCGGCGAGGCCATCGCCGACGGAGCCGACGACTTCGAGCCCTTCGTCGGCGGCGAGCAAGGCGACAAGGCCCTGGCGGACCATCTGGTGATCCTCAACGAGCAGGAGGCGAATGCGTTCGTTCATAGGGTTTGGCCGTCGCCGGGAGGAAGTGGGATGGTCAGTGTAATGGTAGTCCCCTGGCCCCGGATACTGGAAATGCTGAGGGCTCCGCCGATCACCGAACTTCTCTCCTGCATGCCCAGCAGGCCGTAGTGTCCTCCTCGTTGCAGCGCCTGGTCGACGTCGAAGCCCATGCCGCTGTCTTCGATCGAGAGTGCAAGGCTCTCGTCGGAGTAGAGGAGATCGACGCGGGCGTGCGGGGCCTCGGCATGGCGCGCGACGTTGAGCAGCGCCTCGTTGACGAGCCTCAGAATCTCGCGTTCCACGCGGCTCTCGAGAGGGCGATAGGCGCCGCGGACCTGCAGGGTGGGCTCGAGCGAGGAGAAGGCGTCGCGCTGCAGCAGACGGGCGAGCCTGGTGGGCAGCGTCCCGTCTGCATCCTCTGCCCGGAGCTGCCAGATGCTCTCTCGCGCCTCTGCGAGGCCGTCGGTGACCATCTGGCGTGCGCGCCGCACCTGTTCGAGGGCCTGGTCGATGCGGCCCTTGCCGAGTTGCTGGGAGACGATATCCAACTGCAGGCAGGTGCTGACGAAGTCCTGCGTCAAGGTGTCGTGGATCTCGCGTGCGATCCGACTTCGTTCTGCGAGCACGGCGGCAAAGCGGGCGCGTTCCGTGCGCAGACGCAGCAGATAGAACTGAAGCGCGACGGCGAGCACGGCGAAGGCGAGCAGCGCGACGAACCACCAGCGGCGGTAGACCGGGGGCACGACATGGAAGCGCACCTCCGCTCCAGGCGGCCCCCACGCGCCGTCGTTCTGTCTGGCCTGCACCGAGAAGCTGTAGGAGCCCGGGCCGAGGTTGGTGTAGGTTGCGGACCGCCGGTTCCCTGCCTGCTGCCAGGCGCTGTCGAAGCCCTGTAGCCGATACCGGTAGTGAACGCCGGCGGGGGCGACGTAGGTCAGGGCGGCGAACTCCATGGTCAGGCGCTGATGTCCGAACGGTATGCGAAGCTCTCCGCCGGCGGGCTCGAGCGCGGAGTCGTCGAGCAGAAGATGCTCGAGCGCGACCTGCGGGCCGGGCTGGCTTCCGTGCTGGGCCGTGGTATCGGCGACCGCGACGCCGGACCGCGTGGGAAACCACATCTCGCCATTCGCCGCGAAGGTGGGGAGTGCGGTGGTTCCGGGCACGACCTCGGCGTTGCGAACGCCGTCGGCCGCGCCGTAGCGGACCACGGCATCCTCCGGCAGAGCGCAGGGGTTGTTGTAGAGGCAGGCGGCGAGCGCTGCGGAGTCGATGCGGAAGATGCCGCGCTCTCCTCGAATCCACAAGGAGTTCGAGGCGTCGAATGCGATGCCCTCGACCGGGCTCGGACGGTCTCCGTCGGGGGGCAGGGTAAAGGCCGGCCGGAACTGTCTTCCGTCGAAGAACTGAACCGCACGATCCTCGGTGACGACCCAAAGGCGGCCGGAGGACTCCTGCGACAGCGCCGTGACGACGGCGGTCGTGAGGCCGTCCTGTTCGGCGAAGTTAGTGACGGTGCCATCGGCTTTGAGGCGCGATATTCCGCCCGAGGTTGCGACCCAGAGAACGTGCGGCGACTCCGGCGTATGCGTTCCCTGGAGGAACGGCGTATGCGGTCCCTGGAGGAGCATGGAGCCGATCATGTCTCCACCGAGACCGCTTGCGCGGGTGAGCAGATCGCTGTGCGAGCCGCGCAGGTGCACCAGTCCGTGCCGGGTTCCGGCCCATAGCGATCCGTCCGGCGCGGCAAGCAGGGAATGGATGGAGTCGTCCAGCAGGCCGTTGGCGGAACTGACCCGGCGGATGACGTCGTCGCGGTCCAGATACTTGAGACCGTCCGGGGTTCCGATCCACACTCCGCCGTCGAGAGCAGGTTCGAGGCAGAGAATGGCGGCGGTGGTGAGGGCATGTCCGGCGATCCTGTCGCCCTCTATGCGGTAGATCCCATCGTCGCGTGTGCCGATCCAGAGAGTGCTGCCGGGGCCCTGTGCCACGGCTGTGACTGCCTTCTCGGCGACGGGGGCCACGCTGCGAAAGGTGCGGCGCCGGAGCACGTGGAGGCCGGAGGACTCGGTGCCGATCCAGTGGTTTCCCTCCCGATCGTGAAACACGGAGAGCACGGGGATGGTGCGGAGGGCGGCGAGCGGCGTACTCTGGTGCGCTCCGGGATCGATGACGACGACGCCGGTGCTCATTCCCACCCAGGCGAGGCCCTGGCGATCGACGGCGAGGGTGGTGACGCGGCCTGCTGGAAGCTCTCGTCCGACCTGCCAGGTCGCCTTGGCGCCGCCGCGAAGCAGATCGACCGAGTGC
Source organism: Acidobacteriota bacterium (assembly GCA_030776065.1). Taxonomy (GTDB): domain Bacteria; phylum Acidobacteriota; class Terriglobia; order Terriglobales; family Acidobacteriaceae; genus Edaphobacter. The sequence continues at coordinate 6,306 of JALYIA010000063.1, forward strand.
GGCGTCCAGGTCCACTCGGGCGAACCGGCAAGCGGGACTGCGCCTGCCGGGGGAGCGCTCGCGGAGGCATGCGGGAGTCCGCGGAGAGCAAGCCAGTCGCTCTCCGTCCGACGTACCGGGCCTGCCGAGGTGCTGACCTCCAGCATCCCGCCGGAGGACCACGCGAGGGCTACGATCTTCGTGGCGGGAAGGCCGTCGGGCACGCCGTAGCGGACCGCGACGTTCCGATCCAGGTAGACGAGACCATCGCCCGTTCCGATCCAGAGCCCGCCGGCTGTGCCCGCCAGAAGGCAGCAGATGTCGTCGCTCGCAAACGCCGCCTGCCTGCTTTTGCTGAAGACCTCGAAGCGGATGCCGTCGAACCGGGCGAGTCCGGCCTCGGTGGCTGCCCAGATGTAGCCCTCGCTGGTCTGCGCGATCGCGTGCACGCTATCCTGCGGCAGGCCCTGTTCCGTGGACCATGAATCGTGGCTGAGATATCGCCAGTCCTCCGCCGGAGAGCGCAGCGGCAGGAATCCGACGACGAGACTCAGGACCAGGCCGAGCAGCGGCAGCCGGTGGTTGGGCGGAAGAGACGGCATAGCGTTTCGAATGCCACATGGTAGCAGTTCAAAGCGGCAGGGGCGGCGGAGGGGGCCGCGGCCGCGCTGCGCATGCGGACGTCCTCGGGCGAGGCGCGTCGGGGCCGAAGATCGGCTACAATTGCAGCACTGAGCGGGAGTAGCTCAATGGTAGAGTAGCGGCTTCCCAAGCCGTTGGTTGCGGGTTCGATCCCCGTCTCCCGCTCCAGACGCGATACATTCTGGCAGGCCTTCGCGGCCCATCCAGTCGTCCAAGTTCACACCACTGCCGTGCTCCGGGTTCACACCACTGCCGAGCTTCGGGACAGGGATAGTTCCAGGACAGGGACAGCTCCCGGACAGCGATGGAGCAGACGTTCGGCGCTCGATGCAATCAAAGGCCGCCCGGACAGGCGGCCTTGTAAAAAGCTCCCGGTGCTGCGAGGCGCCTAGTGGACCAGGCTGGCAGTCTTCTGCGTGCCCTTGGTGTGATCGACCAGCGCCATGGCTTCCGGCAGGAAGGTGGTGGCCTTGGAGATCTGGGGATCGTACTGGTCGAGCACCTTCTGGCCCTCAAGCTGACCGAACTCGTAGGTGAACAGGGACGCCTTCACGTAGGCCTTGGCCCACTCGGAGACGCCTGCCATATCGGAGTCGGTGTAGTCGACCTGGTTGGCCTTCAGGTAGTCCTTGAACTGGGCGAGCATCGCGTCGTCCACGGTGAAGTCCTTCGCGATGGTGTGGTTGGCCAGGTAGTGTTTGGCGAAGTTGAAGAAGGCGTAGTGCTGGAAGAGCGACTCCTGAAAGTGGTTGAGCTTGGGGGCGTCGATCTTTTCGTCCGGGGTGATGCCGCCGCCGCCGTAGACGGTGCGTCCGGAGTCCGTGAGCTTGACCTCGAGGTTGGACTTGTCTGCCTTCTTGCCGTCGTCGCGGATGTAGTAGTAGTCGTAGAGCGAGACGTTGTCGTAGGAGCGCTGGATGAGGCGGCCGGAGGGCGTGTAGTAGTGGTAGGTGGTCAGGGCCAGGCCGGTGTTCTCGGAGATCTGGAAGACGGTCTGAACGAGGCCCTTGCCAAAGGTGGTTTCGCCGACGATCAGCGCGCGGTCGTGATCCTGCAGCGCGCCGGAGACGATCTCCGCGGCGGACGCGGTGTTGCGGTTCACGAGAACGACGATGGGGTACTTCTCCTGGGCGTCGGTGCCGTGGGAGGCGCGGTAGACCTGGTCGGGGAAGGCGCGGCCCTTCTGCGAGACCACGATCTGGCCCTTCTGGAGGAACTTGTCCGCCATGCCGACAGCCTCGTTGAGCAGGCCTCCGGGGTTGCCGCGCAGGTCGATGACGAGTCCGTCGAGCCGGCCGTTGGAGGCGTGGAACTTGTCGAGCGCCTCGCCCACCTCGCGGCTTGTGGTCTCCATAAAGCCGGTGACGTGGATGTAGCCGATGCCGGGCTTGAGCATGAAGGCGACGTCTACGGAGTAGCGCGGAATGTCGTCGCGGACCAGGTCAAAGGTAAGCGGCGTGTCCTTGCCCTCGCGGCCCATCGTGACCGAGACGTGGGTGCCTTTGGGTCCTTTGAGCAGGGAGGCAACGGCGGCGGAGTCCATGGCGTCGGTGGACTTGCCGTCGACGGAGAGGATCACATCGCCGGGCCGGATGCCCGCCTTGAATGCCGGGGTGCCCTCAAACGGTGCGAGCACGACGATCTTGGTCGTGCCGGCCTTGTCGGGCTGCGGCTGGATCTGCATGCCGACCCCGTAGTAGTGGCCGTGCTGATCTTCGCGCATCTGGGCGAAGGCCTTGGGATCGTAGAAGTTGGAGTGGGGATCGAGGACATGAAGCATGCCCGGGATGGCGCCGTCGTAGATGGCTTTATCCACGCGATCGCCGTTCAGCGGCTCAGCGTAGTTCTGCTCCACAACGGAGTAGACGCTGGCGAACTCGTGGAGCGAATCGCGCAGGGTGGATTCGTCCGAGGCGGACTGCGCGGCGACCTTCTGGCTGATCACCGAGCCCAGAACGGCGCACGTTGCCAGAAACAGTGTGACGGAGAACAGAGCGCGGCGGGTGCGGGAGGCCATCAGCTTCAGTTACCTCGTGTTGGGTGCGCTCGCAGGGGGCGAGCCGCGGTTGGAGAGAGGGCCGTCCCGGAGCAGGGCGGGGCCACTCCCAGTTGGACGAGTATAGCACCGGTCGAGTGAGCCGCCGGGCGGTGCGGACTGCCACAAAGGTGGTGGTTCAGGCCTTGAAGGGCTCGTCCGCCGAGGGACCGTACATGCCGGGGACCGGGATCTCGTTCAGCCGGAGATAGACCGCCAGCTGGGCGCGGTGATGCACCAGATGATTGAAGAACATCACCCGGTAGGTCTTCGAGCGGGTGTCGGCGGAGATCCTGTGTTCGCCGAAGCGGAACGGCCACGCCGCCGCGAGGTGCTCGTCGGACGCGGAGGCGAGAGCCTTGCGGGCGGCATACACGTACGCGTCAAAGGTTGCGAGCATGCTGGCGCGCGTCTGAAAGGTCATGTCGGCGCGCGCCCGGGTGGAGTTCGCCAGGTCCATACCCGGGTCTTCCATGATGTACTGCACGAACGCCGGAAGGGTCGCCACATGCATCGCGAGTTTGCCGATCGCGAAGGACTTCTCGTGCGGCTTCCAGTCGGGATTCTCTTCGGGGATGCGTTCGAGCATCCGGCGTGTGCTGGCCATCTCGGTGTCGAAGTCTTCGAGCAGCATCTGCGCGTGCGTCATGGTGTCTCCTGGGGACGGTGAAAGGGCTGGCCGCGGAGTTGCGGCCAATGGAGGCGGCTTCGGGACAATTGCAGGGCTGACCCGCCTGCAGGGCCGATCCGCCGCTCTGCAAACGCCTCTGTACTACATGCCGTCCGCGGAGGGTCCATACGTTCCCGGGAGCGTGCGGTTGAGCAGCCGGATGTAGGTTCCAAGCTGGGCGCGGTGATGGATGATGTGGTTCACGCCGAAGGCGCGGTAGGCGCCATAGCGCGTGCCCGAGAAGATCGTCAGCTCGCCGCGGCTGAGCGACCACACCTCGCCCAGCTTCTCGTCCGAGGTGTGCTTGAGGGTCTCCAGGGCTTGGGCGGAGGTCACGTCGAAGTGACGCAGCAGGTGCTCCTTGGACTCCATCGCGAAGGGCTTGCGTGGAGTCTCGGGCGAGGCGAAGTCGATGCTCGGGCCCGAGAGCATGTGGTGCGTGAAGCCCGGGAGCTCGGCGGTGTGCGAGGCGAGCTTTCCGAGCGACATCGACTTCTCGTGGGGCTTGAAGTCGTAGTCGGAGTCGGGGATGGCGTTGAGGATGCGGCGGGTGCGGTCGAGCTCGAACTCGAGTTCGGGGGCGAGGAGTTCGCGGAGCGGTGTGGAGGCCATTGCGGATTCGTCCTTTCTGATCTGCCTTGGGTGCCGGGTGTCTCTTTCGTGCGCCGAGCGCTGCATAGGTTGCGGGAGACTTCAGATCCCCGTGGTGTTGAAGCCGCAGTCGACAAAGGTGATCTCGCCGGTGATGGCGCTGGCCAGGGGAGAGCAGAGGAACGCGGCGGTGTTGCCGACCTCGATCTGGTCGACGTTGCGGTGCAGCGGAGCCCGCTCGGTGGTGCGATCGAGCATGGTCTGGAGGTCGCCGATGCCGCGGGCCGCGAGCGTCTTGATGGCGCCGGCGGAGATGGCGTTGACGCGGATGTTCTTCGCGCCCAGCGAGCCGGCGAGATAGCGCACCGCGGCTTCCAGGCCCGCCTTGGCGACGCCCATCACGTTGTAGTTGGGGAAGGTGACGGTGGAGCCGAAGTGGGTGAGCGTGAGCATCGCGCCGCCTTCGGTCATCAGCGGAGCGGCGCCCCGCGCGACCGCAATCAGGGAGTAGACGCTGACGTCGAGGGCGACGGCGAAGTCGGCCCGCGTGGTGTGAAGAAAGTCGTTGTGCAAGGCGGCCGGTGGCGCGAAGGCGACGGAGTGGATCACGATATCGATCTTCGGGACCGCGTTGGCGATCTTGCTGAACAGCGCGTCGATCTCCTCGTCCCGCGAGACGTCGCACTGGAAGGCGCGGCCGGTCTCGGACTGTCCGAGATCGGCGAGCAGCTGCTCGGACTCCCGCTGGAGCCGCTCGGACTGGTAGCTCAGGATGAGGGTAGCGCCCGCCTCGGCAAGCTTCTGCGCGACCGCGTAGGCGATGCTGCGTTTGTTGGCGAGGCCGAAGACGACGGCGACTTTGCCTTTGAGATCGATCATGCGGTGCGGGACTCCTGTTCCGAGGGAAAGCATATCAGTGCGGGCGGGCAAAGCGGTCAACCCGGGCACGGCGGCTGGATGCAGGCGGGTGGATGGAATGGGATCGGTCGGGAGCGCGTGCGCCTATGCCGTCAGCCAATCGTACTGCTCGTCCGTAAGCGGCACCACCGAGAGGCGGAACTGGCGGAAGAGGATGGAGTTCTGGAACACCGCGGCCCCCCGGATGGCATCGAGCGGCTTTTCCTGCTTGAGGCGCTTGCCCGGCCGGATGCGGACCTGCGGGTTCTTCGGGTCGGAGGCGTCGACCGAGACCACCTCGGCGGTGCCGATGGCGGCCTTGCCGGTGTTGGAGTGGTAGATGACCAGCTTTTCGCCGGGCTTCATGCCGCGGAGGCTCATCAGGGCCTGCGGGTTGGCGATGCCGTCCCAGGTGGTTTCGCCATCGCGCAGGAGGTCGTCGTAGGAGTACTTGCCGGGCTCGGTCTTCAGCAGGAAAGGCATGGGGTCGTCCTTTGGCTCGGGTACGAGTATTGCCGATCTGGGTGGAGTCCGGCTGGAATCCGTGTTGAATCCGGATCGGACGTTGGACATCTCTTTCGACCGGCAGGCGTGCGTCAGCCGCCGAGGTCGAGGAGGCGGACGCCCTCGACCGGCCGGCCCAGGAAGCTCGACCCGAGGCGTTCGAACTTGTCCACGGAGTCGGTCGCGAAGAACTCGAGCGTAGCTGGCCGGCTGACGTCCTGCGGCAGTGGGCGAAGCGTCGCCTGAACGGCGATGGCTGTGGCCTCGGCGGAGTCCATGACCTGGGCGTCGGAGCCGAGCGCGCGAAGCGTCTGCTCGATGGCGCCGGCGAGCAGCGGATAGTGGGTGCAGCCGAGGATGACCGCCTGGGGGGTGCAGGTGGCGAGCGCCTCGGCGAGGTAGATGCGCAGGATCTCGCGGACCACGTGGTGCTCCGGCGGGACTTCATTTTCTGCGCCGGACGAGAGGAGCCCGGCGTGGGTCTGGTCGGGAAGCCAGCCCTCTTCGACGAGCGGGACGAGCAGCGGGCAGGCCTTCTCGGTGGCGCGGAGCCCGTAGGCTTCGCACCGGGTCCGGTAGGCGTGGGAGTGCACGGTTGCCGCGGTGGCGAGGACGAGCACCTCGGCGCCGGGATGCAGCGCGTGCGTGGCTGCAACGGCGGGGGCGATCACGCCGGTGACGGGGATTCCGACCCCCGAGGTGATCTCGGGCAGCGCCAGGGCGGAGGCGGTGTTGCAGGCGATGACGAGGTGGTTGGCGCCGTGGCCTTCGAGGAAGCGGGCGGATTCGACCGCGTAGCGTGCGATGGTGGCCGGGGACTTCGAGCCGTACGGAAGGCGGGCGGTGTCGCCCAGGTAGACGAAGTGCGCGCCGGGGATGCGCGGGAGGAGTTCGCGCAGGACAGTGAGCCCGCCGAAGCCGGAGTCGAAGACGCCGACGGTGGTGCGTGCGTTCGTCCGATTGGGCTGCGAGGACGCATTCGGCATCAGTGTTCGGATCCTTGCGCGGTCTGGGTGGAGGCCGTCGCGGTGTCGAGGACGGCGTAGGTGCGGGTGAGGTCCGCGTGGCCGTTCAGCGTGTCGCGAGGCTGGCCGTCTACCAGGAACCGGACCTGCTCGATGCGCGGAAGGTTGGCGTACAGGGTGCCGAGGATCGACTGGATGGTCAGGCTTTCGGCTTCGACTCCGGAGGGGTGGTGGTCGGCGAACGCGCCGTGCAGGTTGATGACGGCGAGCTGGCCGCCGACGCTGCGGGGCAGGGAGTTGAAGCCCGAGGTATACGGGGTCGGGCTGCCCGTGCGGGGCGTGCCGCCCGAGGCCACCGCGGGGCGCAGCGGCAGGTCGAGCAGAAAGACGTCGTCGACGGCGGGTCCGCTCTCAAGCGGATGCCGGGAGGTCTTGTAGGAGTACTCGGCGAGCAGGCGGCCGAGCAGCGCACGGGCGCGGCCGGTGGGCTCCTGGGGCAGGGCGACTTCGCGATCCTGCATCGTGAGGGTGCCGGTGGCATCATCGGCGATGGCCAGGCTGACCCGTTCGTTGGGCGTGGCGACCGGGGCGTCGAGCGGCGTCTGGTCGACCCGGCGGGTGAACTTTTCGCGTGCCTGGGTGCAGCCGCGCAGCATGAACAGCCCCATCAGCAGGATGGCGCCGCTGAGGCACCAGAACAGGATGCGCTGGTAGCGGGGGATCACTGCGGGCCTCCCGGTGCGGGCGGATGGGCTTGGGTTGGAGGGCTGGCCGGCCGTC
>JALYIA010000064.1 GCA_030776065.1 Acidobacteriota bacterium
CCGCGCGTGTGTGCGCCGGCTCGCCGGGGTGAAGGGTGGGCGCCGCTACTTGACCACGAGAGTGATGTTCACGGGGGGGATGTTGCTGTCCTGCTGGGTCTGCACCTGGCCGGTCGTGCTGCCGGAGACCGCCTGGGCGGCCCGGACGGTGACGGTGACGGCGGTCTGCCCTGCGGGCGTGACGTACTGGTTGACGGCGGAGGAGCAGGCGGTAACTCCGAAGACGGAGGCGCCGAGCAGCATCAGCAGACCGAGGCAGGAGAGGATGTGGCCTGTTCTGAGGCTGGAGGAGCGCGCGATGCGGCGCCGCAGGGTGAGGAGCAGGAGGCCAGCGAGGCCGCCGGTCCACCAGGGAACGGATGCCGCTCCGGTGGAGATGGGCGGGACGACGTTGGTGCTGATGATGAAGTTGACGGTGGTGAGCGGGACAGGCGAGCTGGGCGTGCTGGCGCCTACGACGGGTGCGCCGGGGAAGGGGCTGCAGGTGGTGTACTTGGGCAGACCGGCGCAGGTGAAGTTCAGGACTCCGGCCCATCCTCCGTAGGAGGTGATGGTGAGGGTGACCGAGCCGTCGACCTGTCCTGGCGCGGAGGTGCTGTTGACGGTGATGGTGGGGTTGGCGGGGGTGATGGTGAAGGTGGCGCCGGTGGTGTTGTTGGAGCCGTTGGCGCCGACGATGGTGAGAGGCGCGACACTGGAGGTAGCGCCGGCGTAGATCTGATCTCCGCTGTAGACGGCGGAGACGTTGTAGGTGGTGAGGAAGGATCCGTTTTCGACTGCGTTGGTGGTGCCTGCGCGGAGCTGTGTGGTGACGAGCGTGGCGGTGAAGGAGCCGGGGAGTACGGAGGCTATGCCGAGGGTTTTGGTTCCGGCGTAGAAGGTGACGATTCCGGTGGGTGCGAGGGTGGAGGACGGGGTGACGGTGGCGACCATGGTGATGGAAGGCCCGGCGGCGTTGGCTGCGTTGTCTCGGGCGCTAAGGGGATTGGTGTAGGGCGCCTGGATGGAGAGGCTGAGCGTGTCCGCGAGTGCGACGACGTTCTCAGTGAGCTGTGCGGAGGAGCTGGCGTAGTTGACCGTATCGCCGGTGTAGATGGCGGAGATGACCACGGCGGATCCCCCGGGCAGACCGTTTTTAAGGGTGAGCACGGCGGAGGAGTTCTTTACTGGGACGGTGACGACCTCTACGCCGTTGACGTAGAAGTTGACGGACCCTCCAGGGACGGCGGCGTTGCCTGCAGTGCCGATGGTGGCGGTAAAGGAGACGGCCTGGCCGGCGTTGACGGATGTGGCACCGGCGGGCGTGGTGAGGACGAGGCTGAGGGAGGAGGACGCGAGTCGCGCGGCGGTACCGATGAGACGGAAGACGGGGCTTCCGTTGGCGGCATTGCCGGCGAAGGCGAGGTCTTCTTCGGCGTTGAGCTGCACTGCGGTGGGCGTGTAGGTGGAGGTGAGCGAGCAGGCGCTTCCTGGGGCGAGCGTGGTTCCGGAGCACGTGTCCTGGGTCACGGCGAATCCGGGCGCGGCGTTGGCCTTGACGGTGTAGTCCGTGGCTGGGAAGACGACGGGCAGGTTGCCGGAGCTGTTGAGGAATCCGGTCTGCGTGCCTGTGCTGCCGACGTTGACGCCGCCGAATTGGAGGGTAGCGGAGAGGCGGTTGATCTCGGCTACGACCTTGTTGGAGGTATCTGTGACGAAGAGGTCTCCGCTGGCGTCGGCGGCGACGCCGATGGGGCTGAGGACGGTTGAGGGAACGAGGGTACGGGATCCGAAGACGCCGTTGGGATTGGGGTAGCGGACGATGCTTCCGGTTCCGCTGTCCACGACGAAGAGGCTGTTCGAGGCGTCGGTGGCGAGGCCTGTGGGGGTGGTGAATCCGGAGGCTACGATGACCTGTGCGGGTCCTCCGATGGGCGTGGCGAATTCGAGGACGTCGTTGTTGCCGGTCTCGGCGACGAAGAGGTTGCCGTTCTGGTCGAAGGCGAGGGCCGCGGGTCCGGCGAGCGAGGCGCCGAGGGACTGGACGGAGGAGAAGCTGAGGGCTCCGTTGATGCTGGGAATCAGGAGGAGCCTGTTGTTGCCGGTGTCGGCGATGTAGAGGCTGCCTGAGGGATCGACGGCGACTGCCTGTGGAGTTTTGAGGACGGGGGAGAGGGCGACGGCTGCGGATCCGGTGAGGACACCGGCGACGGCGGGGACCTCGACGACGCGGTTGTTTCCTGTGTCCGCGATGAAGAGGTCGCCTGCGCTGTCAACTGCGATGCCTTTGGGGCCGCTGAGCTTGATGGAGCCGGTGGCGACGGTGGTGCCGACGCCGTTGGAGCCGGCGATGAATTCGGTGATGGAGTTGACGGTGCTGTCGGTGACGAAGACGTCGCCCAGGGAGTCGACTGCGATGCCTGCCGGGGCGGAGAGTTTGGTTGTGGTGGAGACGACGCTGCCGGGATCGAGCGTGAGGGCGGCTCCCTGCCCCAGGCCGAAGAGGTTGCTGGCGAGGGTGCCGGAGGCGGTGGTGAACTGGAGCACGCCGGTCTGGGTGCCGACGGCCGTGGGGGTGAAGGTGGATTTGACGGTGCAGGAGGAGAGGGCGGGCTGGGCTGTGCCTACGGCGCACGCTCCTGTGCCGCCGCTCGCGATGGCGAAGGGGCTCGCGGAGCCGAGAAGAGAGATGGCGGTGGGGGTGAGTGCGGCGTTGAAGACGTAGGTGATGGGGAAGCTGGAGCTGGTGGAGCCTACGGCGGTGGAGGGGGCGGCGGCGGAGCCGGGTCTGAGCTTCGTCACGCTGGAGGAGTTGTCGAGGTAGATGGTGTGGAGTGGGTCGACGGCGACGCGGTACGGAGCAGAGACGGCAGCCGTGGCGAACATGTCGGCTGGATTGAGGGCGCCATTTTCGAGCGGCACTTCGAAGATGAGGTTGGCTTTGCTGTCCGCGATGTACAGATTGCCGGCTGAATCGAAGCTGAGGCCTGCGATGGTGCCGAAGTGGCTGGCGGAGACGAGCGTGGTCGGCGTGGCCGGATAGCTGCCCCCCGTGAGCATGAGGGCGTACAGGTTCATGGTGCTTGTGTCGACGAAGAAGAGGTCGCCGGCGGTATCGGAGGCGAGATACAGAAGGTTTTTGCTCCAGGTGAAGACCTGGCTATCGGTGTAGGTGCCGCTGCTTGTGAGGGTCTCCTTGTAGATGGCGTTCTGGACGTTGGCTGTGGTGATGAAGAAGACGTTGCCGGCGGCATCGCTCGCGACGTCCTGAACGGTTCCCCAGTAGTAGTTGCCGAGGTCGCCGAGGTTGTTGGCGAAGCTTGTGTTGGTGGCTCCGGGGGCGCAGTTGACGATGGAGAGCTGGGCGAAGTGGGTGGTGTAGAAGTTGTTGAAGTCGGGGAAGTACAGGAACTTCTTGTTGGGGTCCATGTAGAGGGCGCGGCCCGAGCTGCCGTATCCCTGGGTGTTCTTGGCGACGGTGGTGACGGCTCCGGTGGAGGCGTTGATCTGGACGACACCGGTGCCGCCGCCCCCGTAGACGTAGACATTTCCGCAGGCATCGAGCACGGCGGGACCGGCGGAGACGCCGGCGGCGAGGACGCTCGAGCTGGTGGCGACGACGGCGGGCACATTCTGGGCCAGGGAGGGCCTGGCGGCCACCGGCAGGAGCATGAGGGAGAGCGCGCCGAGGCGGCGGAGAGACGCGGCGAGGGGGGCCGGCGCAGTGCGGCACGTGCGTGAGTTGAGGTGTGCGCGCAGTGACGATGCGTGCTGTTTGCTGAAACTAGAAGTGTGCACTACAAGCCTCCCGAGATTGCTGCGGACGGGATGGTCCGTCCGCCTGCTTCCTGAAATTGTTCGTGTTCTTGTCTGAGCCGTGCAGGGTAGGACGCTGAGGTGCGCGCCCCCCCTGGTGTGGGATGGGTTGGACTGCCGTGGGCTAGAAGTTGAACCTGGCCCCGAGCTCGACGATGCGATATCCCTGTTTATAGGGTGTGTAACCGAAGTTGGCCGTCGTCTGGACTGCAGCGGCGAAGGCCTCCTGCGGTGTGGTTGGGGTGGAGCCGACCGGGTTGCCGAATCCCAGGCTGAGTCCGATGTTGTTGCCACCGGCGAAGGCGGGCAGCGGATGGTTGAGGAAGTTGAAGCCTGCGAGGCTGAACTGGAGGCTCTGCTTGTCGCGGATGTGGAAGCTGCGGCGGAGGGTGAGGTCCGAGTTGAAGTACGCGGGGCCGTGGATATCCGGCAGTTCGAAGGCGCCGTTGGAGCCGTACTGCGGAAGTGCGAAGCAGGATCCGTTGAAGTACTGACGGCCGTAGCGAGAGTCGTCGTGGAGGTTGGATTTGGGGTTGCATTTGACGATGGGCTGGAGCGAGATGTCGGGGGTTCCGAGGAAGGCCGAGTTGCCGGTGGAGACTGAGACGGGGGTGGTGGATCCGGCGGGCGTGTAGCTTACATTGGCGCTGAGGCTGAAGTTTCCGCCGCCGGTCAACACGGCGATGTCCGGGCCGCTCTGCAGGCCTGTGATTCCGGAGAACTCCCACTGGTTGACGACGGCGGCGAGGAGGCGATTGCCGGTGTAGAGCCGTCCGACCTGCCACGAGTATGTGGCGTTGACGATCTGGGTGCGGTTGAAGCCGAGATAGCCGTAGTCATTGCGAAGGTTGGAGGGGTCTCCGATGGCTCCTGTGCGGTAGTCGCCGCGGATGCCGAGCGCCTTCGACCAGGTGTAGTTCAGGCCGAAGATGAAGGCTCCCTTCTGCTTGTTGTAGCTGACCTGGAGGGAGTTGTAGTTTCCGTATCCGATGTGATTGGGGACATAGACGCCGGAGTAGTAGGGGTAGGGTCTGTAGTCCGCGGTGACCTGCTGGCTGGAGCCGGCCTGGGTGACGGCTCCGGTAAGGGGATCGGGCTGAAAGAGGCCGCCGAGTGGGATGAAGTTCTGATTGCGGAGATTGCCCGCGGTGAAGGTGTCGTGGCTCTGGTTGCCGACGTAGCTCATCTCGAGGTTGCCGCCGAAGGGCATGACCTGGTCCACGGTGAGGTTGTAGTTGTAGGTGAGCGGCTGCCTGTCGTCGTGGGGATTGAGCGCGGTGACGGAGATGGGCTGGGCCTGGCTGGAGGATCCGCTGATGGGGACGCAGCCTGTGCCGAGGGTGCTGTTGCCCTGGGAGGCTCCGGTGATCTGGTCGTAGGTGCAGCTTGTGTTGTTGGGCGTGCTGTACGACTGGCCTCCGAGGGAGGTATCGAGTGCGCCGGCGGAGTCGTTGTAGGAGTCGTGGAAGCGGTAGTAGCCGAAGCCTCCGCGGAAGGTGGTGTGGCCGTTGCCGTAGAGATCGTATGCGAGGCCGACGCGGGGGGAGTAGAAGACGGGCCGTGTGGGCTGTCCGGAGAGGGGCACGGAGGCGTCGGTCTGGTGCCAGCTGATTCCCGGGTAGCTGTGGGGATCCTGCGTAAGGGTGGCGCGTGTATGCTGCGCGGGAGCATTCCAGACGGCCAAGCCGATGCCGTCGGGGCTGTACCAGGCTCCGAGGTGGTCGAAGCGGATGCCGAGGGTAAGCGTGAGCTTGCTGGTGGCCTTCCATGTATCGGTGGCGTAGAGGTCGAAGGTTCGATACCGGAGGTTCTCGGGGTTGGATGCGCTGGCCTGGCTGAAGCCGCTGCATCCCTGGAGGAAGTTGGCGATATTGTTCTGGAGCTGGGAGGTATGCAGGCCGTCGTTGGTGGCGCAGCCGGAGTTGTAGTGGTTGAAGGTATTCTCTCCCTGGGTGAAGTTGTAGGGGAGCTGATTGTTGCCGCTGGTTTCGAAGTAGACGCCGAGCTTGACGGTGTGGCTGCGGACCTGGCGGGTGAGGTTGTCGCCGAAGTTGTAGGAGAACTTATGGAGGAACTTGCCTCCGTTCACCGGGTCGTAGGCCATGGCGAAGTCGGGTGTGCCGTTTTCGTAGTCGATGATGCCGGGGATCTGGTGGGCTCCGTTGTTGTAGAAGCGTCCTCCGGTCCATCCGGTGGAGGAGTCCTGCACCAGGCTGGAGTTGGCGAAGTTGGCGGGCTGGCTGTAGAGGATCCCCGCGGCGACGAACTCGTTGGTCATGGTTGCGCCGAAGCTCTTGGTGAAGTTGAGGGAGACGCCGTTGGACTTTGTCTGGCTGTACTCCGGCGTGGGATAGGGGATGATGTCGCTGCCGGCGTAGTACTCGTTCTTGACGGGCTCCTGGTAGTTGCTCTTCTCGAGCTTGTAGGTGACGTTGAGCTTGGTGTTGTCGGTGAAGTCCTCGTCGATGCGGCCCTGGTATTGATATCCATTGGCAGTGTTGGTGAGCGAGTTCTGGTAGTTGTAGCCGTCGGAGAGAAGGCTGGAAGCGGGCACGGGCTGAGGTGTGCGGTTGATGGCGGGCCAGAACTTGGCATAGATGAGCGCGCGGGGATCCACAGGGAGGAGGCCATTGCCGCCGACGACGACGCCGGAGGAGATGATCTGATCCTGCTGGGTGTAGGTGGTCCCGTTCGTACCCGGGGAGTAGCAGATGCCTCCGGAGCCGTTGAGGGTGGCGGCGCCGCTGCCTCCGCCATTGGTGGTGTAGAAGTTAGGGCATGTCTTCTGGAGGGTGACGGCGTTGACGTTGAGGGCCTGGGCGATGGAGGCCGGGGTGAGGTCACCGCTGAGCATGCGCGCGGTGGGGATGAAGCTCTGAAGGAGTCCGTAGAAGAGGGTCTGCTTGTAGTACTCGAATGCGGTGAAGAACCGCAGCTTTTTGTTGTGATTGAAGTTTGTGCCGGGGATGAGGACGGGGCCGCCGATGTTTCCGCCGGGGTAGAAGTAGCTGGTGGGAGGCCGGGCCGCGGCCTGGTAGTTGCTGTACCAGTCGTTGGAGTTGAGTTGCCCGTTGCGGGCGAAGAGGTAGGCGGTTCCGTGGAACTGCGATCCGCCGGACTTTCCGACGGCGTTGATGACGACGGGGCCCTTTGCGCTGTCGGCGCCGAAGTTCGAGGTCTGGACCTTGATCTCCTGCACCATGTCCATGTTGACGTTCTGGATGGAGGCTCCCTGGTCGCCGGGATCCATGGTGGCGGCTCCGTCGGAGATGACGGTCGAGGCGCCGGTCTGTGGGGTGGCCCCGTTGGCGGAGAAGGAGGAGACGGACGAGCTGCCGAATCCCATGTTCTGGTTACTGTTGCCGGTGCTGCTGTTGTTGAGCGTGCCGCCTGTGGAGACGGCGAAGCCGGGCAGGAACTTGATCAGCTCGGTGGCGTCTCGCCCGACGGTGGACAGGCGCTTGATGTCCTCGGACGTGATGAGTGCGCTCTTTTCGGGCGAATCGAGGGTGACGCCGGCGAATGCGGCGCTGACGGTGACCTCGGTGGTGGTCTCCCCGACTTTAAGTGCGATGGTGGCGATGGTCTTCTGATCGCCGGGGTGCAGGTCAATGCCCTGGATGCGATATCGGTCGAATCCGGTGGCCTTGACGGTGAGGTCGTAGGTTCCCGGGGAGACTGCGTTGATGGCGAAGTCGCCCTGGCCGTTGCTGACGGCGGTGCGGCGTGCCCGCGTGCTCTGCTCGACCAGCGATACCTCGGCCTTGGGGATCACGGCTCCGCTTGGGTCGCGCACGGTGCCTTCGATGGAGCCTGTGGTCTGGGCATGGGCTGCGCGCCCCGAGCAGAGCAACACAGCCAAGAGCAGGGCCGGAAGGAAGCGCGCGATGGCACACGCAAGGCGGGAAACTTGAGATTTGCTGAACAAAGATGCCTCCAAGGAAAGCGCAACCATGCCTTTGGGTGGGTTGGGCGTAAATCGATTCACAACCGCGAAAGGAGCGAGGGAGCGGCAGACGGATGTGTATCAAATCGGCTTACGTACTGTCAACGAGAATTCTTCCGCCGAGTCTCCGAAGGGTTTCGGAGGGGAGTCTTGCGTTGGCTCCGCAGCCTGCGGCTGCGAGCGACAGAGAAGAATACCCGCTCTGCTGCTGGGTAAACGCTTGGCTGGTGGGGGCATGTCGCGTAACGACACGTGAAGAGAACACGTCTATGCAGCTGGTGTGCTCGGCTGCTATTCTCCTGTCCGTACCGCACTGGAACCCGGCAATCCGTAAATCGTTTTAGTGGATGCCGGCGCCGAACAGATGGCTGGAGGAAAGGGGCTGCACGTCACGATGCGCACAGGCGACACTGCTTCGATTGCGGGCGCGACTGCCTTTGCCGTGGTGCAGCGGAGGCGGCTGGCGCGGCTGCGAGGTCCGGCTTGAAGCCATTACCGATTGTCATGGAAGTGCGCAGGGTGGAGTGTCGAGAAGTGTCGATTCGGCGGGCACCGGTGGATCGGACCTCCGCTTCGGCGAGTGGGTCGGTGCAATCGATTGCGGTGATCGGGCCACTTGCGGACACGGTGGCGCTGGACTGGTACAGCGGAACGCAACCGTACACGGTGACTCCGCTGGCTGGGTCCGGAGCCGGGCGGCAGAAGCCGCTCTATGCGTTCGGGTATGGGCTGAGCTATACGACGTTTGCGTATAGTGGGCTGGGGGTCGATGTGGTTGCAGGCACGGAGAAGAGGCTTGCGGTGTCCTTCGATGTGAAGAACACCGGGGCGCGTACGGGAGACTAGGTGGCCCAGGTGTATGTGTCACACCGGGGCTCTTCGGTGCCGCGACCGCTGGTTGAGCTGAAGGGGTTCGAGCGCGTGCGACTGAAGGCCGGCGAGAGCCGCAGGGTCACCATTGTGGTGCCGTTGAAGCGGCTGGAGTACTGGGATGAGAGCGCAGATCGTTTTGTGCTTGAGTAAGGATAGCGTCGTGATCGGGGTAGGCGGCTCGTCCGATCGCCTTGCCCTGAGGAAGACTCTGGAGGTGAGACAGTGAGTGCGCGTGAGTGGATGAAGTGGGGAACATTGGCTGTGGCGGTTCCGGTGTTCGCCATGTGGGCGGGCCGCGCGGCAGAGGGACAGCAGCTTCGGCTGACTCGCGGCGAAGCCACGGTGAGAGTGGAGCCGTACGCGCCGAACATCGTCCGTGTGACGTTGAGCCTGGACAAGGCGAGCGCGCTGGCTGGGCCGGGGTTCGGCTTTGTTGCGAAGCCTGCGACGGAGGGTTGGACGTCGGCGATGAACGATGCGGGCGACACGCTGCGGTCTGCACGGATGGCGATTACTGTGGCTCCAGAGGGCAGGCCGTCGAAGCCGACGGGCACCTCGGCGGATATCGCCAAGTTCTTCAACGGGTCGACACCGTATGTGGGGGTGTCGATCAAGACTGCGGAGGGCGCGCCTCTGCTGGACATGCGTGGGTGGCAGATGTCGGTGCCGAACCACAAGGATGGGAATGCGGGGATTTTGAACGACCGGCGACCGGGCGATCATCCTTTTTACGAGGTGGGAGCGAGTTTTTCCGCGCCGAAGGACGAACACTACTACGGACTGGGGCAGAACCAGGAGGGCTACCTGGATCGCCGCGGGCATGTGGTCCGGTGCGCGCATGACTACAATGC
Organism: Acidobacteriota bacterium; assembly: GCA_030776065.1. Classification (GTDB taxonomy): domain Bacteria; phylum Acidobacteriota; class Terriglobia; order Terriglobales; family Acidobacteriaceae; genus Edaphobacter. Next base: position 9,466 of record JALYIA010000064.1, read on the forward strand.
CCCGGGCGGCCAGAGCGTGTGCGTTCCGTTCGTGGTGACGAACAAGGGATACGGGATCGTCTGGGACAATCCGTCGCGCACAACCGTGGCGTTTGCGATCGGAGAGCAGACGCGGTGGACTTCGGACGTTGGCCAGCGGGTGTCGTTTTTTGTGATTGCCGGCAGGACGTATGACGAGATCTACTCCGGCTATCGGCTGCTTACGGGAGACGCACCGATGCTGCCGAAGTCCGCGTATGGGTATATCCAATGCAAGCAGCGGTACGTCTCGCAGGACGAGTTGATGGCGGTGGCGAAGGGCTATCGGGATCGGCACCTTCCTGCCGATGACCTGGTGATCGACTGGTTCCACTACACCAAGATGGGCGAGATGGACATGGATCCTGCGCGGTGGCCCGACCCGGTGGGGATGAACCGGCAGCTTCATGCGATGAACTTCCACACGATGATCAGTGTGTGGCCTCGGTTCGTTCCGGAGGACCGGTACTACGCGACAGTCCTGAAGAACGACTGGTTCGAGAAGCTGGCGGACGGCACACCCACCAACGGGCTGCCGTACGATCGTGCGGGGTCAGACATCGATACGACCAATCCCGATGCGGCGAAGTGGTATTGGGACATCATCCGGGAGAACTACGTCGACAAGGGCTTCGACGCGTTCTGGGCGGATGAGACGGAGCCGGACCTTCCTCCGAATGGAAGCTACTGGCACGTGGGTCCGGGGACGGAGTACTTCAACCTGTTTCCGCTGGTGCACACGGCGGCGATCTACAACGGGATGCGGAGGGACATGAAGGAACGCGCGCTGATTCTGGCGCGGGACTCGTATCTTGGAGCTCAGCATAACGGAACGATCTTCTGGTCGTCGGATATCAGCGGGACGTGGGATACGCTTCGGCGTCAGGTTCCGACGGGGATCAACTTTGTGGCCTCGGGGATGCCGTACTGGAGCACGGATATCGGCGGGTGGCAGTATCTTCCGGGGTATCACAAGCCGGAGCGGCCGCCGCTGATCGATCCCACGGACGCGAGGGCGGAGGTTGGCCATTACGACGACTATCCCGAGCTGTACGTTCGGTGGTTTGAGTATGGCGCGTTTCAGCCGAACTTCAGAACGCATGGGAGCAGGCCCGCGAATGAGGTCTGGTCGTATGGCAAGCAGGCTGAGCCGATCCTCGAGAAGTACCTGCGTCTGCGGTATGAATTGATGCCGTACATCTACTCGCTGGGCCATTTCAGTCATGAGACGGGAGCGCCCTTCATGCGCGGCCTGTTCATGGATTTCGGTGACGACCCGAAGGTGGCAGAGATCGGCGACGAGTACATGTTCGGGCCGGCGCTGCTGGTGGCGCCCGTGGTTGAGCAGGGGATGACAACGCGGGATGTGTACCTGCCAGGGGGGACCGACTGGTATAACTTCTGGACCAACGAGCGCGTTCATGGCGGACAGACCGTGCACGTGGCTGCTCCGATCGATGTGATTCCGCTGTTCGTGCGGGCGGGGTCCATTCTTCCGTTGGGCACGGCGGTCGAGAGCACGAACGAGATGCAGATGATCGCCAGGATTCGCGTGTACCCGGGAGCGGACGGCGATTTCGACCTGTATCGGGATGACGGCACGTATGCGTATGAGAAGGGGGCGTTTGAGGTGAGCCATCTGCACTGGTCCGATCGTGAGCGGAGGTTGACACATACAGGGGCAGCGGTGGGTTCGGCGTCGGCACAGGACGCGGTGGAGATTGCGGGCAGTCAGACCTCCCGATGATGGAGGAGGAGAATGAAATCAGCGACCTGCTTGATGTGGAAGAGAGCGCTTGCACTGGGTCTGCTGTGCCAGCTTGCGTGGTGCCAGGAGGGGTCTGGACGGGCAGCCTCTTCCCTGCCCGGGTGGACTCTGATCTGAGCTGACGAGTTCGACGGACGCGATGGCTCGGGGTTAAAGGGCCAGGCTCCCGGCAGGGCGAGGGGTGGAGCAGGTGGGGATGCGCTACGGGTGTGTTGCAGCCAGGGCCTTGTTCTTGCTTATGCTGAGCAGGTTGGCCATGAGGCGGAAGGCGCCCGGGACGCCGTCGGGCATCTCCCTGAAGAACGCGAATGAGACGTAGACGTAGGTTCCTTTGCCGTACCGGGCGTACAGCAGACCACCCTTTTGCGGAGCTTGTTCGGCGTCGTGCATCTCGGTCGGGGAGATGTAACGGGGATCCCATGTGCGGGCGAATCCGTGACCTCGCTCCTCCACCCACCCTTGAAAGTCGGCCTGGGTGATCGTATTGGGCCATGCGAGTACGGGGTCGTTGGGGGCGAGCGTTACGGCGTTGTCTTCTTCGACGACTTTTTCCGGATCGTTCGAGATGGAGAGCTCAAACGGACCGTAGTTGTGATCGTACTCAGGCGTCTGGTACTGAACGATGAGGGTACCGCCGGCGTGGACGTAGTCGAGCATGCGGTTGTTTGAGGTTTTGAGTTCGGGGCGCGCGGCGTACGAGCGTATGCCGAGGACGATTGCGTCGTACGCCGAGAGATCTCCGCTGGCGATGTCCTGCGGGGAAAGAAAGGCGACGCTGATGCCGAGATCCTCGAGTGACTTGGACACGTCATCGCCGGTGCCGGCGACATAGCCGACCTTGAGTCCGGGAGCTATCTTGAGGTCGACTCCGGTGGTGCGGTACGCGGCTTCACGGTAGGACGGGTATGGACGGATTCCGGGGTAGCCCGTTGTGACAAAGCCTTCTTTGAACGCCTGGCCGTTGTAATCGGCGACTGCTGTGATGGTGTACGCCTTTGGCAGAACAGCCTGGGGGAGAACGTCGAAGACGAGGCTTTCCTCATCACCGTCGCTGGCGACGCTGAAGGGAGCGGACTCGGGACGCGAGCGCCAGCCCTTGGGGAGATCGAGATGGACCGTTCCCTTGGCGGGCCCTTTGACGCTGCTGTGGAGGGTGACCTGCAGATGCAGGGACGTGTTGGCGAGCGGGACGATGCCGGCGTGCGGGCTTACGGTGACGGAGATTGCGGGGGCAACAAGGAGCGGCTCGGGGAGAGGTCCAGGGCCTACATAGCGGTGGATCGTCTGAACCACGCCTTCGAGCGTTGCTGGAGTTCCGTTGAAGGTGTAGTGAAGTTCGGCCGAGAGGGGATAGGGTGTGGTTGGCAGACCGAGATCCTGCGGGACATTGATGTCGTAGAACGACTGCTCGAGGCTTGGGCGTGTGAAGTAGGGGCGCGTGATCTCCGCATTTCGGGGCGCGGTTACGTTGATGAGCTGATCGGTGGCGTCCCCTGCGGCGAGGATGTTCTTCACAGCGGTCGCGGGAGTGAATTTCCAGCCTTCCCCGGCATGCGAGACAAGCCGCGTGGTGTCGATCCGGATGGGTTGACCTCCCTGGTCGGCGAGGTGAAGGTTGACGCTAAATGTCTCCCCTGGAATGACGGTTTGAGAGCCGGGCTGGGAGGAGGAGTCCCCGAAGGGACCCTGGCGGACCGGGCCTCCGGCGGTGACGGTGGCAAGGATGCTCAGACCCAGCGATTGCCCGAGGGCGTCATTGAACTGCCCCTGCTTGATGAGGAGTTCGTGGGTCATGTTGTACTTCGTCTCCGGCGGAAGAGAGCTGGCCGCGATCTCTGCGAGGAGTGCGTTGGTCTGGGCGAGTCCTTTTGCGAGAGTGGGTGCGACGGTGTTCGGCTGGATGGCGCTGAAGGTGGCGATGGCGGATTCTACCGTACGGTTGAGCTGTGTCAGGCGGGCGGTCCAGGCAGCCCGCTCGGCCCTGGGGGCATAGTCCGCGATGCCGGGCAACGAGGTGTCGATACTGTCGAAGTAGGTCTGCTCTTTCTGCGGGAGGACGGCATTTACGCGCGAGGCATACAGGTGGTAGGGCGAATCGAACGGGCGCGGCGCCGGAATGGCGATGCCGCCGTTCTGCGACTTCTGCGCTGCCAGGCCCTCGCGCGCAAGGGTGATATACGAGCGCGCCAGAAGCGGATTGTACCTCCCCTCGGGGATGGTGACCGTGGCCGAAGGGACCCCCTCGATCCAGGTGTTGTTCGTGTAGTTCTTAAAACGAACGCTGGGCTCCCAGTGTCCTGTGGCGTAGTCGTAGATTCCCTTTTCCGAGACGCGGGCAAAGGGTACACGTGCATAAACCTTCAGCGGGGCCCACGCAAGCAGGCCAGCCTTGATCTGATCGGGAAAGACGTTGGGGTCGGCCGCAGCGTTGTACACCTCCTGCGCCATGACGCCTGCGGTCTGGTGGTGGCCGTGGCCATCAGAGACGTTGCCGGCGAAGACGGAGGTGAGGACGAGAGGCCGCGTAAGACGCACCTGGCGGACGACGTCATAGAGGACGCGCTCGTGCCCCCACGTCTTGAGGGCTTCGTCGAGGGTCTTCGAGAAGCCGTAGTCTGCCACACGGGTGAACGCCTGATGCACCCCGAAGTAGTTGCCTGCAGCGAGCAGCTCCTGGGTTCGAAGGAGGCCAAGCTGGTCCCAGTAGTCGGACGACATTACGTTCTGACCGCCTTCGCCTCGATTCAGGGTGAGCAGCGTGGTATCCACTCCTTGATCGCGGCTCTCGTATGCGAGCATGCCGGAATCCTCGTCGTCTGGGTGGGCTACGATCAGCATCAGGCTCGCGCGTGTATGAAGCCTCTGCAGGCTCTGCCAGACGGCTGCTGCGCCACGATCCTCGGGCAGCGGGGTGGCAAACGTCGACGGATAGGACGGGGGGGCCTGTGCGGGCGCCGGGCGGCCGCCGGGAGACAAAGCCAGGATGAGAGCCAGGCCTATGGTGCGTCTGGGGGCGGCGTGCGTGCGCATGGATTCACTCCTGAATTGTTGCGATCGAGCTGAGAGCTGCGAGTGGATCGACGCTGCGGGAATAGCCGCCACTCGAACACGCCGACAACGATGCGCCAAGAGAATGTATCGCTTATGGATAGCATGGCAAGCAAGCTTTGTAAAGGTTCCTCCGATACTTCGGTTAGTATGTGTACTCAATAGAACCGAGCCTGTGCCAGATGACCAAAATCACACTCTCGACATCCCCGCCGCTCCCGCGCACGATGCCTTCGCGCCCGTCGCAACTACGCCAGACGAATGCGCGGGGGCTGCTGCGGCTGCTGCAGGAGCACAATCCGTGCTCCAAAGCGGACCTGGTACGCTCCTCCGGGCTCAGTGCGCCTACCGTCTCAAGTGCGATCTCGCACCTGGACGAGCTCGGATTGATTGAGCAGGTAGGCGACGGCGAGTCGAGTGGAGGAAGACCGCCCGGACTTCTGCGGTTCAATGTGCGCCACGGCTATGTGGCGGCTGCGGATATCGGCGGCACGCGCATGCGCATGATGCTGGCGGATCTGGGCGGCACGGTGATAGGGCAGTCCTCCACCCTGCTGAACGCACGGCAGAAGACACCTGAGGGCATGAGCAGCCTTATCGTGGAAGGGCTGAAGGCGCTGTGTCGGCAGAGCTGTACTCCATGGAAGAAGGTGCTTCATCTTACTGCGGGCGCTCCCGGCATAACGGACGTCCATACGGGCGTGGTGCTGTCAGCGCCGAATCTCCACCGGTGGGATGATGTGCCGTTCCGGTCCTTGCTAGAGGCGGAGGCGGGGATCGCGTGTGCGGTCGAGAACGATACCAATCTTGCCGCCGTCGGCGAGTCCTGGCGAGGGGCGGCGCGAGGTGTCGACGACTTTGTGTTTATCGCCTTGGGGACAGGGGTGGGTGCGGGGATCTTCATCAACGGCCGCTTGCATCGCGGAGCCCGGTGGAGTGCCGGGGAGATCGGCTATCTCGGTGTGACGGGAAGGAGGCGGGCTCCGATGAAGGTGCGGGAGCTGGGACAGCTGGAGCAGGCGATTGGGGGCTCCGGCATTGAGCAAGAGTGGCGACGGCAATTGAAGAGAACCGATGCACGATGCGGCACCAGCCGGATAGATGGACTTGAGGGCCTAAAGGCCTCTGAGATCTTCGACCTCGCTGCGGACGGGGACAGGATGGCGGGCGAGGTGCTGCGGTATACGTCGACCATCCTGGCGGACGCGATTGCGGACATTTCCCTGCTTCTGAACCCTCAGGTTGTGGTGCTCGGGGGAGGTGTGGGCTCGCACCCTGAGCTCTGCCGGGCGGTGGAGAAGCTCGTCCAGCGGCATGAATTCGCCCGGCCGCTGCTGCGCTCGAGTGGGCTTGGGACGCAGGCGCAGCTGCATGGCGCGGTCTCTGTCAGCCTGCGGGCTGTTGAGGAACAGATGCTGGGGTGAGGGACGCGACACAGCTCCATTGCCGGGCCGTTCGGGTGGAGCTGGCGGCTTGCGGAGCCAGGACGGTACGAGGCGGATGGCCTGCGCTTTGCTCTTGACATTGCTCCAGCCAAGCCATACAGTCTTCTCCACTCCCCACTTCATAAGCGTGGTTTAGTAAGTTTTGAGGAGAAGTATCCGAGGTTAGGTCGGAGTCTCTCCCAGAGGTTGTTGGAATCGTTGCAGGAGGCGTACCGTGTTCTCAATTCTTCGTCGATGCACTCTTTCCGTACTGCTCGGTGCAGCCGTGTTCGGCACTTTAGCTGACGACGCGCGGGCGCAGTCAGAATCGATCAACGGGACGATCCGCGGGCGCGCATCTGACCAGTCTGGCGCGGCCCTTCCCGGGGCCACGGTGACGGTGACGAATGCGGACGTGGGTTTCACGAAGATAGGGACAGCGAACGATGCGGGGGAGTTCGTGCTGCTGAACCTGCCGCTGGGGACATACGCGGTCTCGGTGACTAAGCCTGGCTTTTCCACGGTGGAGTATGCGGCCATCGTGCTGAACGCGGGGAAAGAGTTGACGATCGATCCAACGCTGAAGGTGGGCGCGATGACGACGCGGGTTGAGGTGACGGCGGAGGCGAGCGGAATCGATCCATCCACGCTCAACCTGCAGCGAACCCTGGATACGCGTGAGGTTCAGAACCTGCCGTTGACCTCCCGAAATCCGTACAATTTCATCATCTTTCAGCCCGGAGTGAGCGGGCACCCGAACCCCGAACTGGGAATCCCACGCACGCTCAACACGAACGGCCTGCTCGATCGAATCAACTACCAGATGGACGGCATGGTGAATACGGAGAGTGATCGCATCGGGCTGCGGCTGTTTCCCGTTGCGGACATCTACGTGAAGGAGGTGCAAACGGTCTCGAACAGCTTCGCGCCGGAGTTCGGCTGGACCTCGGGGAACGTATTCAACGTGATTTCACAGAGCGGCACGAACTCCCTGCACGGGATGTTTCAATATATTCAACGCTGGCAGGACGCCTCCGCTTACCAGTTCTTCGCGAACAAGAGTCTGGCGAAGACAAACATCGAACTTGAGGACTATGCGGCCAACGCCGGTGGGCGAATCGTGAAGGATACGCTGTTCTTCTTCGGCGCCTACGAGAAGGTCACACGGGGGTCTCCCGCGCCGGTTACGATCACTGCCGCCAACATTGCGGCACTGGGTCTTTCGGCAGACCAGGTGGCAGCGGCGCCGGGGTTGCTCCACGGCACCTTTGCACTCGGACGCATGGACTACGTCGTCAACCGCAAGAACTCGCTCTTTTTGCGGTACAACTACTTCAAAAACAACTTCCCCTACAACACGCAGGTAGGTGGATTGAATGTGCGAAGCACGGGCGTCGACTTCCTCGATCGCGCTCACGTGATTGGGGCACAGTTGATCACGACGGTCAGCGACCATGCGATTAACGAGGCGCGCTTCTCCTGGCCGTACCGCACAAACTCTCACTTTGCCGGACCCAACGCAGGGACTGGTCCTGCCATACAGATCACTGGCGTCGCGAATCTCGGCTCCTCCTTCAGCGGGGGAGATGTGTTTGTCGATAAGGTGCCAAGCGGCAATGAGAACTTCAGCTACGTGAAGGGGGCTCACACTCTGAAGCTGGGCGTGAATTTGTCGAAGATTGAGAATCGGCAGCGCGTCGTCAGCTACAACCGCTATACGTTTAGCGCGACGAGTACAACCTCAGCGCTGCAAAGCTATCTCAATGCGAAGAATGGAACGGATCCGTATGCGTATACCACCTTTGACAGCCAGCAGGACACAACCGGTCTGGGGTACTCTTCCCTGTTCTTTGGAAGCTATGCGCAGGACACGTGGCAGGCCACAAGAAACCTGGTGGTGATCTACGGACTGCGCTACGACCGATTCAAGAGTCCAAACGCGAATTCAAACGCGCCTTTTGTGAACTCGCGAAGCTTCCACACTCCAAATACCGATCTCTCGCCGCGCATAGGAGCTTCCTATCGGTTTGGCGACAAGACTGTCGTCAAGGCGTCCGTTGGGATGTTCTATCAGGCGACCCCGACCAACCTGTGGTTCAATGCTCTGAATCTGGATGGATCGAATCGCACGAGCTCGTACACCTACACAGTCACTCGAAACGCGGCCGGCGTGGCCTCAGTTCCGTCTGGCGCGCCTGCGTTCCCGGCACTTCCCGCGTCTACGGGCACACCGCCCGCCCAGAGTGTAACCACGGTTTCTCCGGCATTCCGCAACGAATATACCTGGAATGCAACGGCCCAGCTATCGCAGGAGTTCAGCCGGCGGGACACCGTAACGTTCGGCTACATCATGGCCAACGGACGGAACCTGGAGTACCTGCACAATATCAACCCCATTAATCCTATCGGAACGCTATCCGACGGGCGTCCGGTGTTCAACCCTGCGGCAAGTGCCCAGACGCGGCTCGATACAAGATTCAATCAGATCAACCAGGTGGAATCAGGGGCCAATTCCAGCTTCAACGCACTGCTTATCAGTTACGTCCATTCGCTAAGTCGCGGCGTGCAGATGAACGCAAATTACACGTGGTCACACACAATCTCGGATGCGCCTGAGGTGAATACGTTCGAGCAGAGCGTTGCGATCGAGGACACGACCAACTTGAAGCGTGATCGCGGGAACAGCATTGTGAATCGTCCCCAGGCGTTCAATCTTACCGCGGTGATTGAGCCGACCTTTTCGCTCCATCACGAGTTCGCGAACGAGGTCATAAACCACAACATGGTCGCCTTACTCGCGAATGTATCGTCGGGGGACCAGGCAAGCATTCTGACTGGCGTTTCTGTGAACGGCGACTCTTCTGTGAGTGGCGTAACTCGGCCTGTAGGTGTCGGCAGGAATAGTCTGCGGTCCCCGAACATCTACCAGATTGATGGACGGTTTACCCGGACATTCCCGAAGATCCACGACCGGATTGCGACGTCACTGTTCCTGGAGGCGAACAATGTGTTCAACCACACGAACGTTACCGGGATAGCTGTCACTCAGCCGGTATTTGGCCTCGCGGTCTCGAACGGCGTGCTAACGAACCCTGGTACCGCCGGGACGGCGAACGGGCCTGCGGGAGCTCCGGTACGCAGCTCTGTGCTTGAAGCGAGAATTGTGCAGTGGGGAGTTGCAGTTCGGTTCTAGCTGATCGGACTCGTTGAGCCACACACTATCGTCAGGTGCCTGTTTGTACTGGCGTGTGGTTACGCCGTGATGGTTGATGGCATGAGCGGATTACGGAAGCACAGCGAAGGAAATCTCATTGTCCGCACCACACCACAAGTCGAGCTTTCCAGCGCCGATCTATCGGGACACGGTGCTTACGCACATCTTCGAGGATGCCAAGCGATATTTTCTGGAGCCGCTTCAGGCTATCCATTATGCGCACACGTTGATGCTTGGGCGACAAGGAATTCTTGGGCGGCATGAAGTCGTTGCCTGCCTTCGTGCGCTGGATCGTCTGGATATGGAGAAGATCCGCAACCAGAGGTACGATGGCAGCTTCGAGGATCTTTTCTTTTACATGGAGAGCGAACTGGCGGCCGATTGTGGCGCGGCTCTAGCGGGCAAGATGCACACAGCGCGCAGCCGCAATGATATCGACCTGACCATGTACCGCATGGTCTTGCGAGAACGGCTGGCGAAGACGATGTCGTGCCTGTTGGAATTGCGCAGCCAGCTCGTCCGTTTGGCCGAAGTGCACCGGGCCAGCCTGATGCCCGCCTATACTCATAATCAGCCAGCGCAGCCCACCACATTAGGCCACTATCTTATGGCCATTGTGGAGTGTTTCGAGCGCGACTTCGAACGGCTGCACGGCGCGGCGGTCCGAGTGAATCGGAGCCCTCTTGGGGCATGCGCCATCACGACGACGGGCTTTCCGATCGATCGCGAGTACACCGCGCTGCTGCTCGGATTCGCGGGTCTCCAGGTGAATTCGTATGGCGCCATCGCGGCCGTAGACTACCTGACGGAGAGCTGCTCCACCCTGGCGGTATGCATGCTGAACCTGGGACGGTTCGCGCAGGACCTGCTGCAATGGAGTAGCGCGGAGTTCGGATATATCCGCTTGAGCGACGGGTATGTACAAATCAGCAGCATCATGCCGCAGAAGCGCAACCCGGTGCCGCTGGAGCACGTACGTGTGCTGTCCAGTAAAGCAATGACGCAGGCGCAGGCGAGCTTGGGGACTTTGCACAACACGCCTTTTACGGATATCAACGACAGCGAGGACGACCTGCAGCCGATGGTCTACAACGCGTTCGAGGACGGTGAACGCAGTATGAAATTGTTGGCGGGAGTGCTTGTCGAGATTGAATTCATGACGGACCGCATGGCGGTGGCGGCAGGCGCAAATTTCCTGACCGTCACCGAGCTGGCTGACACCCTGGTGCGGGAGACGGGAATGGACTTTCGCACGGCACATGAGATTGTCTCCGGCGCGATCGCGGTTTTGAAGGGTGTGTACGAGCCGGAGACGCTGGTTTGTGCCGTGGAAGAGTTGATGGCAGCTAAGTACCCGGAGTTGAGTGTTCCTGCGAGAGCACTGCTGAGGAGTTCCCTCGATGCAAGTAACTTTGTGACCGTGCGGAGGGTTACCGGCGGCCCAGCCGCAGAGGCGCTGGATCCGGAGATTCGGCGGGCCAGCGAGCTGGTGCGGGTAGATGGCGGGTGGCTGGAACAATACTGCCGGGCCTTTGAAGAAGCAAGGACGCTCATGCAGTCCACGAAGCTGGCGATCTTCGCCGAATATGATTCTCGGCCGACGGGCTCTGTGTAGCGACCGGCGACTGCTTATACCCTCTAGCCCTAGCCGTTGAGGCTTCGGAGTCTGCGCGCAGCGATGAACGAGCGCACACACGCAGCCACGAACACGAGGCAGAGCAAGCTCATGGCGGCCTTTTCCTCGACCGCGATGGGGTGCGGGAACTCCACTCCGCGCTGCAGTCGCACAAAGTCTACGAGTGCCGGAGTGGTTGCAAGAAAGCCCAACAGGCCGGCGGTCACGGCCACGTGCATCCACAGGGCACGCCGGCTGGGATTCTGGGAGTTCGCGAGCGCTCCGCAGATCAGCAGAGCAAGCCCGAAGTAGCTTGGGATCAGCGCTGTGGGGTGGACCGATCCAGTGGCCACATAGCCCCAAGCTCCCAGTGCCACTACCATGAGTCCAAACACTATCGTCACCTTGGGCACGCACAAACCTCCATTGTGAAGCCTATTTTAAACGGAGACCTCTGCTTTGCGGGCCCATGCGAAGCATGAATCGATTGGTGCTTGGAGGACAACGGCGAGAGACGGGCGGCTCCGACTGGGTGGGAACGGGGGACGCAGAACTGAGGCGTCCGGATTGTACCAACCGGCTACAATAGAGACGGTCAACTCGAACGGTCAACAGGCGCTGCCGTAAGCCGAACCGGGTAGCGCTTCCGACAAGGTCACACCAGCCGAATGTGTTCTCGAATCGTTACTTCGTGACGGAGACTTCTTGTTTTACGGTGAGTCTAGATGACCCGGGCAAAACGGGACGATCAGGACGTTAGCACTCCAGAGGTATACCCGACCATGCGCATGCTGTCCCATTCTGCACTTCGCCAACTCGCCCTGCTGGGTGTGCTCGGAATCGTCGTTCCACGCGCCCACGCCGTCAACAAGGAGATGGTCGAGCTCCAGACCCAAGTTCAGAACCTGCAGGACTCGGTTGCCCGGCTTCAGCAGTCGAACGACGAACGCATGGGGGTGCTGAAGGATCTGGTCCAACAAAGCGCAGATTCAGTCAACAAGATGTCCGTGGCTGTGGATGCTCTTCAGAAGAACGTCCGCACACAGAACGAGGGCACTGGCGGGAAGGTAGACCAGGTCTCCGGCCAGGTCGGTGCGCTCAACGACTCGGTGGATGAGATCAAAGCCCGCCTGGGCCGGCTTGAGAAGGCCCTGCAGGATGTCCAGTCGCAGCAGCAGTCGATCAACGCCACGCTGCAGAACATGTCGCCTGCAGCTGCCGGAGCACCCGCCGGCCAGGCGCCGTCCCCTGCCCTGCCCCCGACTCCTACGAAGCAACAACCCGCCAGTTCGCAGCCTTTGGGGTATGGACCCGGAACCAGGAATCCGAAGGGCAAGCCGGCTGCGGGCACACCGCTCTCGTCGCTCGCAAATGCTGCGCCTGCCGTGGCCACGACCGCGCCCCCGCCGACTGCGCCCGCAGCGGGCGACCTGTACAAGACTGCGCTGAGCGACTACATGTCTGCGAAGTATCCTCTCTCGTCGTCGGAGTTTTCCGAGGTCATCCGGCTGTACCCGGAAGACCAGCTTGCCGGCAGCTCGTTCTACTACCTTGGCGAGATCGACTACCGGTCGGGCAAGTACGCGAATGCGGTCCGCGACTACGATCGGGTGTTGGAGCAGTTCCCCGACAATCCCAAGGTCGCGGTTGCGCGCCTCCACAAAGGCATGGCTTTGTTCGCGCAGAAGGACAACGACGCGGGCGCACGCGAGCTTCGGACTCTGATTGCGCGGTTTCCGAGCTCTCCGGAAGCCACACAAGCTCGCAGCAAGCTCAACGGGATGGGCATAGCGATCTCACCGAAGCGCTAGGCGCTGGTATGGCGGCGCGTTCCGCAGGCGTGCGTGCTTGCCGGACCGCTGGGCGACTGACCCAGGGACGCCGCAGATACTGCTGATCCGGCAGGTCCGATCTGGCGACAAACACGTCTAATCTAGGGGCGGATGGTTCGCCGGGGAGACTGCACAGACTTGAAGGAGCGTATCCGCAGACTGGACGACCGCAGCCGGTCCAACAACAAGCCCTTGCGACTGGTGGTCGCGGGGTTGATTCTGCGCGAATCCTCCGGGAGCGGCCTCGCACAGACCGAGGTGCTGGTCTGCCAGCGGCGTCCTGACCAGGCGATGAGCCTGAAGTGGGAGTTCCCCGGGGGGAAGATTGAGCCGGGCGAGACTGCGGAGCAGGCGCTCTGCCGCGAGTTGAACGAGGAGCTCGGCATCACTGCGGAGATCGGCCGACGGGTCGCCCAGATCCGCCACAAATACCGCAACGGTGGGGCGATCGACCTGCAGTTTTTCGTGGTGAACCGCTTTTCGGGAGAGCTCGAAAACCGTATCTTTCACGATGTTCGCTGGAGCCCACTGGAGGCGTTGCCGGGGTACGATTTTCTGGCCGCGGACCTCGGCTTGATCCGGGACCTTTCGGAAGGCAAGCTGCTGTAACCCGGCAGGCGGCTAAGGGTGTCCGCTGAGTGCCCCGCTGACGGTGTTCCACAGGAGAACGAGCGACAGCGCGATGACGATCACGGCAGTGGTCCAGGCGACCCAGTTAAACCAGCGCGAGTTTGTGTACTCGCCCATCAACTCGTGCTTGTTGATGAGCTGCAGCATGAAGATCATGATGATCGGCAGCAGTACCCCATTGAGCACCTGCGACAATATTGTGATCTTGACCAGAGGGAAGTTCGGGATCAAGACGACTCCCGCACCCAGCACGATCAGCAGCGTGTACAGCCAGTAGAAGAATGGGGCTTCGGTGAACGCCTTGTCCACACCGCTCTCAAAACCCATGCCCTCGCAGACGGTGTACGCGGTGGAAAGCGGCAAGATCGAGGCGGCAAATAGCGAGGCGTTGAACAGCCCAGCCGCGAACAAGATGAACGCAAAGTCTCCGGCGAGGGGTTTCATTGCGCCGGCCGCGTCTGAAGGAACGCCTATCGTTCGCATTCCATGCATGTAGAGCGTCGCCGCACAGGCTTCTATGATGAACCAGGCGACGATGTCGGAGAAGATGGACCCGACGATCACATCCAGGCGGGACGCCTTGTAGTGCTTGACGGTAATCCCCTTCTCCACGATGGAGGACTGCAGGTAGAACTGCATCCAGGGAGTTATGGTTGTCCCGATGACACCAACCGTGAGATACACATAGGTTTTGTCAGCCCACACCGCACGCGGAGGCAGCTTCACTGTCTCGAGCAGGGCGAGCTGCCAGTCCGGCCCGCTCACCACACCGGTCACGATGTAGGCGATGTAGAATCCGCTGGCGATGAGGAAGACCTTCTCGACGCTTTTGTAGTCGCCTTTGACGACCAGCAGCCATACCAGGGCCGCGCACACCGGGACGCTCGCATATTTGCTGATGTGAAACAACTGCATGCTTCCCGCAATGCCGGAGAACTCAGCCACCACGTTGCCGTAGTTCACGATCACCAGCATGATCATCATAAAGAAGGTGATGCGGAGGCCGAACTCTTCCCGGATCAGGTCGCTCAGGCCTTTGCCGGTGACGACGCCCATGCGGGCGCACATCTCCTGCACCACGATAAGCGCGAGCGTGATGGGGATCATGGTCCAGAGCAGCATGTAGCCGTACTGGGCGCCGGCCTGGGAGTAGGTGAGGATCCCGCCGGCGTCGTTGTCCACGTTGGCTGTGATGAACCCGGGGCCGAGCACCGCCAAGAACAGAAGGATGCGTGTCCGCCAGTGCTTCCAGAACCTCATCCACCCGCCTCCGTCTCACGCACGCCTTGCGCAGCGGTCTGCACTACCTTGTAGAGCCTTCGGGCGGGGGACTCCAGCGAGCGATCCTCGGCGACCTCCACGTTTCGCTTCATGTGCAGGGGATCCTTGGAGGAGAAGAGGACGATAGCGCGGCCATTCTCAACCAGAGCAGCCTTGAGCATCAGGCCGGCGAGAGCGTCACGGTCGGCAAGGTCCGCACCAACTTCTTCCGACCACTGCACGCAGCGGCGCTTGTCGGCGACAAGTCCCGCGTGCAGGGCACGAAAGTTGTCGGTCAGAGCGCGATGATGGATGCGGAACCCTTCCATTCCCTTCACAGGCCGATCGTTCACCGACCATTCGAATTGCACTACACCGCAGAACTGGGGGCGCTTGATGGCGAGCGTCTCCGCGCGGCTCCGCTGACTGCCTACGCCAAAGGCGCCAATCGTGCCCTCCGCAACCCGATCCTCGAGAAAGTGCAGCAGTTCGTCGGCGTTGCGCAGATCGTCTGCGCGTACTTCATGCAACAGCCAAAGATCGATGCGCTCCGTCTTCAGCTCTCTCAGGCTCCGTTCGAGAGATTGGCGTGCTTCGGCAGCAGAGAACGCCGCTTTTTCTCCGCCAGAGAATGCTTTTCCGGCCACATGTGCGAGCCGCCGCTTCACTCCGGGCAGGGCATGGACGAGCGGCTTGGCCAATCTTCTTGCGAGGCCGACCAGCCCGGGACTCTTCGCCGGGGGGATCCCATACTTCGTGGTGATCGTTACCTGGTCACGCCGTGTTGCAATAAACTCACCCAGGCAGCCTTCCGCCTGGCCGAATCCATATGCCGGGGCGACATCAAAGTGGCGTATGCCTGCATCGAACGCAGCTTCGAGCAGGGCGAGGGACTCACTCTTCCCGCGAGCGCCCATAAGGCTGGAGCAGCCGTATCCCAAGCGTGTGCTTGTCGTTCCTGTTGTAGCCAGCTCGATACGTTCCATCCGGGGCTATCTCCATCATGGGGTCGCGATGCGCAGAAAGACGCTCCTATCCAACCATACCGTGTCTCGCGACCTGACGGGATTGACGCGCGGAAAAATCCGGCTTGTAGGCTACTGTGCGATTGACAGATGGTGTGCCAGCCGGACCGCGAGCGCCAGGACCGTGTGCGTGGGGTTGGAAAATCCTGAGGTGGGGAATACCGCACCACTGCAGACGAAGCAATTGCGGGTTCCGAACAGCTTGAGGTTGGGATCGACGACGCCGTCCGCGTCCGTCGTGCCCATCCGCATGCCGCCCATGTGGTGATTGCTGTCATCGCATCGGTTGAGGAAAGCAGCGTAGCCATGCTCGAGGTCCGGATCGATGGTGAGATCTGCCAACATGTTCAACTCGAGCCTGGCGAGGCGCGCAAACTCCAGGATTGTTCTCTGCTCACTGGCGGAGATGCGCCAGTCCAGCCGCGTTCGGAGCATGCCCAGGGCGTCGCGGTCGCCGGACAAGCTGATGCTGCTGGCGCCGAGCGGCTCCTGCTCACAATGGACGCGGAGGTACACTCTGGCGGACGGGGGATTCCATGCCCGGTGGGACAGCTTGTATCGGATGGCCTGGCGCGCCAGCAAGGGAAGATTGGCTAACCCATGCCGCATCTCCCCGGCGCGGATGCTGCGTGGTCCGCTACGGATAAGCCTACGGGCTACCTGCTTGACTGCCGCCAACTGCTCGTCCAACTCACTGACGAAGTACATGGTGGCGCCTGCGTTGAGCACGCCGCGTTGGCGCATGGCGTCTTTGTTCCACTTCAGCTTGGGGTGGTACTTGTGTTGCCTGAGAAAGACATTGTCGAACCATGCGTGGAAGCGTCTCCGGTCGAACACACGAAGCTCGGCGGCATTGGAGTCGATGTGGTCCTGGAAGTGCCGACCGAGCAGCCCGGAGCGGTTCCATGGCAGTACGCCGTCGCGCGCCTGCAAAAAGAAGCGCGAGCTCTCGATTGCGCCGAGGCAGAACACATACTGCGACGCGCGGAATAGAGTCTCGGGTCCGTGAAGCGGTCTGGCACGGACTCCGCGCACCTCTTCTCCGTGAAGTTCCAAACCGACCGCGTTTGCGTGCACCCATACCGCTATGTTCTCGCCGGCAAGAGGCGCTGCGTGCAGCAGGGCGAAGTTGGGTTCGGGAGTCCAGCGGGTGAAGTAGGGCGTGAGTTCCCGAAGGTCTGGGGGCGCAATTCCCAGGTCGCGCCACACGTCGATGTCCGCCGTTTGCACTGCCTGCAAGCCTTCGAGTTGGAGCGCGCGTGCATACGCCGAGGCCAGCTCGCGCTTGGGAAATGGCCACCCGGAGCCGCTTACCCAATCGCGCCGCTCGAAATCGATGTCATCCAACTCGAGAATTTGTCCGCCCCACCGGTGGGTGGTCCCGCCAAGTGCGCGAAATCGCCCGGTATGCACACCACGATGGGTGAGCCCCACCACCTGGCTGCTGTACGGCCCCTGTGATTCGTCTTCAACGCTGACGCCCCCGCCTTCCAGCAGAGTCACGCGGCGGCCAAGCCGGGCGAGTTCCACGGCCAAAACGATCCCGGCGGCGCCTGCGCCGACGACACAAACGTCGGCGATTTCGTCGCGGCTTGGCACTTCTGTGTGAAGGTCGCGGATCAACGTGGAGCTCCAACGGCTCCCTGACTGCGCCCGCGGACCAGCTCGCGCACCCGTTCGACGATCAGCCCGACCTGCCGGTCGTTGTGGTAGCCGCTCCGCTGTGCGCGGATTCGGCCGGCACGTGCGATCTGCGAACGTGCAGCCTCGTCGGGGAGATAGCGGCGGATCTTTGCGACGCACTCCTCTATATCTGAGAAGAACACGGCTTCGTGGTCCTCCCGAAAGCGCTCGAGATGGCCCTCGGACCTCTCCGCAAGCAGGAACCCCTCGCAGGCGGCTATCTCGAAGCTTTTGTGGGCGAACTCATCCTGATTGGCGTGGGTGAGAAAGCTCAGATTGATCTTGGAACGCCAGATACCCTCACGATAGGCGTCACGAAAGAGCTCTCCGTGGCCCCGGTAGAGTGCCGCGGCGGCGGCAGCCGACAGGTGCTCTTTCCAGACGAGCCCACCCGAGACCGTAACGGGCAGCTTAAACTCTCGCCACAGCCGCGAGAGGATTTCGCCTCGTTGGTCGTAGGGCGTCCCGATAAAGGAGACCCCTCGATCCCGTTGCGCGTCGCTCCAGCCGGACGGCGGGGGGAAATGGATCGTCGGCTCATAGGCAGTCTGGATCTTGATAACATTCTGCGCGCCGCGGGTCCTGTAGTCCGCGATGTTGGCAGTGCGCTGCACGACGTGAAGATCGTAATAGGGGATGTCCTTCATGTAGAGTCGCCATCCTGGATCTCCACGTCGGCCGAATGGGTTGTCGATCATATAGCTTACGGTCGGGATGGCGAGAGCGCGAAGGCGCTGAAGGGTACACGGCTGCATGCCCAGCAGCTTGTCGGTCCACACGAGGTCGGGCCGTTCGCGCTCTGCCATGCGCACCAAGTCGCGGTTGAGCCGCTCGACCGAGGGGCCGGCCGCGAGCCGGAAGGTAAGCTTGCGGAGCAGCCGATTCCTGGGTTCATAGTCAAACGCGTTGAGCGGGAGGAGGGTGTGTCCGAGGCGCTCGAGCGCCGACAGGCGGTACATCGAAGAGTCGTTCTCGGATAGGCCGGAGGCATAGAGGATTCTGAGCGGGGGACGCCCCTGCCCGACGCTTCCCGGAGCTGTGGGCTCTTCGGGCGCGGCGGCTCCGGCGGCTCCTCCCATGCCACTCATTCAGTACTTCGCCCTGAGCTGTTCGATGACCTGCTCGGCGTAGATCACACCCGCCAACTTCTTGTGGGAGTCCACCACAGGCAGCGCGCGAAGGTTATATTTGTCGAACAGCTCGGCGACCTTTTTGCCACTGGCATCGACCTCACAACACACGGTGTAGCCATCGGCGAGGTTCTTCAGCTCGGCGAGTTCGGTTGACAGCAGCAGCTTGACGAGCGGCACAGCAGCCCGGAAGACCTCGTCTTCATCCACCAGGAAGATGTGGGTTTGCATCTCCACATCTCCTTCGAAGTGCCTGAGGGCGCGGACGGCGTCGGAGACGATGGCTGAATCCGGAAGGGAGATGTAGTCGGTCGTCATCTGCCCGGCGGCCGAGTTCTCCGGAAATTCGAGCAGCTCCTGGACCTCCTGACGTTCTTCGGGGTCCATCTCCTCGAGGATCGCTTCGGAGCGCTCGTCGGGCAGTTCGGCGAGGAAGTCCGCTGCGGCTGCGGGATCCATCTCTTCGACGATGCCCGCGATGCGTTCGGAGTCGAGCGACTCAGTCAGCGCCTTTTGCATCCTGGGTTCCACTTCCTCCAGAGCCTCGGCGGCCACGTTCTCATCGAGCGAGGTGAACAACGCCTGGCGCTCGGCAGGCGCCAACTCCTCGAGGATGTCCGCCAGATCGGAGGGGTGCATTTTGGCCAGCCGGTCCTGCTCGATCTTGAGCCGCACACGACGCGCGGGATCGCGGTCGATCAGATCTACGAAGTCCCACGGGATAACGCTGGTTCTAAAGCGGGACGCCACCTTTTCAACCGTGGTGGGGGGCAGCCCCTTGAGCAGGCGTCGCATAGCGCCACGCATCCCCACTTCCACTTCCGCGATGCGGAGAGCAGGCCGGCACTCCGGCCCCGGGTCCACTCCGGCAGAGTCGGCAACCTGCTCCCACACGAGCTCAACGTCGTTGACCCGGACCACCTTGTGGCCGTGGACGTCGATGATCTGCTGGTCGAGCACGTCGCGATCGAGGAGCAGGTAGGAGTCGTCATCGGCGCCTTCTATGGGTGCCGTCTCCGGACGCATCCGCAGCCGTCCCCGGGTCGGCTCGACATCTGCAACGGTCACCAGCGAGAGCTTCGCGTCACGGTCGGCGTTGGCCATCTTCAGCAGAAATCCGCGGACGTACTTTGCGTCGATGGTAGGGGACACGGCAAGCTCGCGCACATATCCGACAGTGCGTCCCGAGGAATCCGACACAGCGGAGCCCAGCAGGGCGGAGACACTCGTCATGTGGTGGGTGTGCTTCATTGCAGGGCGCCGGCCGCACCGTACCTCTCTTGGCATGCTAAACCAAGGGGGCAGACGGGGCTGCCTCCGCGGTTATGCTCGGCGAAATCCTGAGCAGACCGGGGTGCATGGGGTGCGGTGTGGCGAGTTCGAGTTCTTGACATTCGCCCAATCCACAAGCAAACTTCGATCATCGCCGCTCCTCCCTGGCTTGCGGCAGGTCTCTCAAGGCGTCGTTTGAAAGGGAAACGCATTGCCCGACTCCACCGCCAGCCGCGTCTCGTTCACGCTTGAGTCCACACTTGCCAGCGTCGACAAGCTCGAACAAACCGCCGAAGAGTTTGCCCTGCGCGCGGGATTCGATGAGGACACCGCGCCGAATATCGCGATGGCCGTGCGCGAAGCGGCCGTGAATGCGGTGCTTCACGGCAATGCATACGACGCGAGCAAGCGCGTGCAGGCTTCGTTTGAGGCGTCGGCCGACTCGCTGGTTATCCGAATCGCCGACGAGGGTCCGGGGCTGGACCCGGAGGGAGTTCCGGACCCGCTGGCACCGGAAAACATCCTCCGCGGCTCAGGACGCGGCATCTTCCTGATTCGCGCCTTTATGGATGAGGTACACTTTCGCAAGTTACATCCGGGCACAGAACTCACTTTGATCAAACACCGCGCCCCGGCGAGTCCCGCGGCGTAAGGAGACCTATATGAGCATGAAAGTCGCGACGCGCCAGGTGGATGGCATAACCATACTTGATTTGAGCGGACGAATCACCCTCGGGGAGGGGTCCGTTACGCTCCGCGATGCCATCCGCGACCTGGTTGGCAAGGGGTCACGAAAGATTCTCCTGAACCTGGGGAATGTGAACTACATCGACAGCTCTGGGATCGGCGAGATGGTCTCCGCGTTCACCTCCGTGAAGAACGCAGGAGGTGAACTCAAGCTTCTGAATCTGACCAAGAAGGTTCACGACCTCCTGCAGATCACCAAGCTGTACACCGTATTTGACATCAAGGACGATGAGGCTTCCGCGGTGAGTGCATTCAGCAAGTGACGCGACTGGAGCAACAGCAGACGGGCTGCCTGAGGTACGGACAGCCCCGTCTGCCGACGCCACAAGGTCGCCGGCGTCGGGCCTGCAAGTGGTTGGTGAGTCGCGATCAAGCTCGGCCGCGTTGTTTGCCGGTTCAACCCGGCTGCGTGTGAGATCACACTCAAGCGCCTGCCGGGCTCCCTACCAGGCGCCAACTACTTGCCGAAATCCACTTTTGGCGCCGACTTCGATCCCACATCCGCTGCATAGTACTCGTTCTTGGGATGGAAGCCGGCGAAGCTGGCGTACAGGCTGTTGGGAAACTGCTGGATGAATACGTTGTAGTCCCGAATTGAGGCGTTGTATCGGAGACGGGCGACCTGTATCCGATTTTCCGTGCCTGCCAGCTCATCTTCCAGGCGCATGAACTGCTCGTTGCTCTTCAGTTGGGGGTATGCCTCCTGCATTCTCATGAGTGGAAGCAACGCCACGTTCAGCCGATCGTTTGCCGCGAGCTTCTCGTCGGGGGACTTTGCGGTCATCAGCCCGGCCCGGGCATTGGCAATGTTGGTCAGGATCGTCTCTTCGACATTGGCGTACCCCTTGACCGTCGCCACCAGGTTTGGGATGAGGTCATAGCGCCGCTGCAACTCCACGTCGATGTTCGAGAACGCCGATTTGACGTCCTGGTCCTTCGCAACCATCTGGTTCTTTGCGCTGACATAGCCGCCGCCGACAAACAGCGCAACCAGCAGGAATATCCCGAGGACGCCAAGCACAACCCATGTAGCCTTCATCGTTCCCTCTCTCTTTCTGCTTCGAATGTATTTTACGCAGGCCACGACCATAGCGTTCCCTGCCTGGATCGGTGGCGTCTTGTTCAGAAGTCTCCGCTCGCTCCGCCGCCGCCCGACTGCCCTCCGCCGAAGCCTCCGAAACCGCCGTCGTCGCCGCTCCCGCCTCCCCGTCGTTCCCCTCCCCCTCCGCCGCCTGCACCCAGCATGTTGAGCAGCAGCCAGAACAGAACGCCCAGGTTGCCGGTGCTCGCCAGCAGGATGAGGATCAGCAGCACGACCCCAGCGCCGATTGCAACCTGCCACAGCTTCAAGGGAGTGGTCTGGGGCGCCCGCTGCCAGTGATACTGGGCCGTTGCTGTGATTGGGGTGTTGAGCGCGACGCCCGCGTCGGCGGCGATCACGGCGGCCAGGCGGTCCACACCCAAGCGCACGGCGTGATCGTAGTCGTTGTTTTGCGCGTAGGGCGACATCTCGCGGCCGATGTCCCCCACCCTGGCGTCGTTCAGTATTCCCTCGAGCCCATAGCCGACTTCAATCCGACCGCGGCGCGGCGTCATGACCAGGAGCATCAGGACACCACGATCCGTGCCCTTTGTGCCGACCTTCCACTTGTCTTCGAGAGCGGTTGCGAACTCCTCGATGGAGGGGATGGCCCCAGTCTTGTCGGGGTCGATGGTCTTGATGGTTACGACGGCGATCTGTGCGTGCGCCTTCTGCTCCAGTTCGCGGCACTCCGCATCGACTGTGGCTACGGTGTCCGCGGAGAGCGCGCCGGCGAAGTCGCTCACGTAGTCCTTGGGGGGTGGCAGGCCTTGCACGGTTTCGGAAAGTCCGGCACCCGTCCCTATAGCCAGGACCACCCCGATACTCCAAGCACGGACGCAGCAGACCATTCCAGCCATTCTAGGCCTTCGGAGCGCTGCGACCAACTGCCTCCGACCGGGTGAGACGCTGGCGGTGGGAAAGGGCTGTTACTTGGCGGCAGGCGGACGCTGCGGACGGGGAGGCACAGGTACGCCCTTTTCCTCGGCCAGCTTTACCGCCATCTGCATATGCTGCCGGATGACGGCGCCCGCTTTGACTACCTCTGCCTGGAGGTTGGGGTCCGCGGCGCTGGCGGCTTCCATCCGGAACGCGTGCATGTCTTGACGATGATCCTTCAACATGCAGGCTATGTACTCCTTGTCGAACTCGTCACCTGAAAGTCCGTTGAGTTTCTCGTACTCGGCCTGGTGTTCCCTGGATATCTTCTTGGGGAGCATGACGCCCATCTCGTCAGCGATGGTGGCGATGTCCTTGTTGATAGCCGCGTGGTCCTCTACCATCTTCTGCCCGAACTCCTTTACCTCTGGACCGCCCTTTTGCGTGGCCAGCATCCCAAGCTGTACCTCGGCCGCATTGCCCTGCGCAGCCTCCATCAGGAACTGCTTGTCCTGCATCTGTTGGCCGGTGGCTCCGGGCGCACCCAGTGTGCTCGCCATGGAGCCGCTCCCCGTGGCTATTGGCGCGCTGCTGCCGGTTCCATTCAGCGGCCCGACGGGCGGATTCGGCTGACTGGTTACCGGCGGGTTGACGCCGCCTGAAACAGCTGGATTGCCATTCGGGTCAGTGCTGGTCTGCGCCACCATGGCAACGGGCAGCAACAAGGACCCTCCCACCAGAACCGCCTCAATCACCGCGACTCGCATGTTCAATGTGTTCATAGCGTCTTTCTCCTGAAGTGCATCAAGCACCGAATCACGACGGCGGTCAGGAGCTTCGGACCTGTCGAGCGACCGGCGTCGGCCAATGTAACACGGCCAGTATGGTTTGGTGTGGAGCATCGTACGGCGGTTGCCTTGCTCTGCCCGGCGCCGCGTATCCTAGTGGAGGGCAAAGCTTTGCCCAGGAGCCTTCCGCACGCATGTCTTCCGACCCTACCGCCTCCCCGCTTCCTCCTGCAGCACGGCGCGAGCCCACCCAGATCACCCTCCACGGGACGACCTTATCCGATGAATTTCGCTGGCTCCGCGAGAGAGACTCACCTGAGGTGCGGGAGTACCTGGAGGCTGAGAACGCGTACACCGCGGCGGTCATGGCGCCCACGGAGCCGCTCCAGAAGACGCTGTATGCCGAGATGCTTTCGCACATCAAGGAGACGGACGAGAGTGTGCCGTACCGCTTCGGCGACTGGTTCTATCTGACGCGCACGGTGGAAGGCAGTCAGTACCCGATCCACTCCCGCAGGCGTGCACGCGGGGCTGTCTCCCTGCCCTCGCTGCCGGAGCCGTCCGACACTGAGCACGTCATCCTCGACGTCAACCAGCTCGCAGCGGGCAAGCCTTTCATGAGCCTGGGTGCGCTGTCCGTCTCCCCCGATGGCACGCTGCTCGCGTACACAACGGACGCGACCGGCTACCGCCAGTACACCCTCCACCTCCGCGACCTCACCAGCGGGACCGATCTTGCCGACACGGCGGAGCGCGTGGGTTCGGTGGCCTGGGCTGCCGATTCACGGACCATGTTCTATACGACGGAAGACGAGACCACAAAGCGCCCGGACCGGGTCTTGCGGCACGTAGTGGGCAGACCAACGAGCGAAGATACGCTGGTCTTCCACGAAGAAGACGAGCGGTTCAACGTGGGGGTCGGCAAGACTCGTGACGGGCAGTACGTGATGGTTGAATCAGGTTCCCACACGACGAACGAATACCGCTTCGTTCCCGCCGCCACGCCCGACGCACACTTCACGCTGGTCGCTCCACGGGTGGATGAGCAGGAGTACTATCCGGACCATCGCTCCGCAATACCCGGCGAACCGGGTCTGTTCTTCATTCGCACCAACGACGCAGGTAAAAACTTCCGCGTCGTTACGGCACCGGTCGCGAACCCGGCACGCGAACACTGGACCGAGCTTATCCCGCTCGACCCGAACCACCCCCTGGAAGACCTCGATCTGTTTCAGACATTTGCAGTTGCCACATGGCGGAAGCTGGGTCTGCCTACGCTCGAAGTCCTCCGATTCACTGCGGAGGCGGCTCCGAGCTTTGCACCTGCGGTGCCGATCACATTTCCGGAACCGACGTACACTGCGTCGGTTCACGTGAATCGCGTCTTTTCTACGAGCGTGTTCCGGTACTCGTACACGTCGCTTGTCTCCCCGCCTTCGGTGTACGAGTACAACGTCTCGGCGGAGGATTATCCGGTAGGGATCGGAGAATCACAGATCCTGAAGCGGCAGGAGGTTCCGGGCGGCTTCTCGCCTGACCGCTACGCCTCCGAACGCATCTGGATCGACGCTCCGCGCGGTCTCGACCAGGATGGCGCAGCAGCACCCGGCACGATCCGCATCCCAGTGTCGATCGTTTACCGATGCGACCGATTCGGCGGGAATGCCACGAACCCGCTCTACCTCTACGGCTATGGTTCGTACGGCTACCCTCTGCCTGTGGGATTTTCGCCCTCGCGACTCTCTCTGCTGGATCGTGGCATCGTGATGGCATATGCACACATCCGAGGAGGGGGCGAGTTGGGCGACGCCTGGCACGATGACGGCAAGATGCAGGCAAAACAGAACACCTTTACCGACTTCATCGCGGCTGCCCGTCAGCTCCCCGAAAAGGGCTTTGGATCAGTGAAGCGCATTGCTATCGAAGGTGGTTCCGCCGGCGGCCTGCTGATGGGCGCAGTGGTCAATCTCGCGGCGGCCCAAGGCGAACCCGATCTGTTCCGCGCCGTGCTCTCCCATGTGCCGTTCGTCGACGTGATGAACACGATGTTGGACGCTACCCTGCCGCTCACGGTCGCGGAGTACGAAGAGTGGGGCAATCCCAACGAGCCGGAAGCGTTTCGCACGATGCTGGCGTATTCGCCGTACGACAACGTCCGGCCCGGCGCCTACCCTGCCATGCTGGTGAAGACCAGCCTCAACGACTCGCAGGTGATGTACTGGGAGCCGGCCAAGTACGTCGCCAGACTCCGCCTGCTGAAGTCCAATCCGGAGACTCCGCTCCTCCTCCACACGAACATGGACGCGGGCCACGGGGGGGCCTCCGGCCGGTACGACTATTTGAAGGAGATTGCCTTTGACTATGCCTTCCTGCTCACGCAGCTGGGGGTTGAAGGCGTTTGAAGGGTCTGTCGGCTGCCGACTCGCTCCCGGGTTCTCCATGGGCTCATCGTTGTTCTGCGGCATCCCTCAGCACGGCAGTGGCCGCGTGATACCCGCACATGCCATGTACTCCGCCGCCTGGTGGAGTGGACGCGGAACATAAGTAGAGCCCCGGCGTGCCTGTCCTGTACTCCCGCAGGCTTGGCCGAGCCAGAAACTGTCGCATATCCAGGAGACCGCCATTCACATCGCCTCCGCAGAGATTTGCATTGCGGGACTCCAGCTCTGCGGGCGCCGAGAGTCGCCGCGCCAGCACGCAGTCGCGGAACCCGGGTGCAAACCGCTCAATCTGCGCCTCGATGCGTCCGGATATATCCTCGGTGGACCCATTCGGGACATGGCAGTACGCCCACACCACATGTTTTCCTTCTGGGGACCGGGTTGGATCAAACAACGTAGGCTGCGCCAGCAGGATAAAGGGGCGCTCCGCACATCTC
Organism: Acidobacteriota bacterium; assembly: GCA_030776065.1. Classification (GTDB taxonomy): domain Bacteria; phylum Acidobacteriota; class Terriglobia; order Terriglobales; family Acidobacteriaceae; genus Edaphobacter. The sequence continues at coordinate 35,758 of JALYIA010000064.1, forward strand.
CCCTGGTGCGCCGCAGCCTCGGCGTCCGCGATCTCCGCAAAGCTCCCACCTACATGGACGGTAATTGCCCGCCTGCACCCTGCCGCACGCCACGGAATCGGCTCAGATAATGCATAGTCCACTTTGAATGCCCCCGGCCCATAGCGGTATCCCGCAAGCAGCTGGGAGTAGGCAGGGCGAAGCCGATTGCCCGCGAGGGCAATGAACTGCCTCGGTCCCACGTCACACACGGTCACGGGCCGATCCGGGTCGACGAACTCATCGAGCGACATAATCCTGCGGCCTGTATGGATCCGCCCGCCCAGGCGGTGCAGATGAGCGAGCAAGGCGTCGGGGATTGCCTGCGCGCCGCCGCGCGGCACAGGCCAGCCCACCGCATGCGCAGCGGCAGCCAGGACCAGCCCCGGGGCCGAGCTTATCGGCTCGTGAAACGGCAGTCCAGAGTGGGCCGCAAGTCCCGCAAAGAGTGCCCTCGCCCGATCAGTCTTCAGTGCACGGGCCACGCTCGCGGCCGGCTGCAACGCGTTCATCCCGAACCGGGCCATACGCCAGGGATGCTTCGGCAGTCGCATGGGCGGGCCCAGACCGTCGTCCGCGAACTCCCACCACCGCTCCGCAAGCTGCCCCACAAGCCGGCCCCACGCCGCGCCGTCCGGGCCAAGCGCGCGCTCCTGGTCACCCAGTCCGCGCTCCAGCATCACTGCAGACCCATCGTCCAGCGGATGAGCCAGCGGGGCGTCTCCATGGACCCATTCGAGGCCGTGTCTCCCCAGTTCCAGAGAGCGAAAGAACGGAGACCCTGCCGCCATGGGAAACACCGCAGCACCGAAGTCATGTTGAAACCCGGGGAGCGTGAGTTCCATGGTGCGCACCGCCCCACCAGGCTGCGCCTCCGCCTCGTAGACATCCACCGAGAACCCGGCCTGTGCCAGAACGATGGCCGCGCTAAGTCCATTCGGCCCGGAGCCGATCACTCGGGCCTTCCTCATGGCGTGCTCCGGGTCACCGTGGCAATTCCCACTCAGCCGATCTTTGCCTCTTCCTCGATCCGGTCGCCTTCACCCGGCGCGAGGAAGAGGTTGGTCTCGAGCCCGTGCTGCCGGGTGTAGAGGTCGTAGTAGCGGCCGGCGAGCGTATAGAGTTCCTCGTGCGTTCCCCGCTCTACGATGACACCCTGCTCGACCACCAAAATCTGGTCAGCCTTGCGGATGGTGGAGAGGCGATGCGCGATCACAAACGTGGTTCGTCCCTTCATCAGGAAGTTCAATCCGGCCTGGATCATGGCCTCGGACTCGGAATCGAGTGAGCTGGTCGCCTCATCGAGGATAAGAATCCGCGGGTCGGCCAGAATCGCCCGGGCGATCGAGATACGCTGCCGTTGCCCGCCGGAGAGCTTCACGCCGCGCTCCCCCACAATGGTGGCGTACCCTTCCGGGAATCGGCCCGCAAACTCATCGACCCGGGCGATGCGGCACGCCTCCATCAACTGCTCGTGGGCAGCCTCCGGCCTCGAAAATCGCACATTTTCCGCGATGGAGCCGTCGAAGAGAAATGTCTCCTGGAGCACTACACCAAGTTGGGCGCGGTAGCTTGACAGCCGCACGGTGGCGAGGTCGAAGCCATCCACCACGACGCGGCCTGCGGTGGCAGTGTGGAAGCCGCACACCAGGGAGATGATCGTCGATTTGCCAGAGCCGGACGACCCGACCAGCGCGGTCACCGTCCCAGGCTTCGCGTCGAAGCTGATGCCGTGCAGCACCTGCTTCCCTGCCTCATACTCGAAGACGACATCCTCGAAGGCCACGTCCCCGCGTACGGTGCCGAGTCCGAGCGCGCGGCCGGGAGCGGCATCTTCTTCCATCTCCGCCAGGATCTCGGTCGTGCGGTCCAGGCCGGCCAACGCCTCCGTGAGCTGGGTCCCGATCGAGACCAGTTGGACGATGGGTGCGATCATAAACGCGAGAAACATCACATACGTTACATATCCGCCGGGCGAAAGCCTGCCAAACACGACCTGGTGCGCGCCAAGATACATCACCAATGCGCCCACCACTCCAAGCACCGCAGTGGAAGCGAGGCTCATTAGGCTCTGGGCTGTCAGGGAGCTGATTACGTTGTCCAGCAGACGCTGCACCCCACCCGCAAACACCCGGGCCTCGCTCGCCTCTGCGTGGTAGCCCTTCACCACACGCACACCACCCAGAGACTCGGTAAGACGCCCTGTTACTTCAGCGTTGATCTTGGATCGCTCCCGGAAGATTGGCCGTATTGTCTTGAACGCCCTCTGCAGAATCAGGCCGAAGAGCAGAAGGATAGCGAACGTCACCAGTGTCATCTGAACGCTCAGCTTCACCAGGTACACAAAGGCGAACACGGCGGTGAGCACGCCGCCGAAGAAGTCGATGACACCGGTCCCGATCAGGTTGCGCACGCCTTCGACGTCGGTCATGATCCGCGCCACCAGCGTGCCCGTACGGTTCTCGTCGTAAAAGGCGACCGGCAGGCGGCCTATGTGTTCCTGCACCTGAGCTCGGAGCTCCGCGATCAGCCTCTGCCCGGCTTTGGAGAGCAGCTGGGTCAACGTGTAGCTCGTCGCACCCTGCACCAGGGTAGCCAGCGCGACAACCCCTACGATCCAGGGCAGCAGCGCTATCTGGTGACCGTACATCACCTTGTCGATCAGGGTCTTGGTCGAGGCAGGAAGCACCAGGCCGCTCGCCCGGTTGATGACCATGAGCAGAAAGCTGCCGCCGAGCAACGCACGCCGCGGCTTCACCAGCTTCCATACCTCAGGCAGGACTTTTTTAAGCTTTGGCTTGGGACGCTTCGCGGTCAGGTCAGCGGCCACGGCTCGGCCGGTCCCGCGGCTCGGCCGGTCTGCCGCCCCGCCGCCCAATCCTGCCGTGCCAAAGCCTGGCGCCATGCCTTCTAGTCTACCTGTGCCGTGCTTTCGACAAACCACGAAGCGGATTTCGGGTTGCGGAAGCAGACGCCTCAGGGCCGACAACGACATAGTTGAGTGCCGGATTCCTGTCCTGGATCGCCCCTGAATCCCCGTTTACCGCAATCAGCTCGCCGCCGGGCGCTGCCCCCGCCGCAATGGTCATCGGCAGGGTGTTGGGCCTCGAAAATGAATGCTCTGGGATGCGCGAGACACCGACGATGCTGCACTCATCCACCTGACTCGAGCAGATTTGCGAGCACCTCCGGAGCCTCGAACAGCGTACGCACTTGTTCGAGCGTAAGCCGCCGGCTCTTCGTCAGGTCATCGGCAAGGTCTGCCTCGAGCACGGACGCAAGCTCGCGGTCCAGCACCGCCATATTCACCTCGTCGTTGAGGGCAAAGGATCGCCGGTCAAAGTTGGTCGAACCCACGACACTCCACATCCCATCGATCGTCATCAGCTTGGCATGGATCATCGCGGGTTGATAGAGGTAGACCTCCGCACCCGCACGCACCATGTGCCTCACACTCCTCCGGCTCAGATCCCGAATGATCGGATGGTCAATCTTCGGCCCAGCCATAAGGATCTGTACCTGTACCCCACGTCGTGCCACCGCCTCCGCGAGGGCGCGGCGAGCCGCTCGGTCCGGCAGAAAGTACGGCGTCGTGATGCGGATGGACTTCTGCGCGCTCTTGATGAGTGTCTGGAAGAGTATCCGGGCCTTGGTCCCGCCGCCTCGCGGTGTACTCGACACAACAAAACTCTCTGCTCCATCGGGCGCTGCCCGAAAGTTGAACTGGTTGCGGCCCGCCAGTATCTCCCCAGAGGCTTCGAGCCAGTTCTCCGAGAAGGTCGAGACCATGCCTGCGACACCGTCGCCCTCGACACGGAAGACCGTATCCCTCCAGACCGGCTCCTGCTCTGTCCCATACAGCCAATGGTCCCCGACGCCCGCGCCACCGATGAATCCCGTCTCGCCGTCAACGATGAGCAGCTTTCGGTGGGTTCTCTGGTTCAGGTTGGGCCACGTATCCCACCGCACCGGGTGGTACCAGCGCATGTCCCCGCCTGCGGCCCGGAGCCCGCGGAAGTAGGCGTTGGGAGTGCTGAAGCTGCCGATCGCATCCACAATGACCCGCACCTCAACTCCTGCACTGGCGCGTTCGGTCAAAGCATCCAACAGCTCATCGCCTACCTTGCCTTGCAGCAGCTCATAGAACTCCAGGTTGATGGAGTGCTTAGCCTGGCGGATGACTTCGATGTACTCCGGGTAAAACTGGACTCCGTTCTTCAGCCGCCGCACCCTGGAGCGCCGCCGCGTTCCATCGGTAATAACGCTCAAAAACTGGACAAACTCGTCGGAGTCCAGCACTCCCGGCTGCTCTCCATTGATGGCATAGTCCGGCTGCGGCCCGAAGAGGTGGATCAGCGTTTTGGCGCCATGCACCAGCATCGCGCCTGCCCCCACCGCCGCCAACGCCTTCGTGCTTCGCCCGTTCCAACGCATTGGCTCGATGACCCTCCCAGCGACTTCAGCGTGGCCTGCCCCAGCATACCGGACGCACCACTTCCGAGCTCCGGAGCACATCAGAGACTCGGGCGCTTACTGAGTTTTTGCGAAGCCCGGAGCCGGGTGCAACGCACGGACGTGCAGCACGATGCGCCGATACGACGTAAGCTGCGGCGTTCCATCATCGGTGACTTCGAGAATTACATGCGCTACGCCTTCTTGAAGGCAAGGGCTGGTCTCATGAATCCAACCATCACGGCATGCAGAGTTGACCCTTACCTGAGCGCGCGGGCTTGAAGCATCGTCAATTGTGACGTCAGCGCCGTGCGTGCCTGTAAGGCCGGCCTCTTCGTAGACCCACCACTTGTAGTGCAACGTCTGTCCGTCCGGATCTTTGCTGCCCTTTGCGTCCAGGACAACGGACTGTTTGGCATCCACCGTAACTTCGAGCGGCGCCGTCCCCCCGTGTCCGTTGAGGACGAGCTCCGGATTGTGGTTGGCATGGGCGAAATCGTTGACCGTCCAGTCCATGCGTGCGGCAAAGTCGTTCTGGTAGGCCTTGCGCCATCGCCAGATCGTGGCCTGATCCGAGATGTGCTCCGCCCCATCGGTACCAATGACGCGATCCTGCGAGGTGGCGCGGGTAGACGAGTCGCCGCCTTGGGTCCAGATCGCATGGGGTTCTCCATACGGCTGCCGGTACACATAGCGACCTCCCCAACCTCCCCAGTCAGGGCGGCGATAGGAGTTTAGCCCGTTGTCGATCAAGCCCAAATACGATGGCGTATCGCCTTCCATGATGTAGAGGAAGCGTGGATACATTTTGCCCATCGGCCCCTTGGCTCGAATGTTGGCTTCGAGCCAGTCATTGGTGACCAGGGCTGTGTCGGCACCAGCGCCATTGCGGTAGAAAAGGTCACCGCTGATGCCCGTCCAGGTCGCGTAAGAATACTCCTCCCCGTTGGGCGGACTGGGCTTGACGATGTAGGCGATGGCTGGAAACTCTCGACGAATCCAGGGGCCGGCGTCGTCCTGATCCGAGATGGAAGAGACGCGCAGGCGGACGGCTAAGAGGGCCATCTCGGCTGGCGAATGGGTTGAACGAAGACTAAGAAGCGCCTGGGCGAGTGTGTTCGCACCTCCCCAAAGGCATACCCACAGCGGTCTTGGATCATTGCTTTCGATGGCATTTGCCAGCGCCTGCGAGCCCGCGGAGGCTTTGCCTTCTCCGGTTGCGGCCATGCCGTAACCAGGCTGGCCCGCAAAGATGCGCTTATCGAGTTCCTCGGCCGTGGGCCAGCCCTTGGCGTGCACTTGCAGATTCGTTCGTACCTGGCCATATGCCTGCACAATTGCGTGCATCGTCTCAGGATGTGTAGCTGTCCTTTGCCATGTCGATGTCGACGCGATCATGGTTTCCAGATCAAGCTCGTTCGAGTAAAGCAGAAGCCGAACAAAAGACATCTGGTCGTCGGGCTCGTTGCCGATATCGCTGACGATGGCCACGCGCGGATGACCGATGAAGGTATCCACAGGCAGCGGCTGCAGTCCCACCTGCGCGCCCGCGACGAGCGTTTGCAGGGTGAAGAAGAGTTGAGCCATAAGGCAGGTACCAACTCGGCGGCCACTGTTGACGAATTTATCTAACTGCAATTTGTCTCCGTTCGGACCTGGTCTCTTCATCTACTTTGCGAAGGCGCTTGGGGCTGATAGAGCGCTGATCCAAGTGCTCGTTGCAATCCTCCACACGCTGTCGATAGTTAGGTCTACGTTCAAGGGTCTCGCAGGCGGGAATTGACAACCGTGTAGCCCTGCCGCGGTAATGATCCTAATTGGAGTGATGCGTCATCATTGGAGTGATGCGTCATCGTCATCGCGCTAAGCCAGATTGTATTGGCTGAATGCTGTAATTTCAAACGCCAGCTGCCATCCCAACTTCGCGCTCGTTTGTGTCGGAGTTATTCATCAACCATGTGCATATTATGCAATGCCGCATAGTGTTCTGGCCGGCAGCACCGGCCTCCGTCGGTCCGAGTTGATGGCGCTCACATGGAACGACATCGATCTTGAACTGATGTTGGTCAACGTCCGGCGCTCCTGTGTGCGCAATCGCGTCGGAGATACCAAGACCGAGGCCGAGCCGCAACCCGGTTCCGCTCCATCCTTCAGTCGCGAGACGCTGACCGCCTGGAAGGAAGAGTCTCCCTATCCAGCAGACAACGACTTCGTGTTCCCGTCCTTGCGGTTGCATGGCAAGAAGCCGGTGACTCCGGACATGATTTTGAAGAAGGTGATTCGACCTGCGCTCGAAAGAGCCGGCATTAGGGAGAAGGTCATCGGTTGGCACAGCTTTCGCCACTCGCTCGCGACCAACTTCGTGCCGCCGGGGTTGATCTACTCCGCCCAGGTCCTGATGAACCATACTGACCTATCAAAACTACGTTGGGCAGTTGGGGCATGTTGGCATACCAGTCCAGTTGAAATCCACCTAAAACTCCGTATCCCGAAATATTGACATTGCCGGTAGATAGACCACTCCATCACGAGGAGTATCCGATTGCCCCGGGCCGATAAATCGGCCCAGAATCAACGGAAGAAGCGAGCCTCCACCAGACCCGCTCGTTGACAGTATTTGATACTGAAGCCGTAAACTGCTGAGAATGCCCCCCCTGATACCAGGCGCTGAGGGAGTGATGGTCACTCGGACCCGCGGGAGCACAGCCAGCGTGACCGGGGAATACGTCACGGCATCCGTCGGCATAAAAATTGCGGTAAGCGTGTTGTTGCCAAGTGGAGGGACACTACCCGCACTCGGACTATATGTCAACGTACCCGGGACAATGCTTGTCGCATTTAGCTGTGAACTTCCCAATGGCGTTCCGTAATTGATAGGCGACGGCGTTGCCCAACTCACCAGAGAAGACGCAGTTATCGTAAAGGTCGCGGCGTTACTCATGGTATTTCCAACCGTGACCGTGAAATTGCCTGATGCGGCTCCGGACGGGACGACTATCGTGATATTTCGATCCGATCAAGTAACCAGCCCCACCTGTCTGCCATTGAAGCTGACCGTCGACCCCGACTGCGTGAGATCGAAATCCGACCCCGCAATATCAACAAGCGTGCCCGGTGCTCCCGATGCGGGAGAAAGTATAGCAATCGAAGGAGCACTTCCTACCCTTATGAACGTAGATGGAGAGGACTGATTAGCATATTCAGTGGCAACCCAGTCTGCCGAACGGATTCCCGTGGAAATCCTCACCTCGTCAACAGAACCATTCCAGGCACAGCATAAGCCGGCAGTCGGTATCCCGCCAATTCTGAGCTCAGCGCCGGATATATTTTGCGTTCCCGGACCCACACTCGTCGGTGTAGCGACGCTCCATCCATATAAAGTCTTGACGTGTCACTGCTGAGCGCTCCTCCCCCATACACACCCACATATTGGTGCCAGTTACTGTCGGGGGTAAGAGGTGTTGCGATTGCAATATTCGCGAATTCAAGCATCACATTCGAACCATCATACCCAAGGTCTCCGGAAACACGCCCCAACCACACTCGGCACTGTGAGCATCCGAACCTGCAGGCGCTCGACTGACCAGCGCACCAATTGTGGACTATGAGTGTCACTTCGTTTTGACACGGTCTTGCACCCTCCCCCCAAAAGACGCATTAACAAAGCAACCACCAGATATGTGTTGTGAAAGGCGAACAATATCTTCTGTGCGGCATCTCCGGCATGTCGAAATCGCCCCTGCTGGATCGTCATGGTAGTGAGCGAGGAAGTTGATCGTTCTAATTCACTGAGGGGCAACTTCATGGAGACTGCAAGCATCATCGAGACAAGCATCACCGAGAGAAACATTGCGAATGCGACGAAGCTCATCGAAGAAGTGATCAACACCGGCAAGCTTGAGTTATGCCATCGCTACCTGGCAGCGGACCGCATCGACCATACAGACTATGGGCTTCCGTCGGGAATGGCCAACGGACATGAGGGCTTCAAGAGAGTGCTCGGCGGCTTTCTCGAAGCGTTCCCCGATCTTCATCTTGAGGTTCAATTTACCGTCGCCGATGATGACCAAGTGGTGTTTTACGTCTCGACTACGGGGACCCACCGAGGTCCGTTTATGGGCATGGCGCCCACGGGAAAGCAATTCAAAGCCAATGGCACGGACATCTTTCGCTTCAACGATGAAGGTAAGGTCGCCGCACACTGGGGTGTCTTTGACACCTTCGGCATGTTGGCGCAGCTTGGCCTTTTTCCTCCGCCGCGGCAATCCTAAGCTACTGACGTGATTCAGTTCACTTCCCAAATCTCCTTTGGTTCCGAGCCGAGTCCGCTAGTCTTGAGCGGGCTCGACCGGATACTTTGCCGGGGGTTTTAGGATGCTTGTTGCCTGAGGAACTCACGCATGGCGGAGTCTTCACAGAGGCCGATGGCTCTCGTGTACGCGGTCTTGGCCTCGGCGAAGCGCTGCATGCGCTTCAGCAAATGCGCGCTAAGTGCCCAGTAAGGCTGGTAGGTTGCAACGGACTGGGGAGGGATCTCTTCGAGGAGCGCCAATGCAGTCTCTTCACCGCTGCTTTCGGCCACGGCTGCAGCGCGGCCGACAAGGGCGCCAATAGTCTGCGCAATCCTGACCAGGGCATCGTACATCGGTGCGATCGAGACCCAGTCGGTACGACCTGACCGTGCACGGTGTGCGTGCACAGACTGGATTGCCGCTTCCAACTGAAAGTTTCCCATCCGTCCGAACTGCGCGGCGCTTTCGAGCAATCGCTCTGCTTGCTCGATCATAGCACCCGACCAGCACGTTACGTCCTGCTCGGAGAGAGGGATGTAAGCGCCGCTGTCGGAACGGCGCGCTTCACGACGAGCTTCGCAATAAAGCATCAACGCCAGCAGGCCATGAACCTCCGGTTCGCCCGGCATCAGTTGTAAAAGCAACGTACACAGATCGATTGCTTCTTTTGCCAATCCTTTCCGTCGGTGATCGGCGCCGGCAACATCGTCCCAGCCGCTGCCATAGGCGGCATAGATGGCTTCAAGCACGGCATCCATCCGACCCGGCAGATCCCGTGCGCTGGGTAGTTCGAAACGCAGACCGGCCACACGAATCTTGGTCTTGGCACGGGTTAAACGCTGTCCCATGGCGGAGGGCTTTACCAGAAACGCGGATGCGATGCGCGCAGCGTCGAGACCAAGGACGACCTGAAGCATCAAGGGTGTCCTCGAACTCGGATCAATCGCCGGGTGAGCAAAGACGAACAACAGTTTAAGACGTTCGTCGGGAAAGATCTCGGCCGAATCAGCCATGTGCTGGGCGACATCTGTGATTGCGATCAGTGCAGGCGTCGCCTCTTCATGCACTCGGCGGTGCCGAGCGACGTCGACCAATTTGCGACGAGCTGCAACCATAAGCCAAGCTTCCGGCTTGTCCGGCACACCCGTTCGAGGCCACGTCTCGAGGGCGTTCCGGAAGGCTTCTGCGAGTGCGTCCTCGGCGGCGGCTACATCGCGGCACCGAGCCGAAAGAAATGCGAGCAAGCGGCCCCACGAATCGCGGGCGGCCTTCTCGACTGCCTCATGCGTCTCGATCATTCTCCACCGGGTGCGGTCATAGTTGGCCTTATCTCCACTCCGCCTCCGGCGCCGCCCGGATAGCGAGCGGCCCATTCCAATGCGGCATCCAGGTCGGGCACATCGATCAGGATATAACCCCCGAGTTGCTCTTTCGTTTCGGCAAATGGCCCGTCCTGGACTAGACGCTTGCCATCGAGAATTCGTACCGTCGTGGCAGTATCCGGCGGCTCAAGTCCAGCTCCGCCAGAAAAATGCCCGCTTCTCGAACAGCCTTCAAGTACGGTATGAAACGTCCCCAGAACGCATCTTTTGTCTTCGGATCAGTTCGCGAGTCAAACTCTGTTTGGTCCAGGTAGAACATCAGCATGTACTTCATGGCATCCTCCACGTCCGATTTGAGGCCCTTTACGGCGTCCGAAAGGATGACGTTTGCGGACGCTTCACTTCGACATTGCTTGAATATTTATTCTATTGAGTTGGCCTGTAGTCACCAACCGGCATGAATGTTAAACCTGTGTGCGCGTGGGAACCAGGATTGTGGACCGCACCAGCCTCACATCCAGGTCGCGCCTGACGTTGCCAATCCGAAGAGACTCGCAAAATTCCCAAGAGATTCTCAATGGTGCTTGACAGCATATCGATAGCGTGGAGCCATTTTAGAGTGAGCTCTCGCTCTTGGCGGAACACTACTTTCTCTTCTGCAGCCATTGTTTTCCTTAGATACGCGTTGGTCGATGCGTATGATGGTTGCAGAGCAGACTTGGGCATTGCGATTCGTCAGGCGTTTCCAATAACCTCAAAAGGCAACTGATACGTCTCGGTGAGATGGTTCGCCGTGACGCCCAACGGTTGAAGCTGGTCTCTTGATGCGCCGGCACGCGAAAGCCCTGGCTGCACGACATTCACAGTGACACTGACGGATATACCCGGCTCATCTCACGCATGGTTTGTAATAGCTCCAAAGTGCCTCGTTGTATCGCGTGGGACGACGTTGCGCTGTCCGCGTACTGTCTCGTCGCATCAGGTGCGTGAATAGACCCGTTTTCTTCTTGGGAAAGCCCGCCCACCAAATGCACTTTTGGCCTGACCATAAGCTCGTAGAGATCGCCTACGCGTGCGCCTGCCGCCGTGCCATGCGAAAACTTACAATGGTAAAGTCCAATCTCGCAAGGGGCGCCGTTGTGGAGAACCAATTGCCTAGCGCACCTCAGCAGTGGGTGGTTTAGAGTCCGAGTCCATCGTTGGCTACTACAACCGTTGCGAGTGATGCAGCGGGACTCTGGCTAACGTTTTTTTGTAGAGTCGCAAACTTTGTGACCGCATGACTAATGTACGTGCGAGATAGTGGAGTTCGTGTAAATCTGTGCATCATGGGATGTCCTCGATCCTGCAACATACGCGAAGCGAGTGTAGATTAGGTCGCGATGGACATTGGAATCAATGTTTGCCATAACCCGCTCCGCCGTGGGTCCTTGGGAACTGTGGCTGGTGACGGCATAGCCGTCTCGAAGTGCCGCATCTGGTTGGAATCGAACTTGACCACCTTGCCGTCGTCCATCCGCACAGAGAGCTGCCCGTCTTCGTCGAGTCGTTGCACGATGCCAAGATCGCGATTGGCAACGCCTAGCTCCTTGGACGGGGCTGTAAACCTAGCCAGTCGCCTACAGCAAACTCCCGCTGCAGCCCGCGGTAGACGGTGACGCCGTATAACCGCACGGGGTTGTAGGTGATGATTGTTCCGTCCGCTTTTGCAAGATCAGGTGTCTTTGGGCTGGGTGCCCACTATCTTCGCATAGCTTCGCTTCTCGATGCCGATGTCATTACTGCGGCGCGGATAGTGGAGTACGTCGGCCACATTATAGCGAGCGGCCCAGGTCCTATCGGCGCCGGTCATGTCTGAGCGCGGCGCGAGCACACGCACGGAATGATCTTCCGTGGAGACTCCGCCGAGGACTTGCAATTCGGAACGCACGGCGTGATTGATCTGACGGCGCGAGACGTTGTCGGGTGAGACGACGATGGTGTTGTCCGGGCTGGCAGCGTAGCTTCGTGCAATCGCCGCGATACGGTGCTGTGCATCGGCAATCTCCGAAACGCCCCCTGTTGTTCCAACAGGGGGACGCCCTCTCCGACTTCGCCGCGCGACAGATGCTCGACCGCTTTAAGCAGTTCCGGGGCTGATTGTTGACGCACGATCTGGTGAAGCTGGGTGGTCTTCATTCCCGCGTTGACTAACTGCTCGAAAGGTTTGCCCGCTTCGACACTCTGATGCTGGCGGGTGTCTCCGATGAGCAATACGCGGTCGCTGGATTCGAGTTTGGCGAGGAAGTCACGGAGCTGCTTCGTGCTGGCAAGACTGGATTCATCCACTATGTAAAGATGACGGTCGGGGCTCGGCTGGCCGGGACGGACGAGGAAACCCTGTAAAGTGTCGGCAGAGATACCGGCGCCGCGGAGCTGATTGGCGACTCTGGATGTCGGGGGCGAAGCATTCGACGACATAACCGCGTTGTTCAGCGGCTTCACGAACCGATTTCAGCAGGGTCGTTTTTCCAACACCATCCCGTCCCTCCAGCCCTTGCACGGCATCGTGCGAGGGCAGAATCTCCTCGGCGGCAGACCGCTGTCCGGCATTGAGATGCTGTTGCTTTTCGTCGGTGACTGCCTCGCGCTCAAAGTTGCGGTCGCGGGCATAGGTGACAGCCTGCCGTGCACCTGTTGCGAACTCACCCGGTCATGTTCGAGCGCATATTCCTGACCACGCCTCCCTGCTTCCATCACAACTAAGTCCGCCTGGTTGCCGAACTCGGCGGCGATCTGCCGATGAGCGGCCAGAACCTCGGCGGGCGAGTGAATCTCCTTGCGGTCACGGGTGGAGTGCGCGGAGACTCATGGCGAGGTCGGCAAGAGCCTGATCGTGCGGATTGAGATTGGTGGGCTTTCCGGTGAGCCGGTTGTCTTGAGGGTGTCGTAGTGCGGCACATCTAGTCTCTACACCTTCCCGAAAACATCCGGGCTTGGCTCGCGATTGCCATTCAAGGTTTCCCCGACTTTGAGCAGTTCTACTCCGTCGGTCTCTCAGACTGGCAATCAACTCTCATAGGTCAGGTTCGGCAAAGAAGACTGCTCAGCTCAAAGGGGCTCAATGAACTCGATGCCCCAGGACCTTCCAGTGGGACCATGAGGTTCCTCTAAACGAGGTTTCAAGCAGCAACTCAAAGTTCCTGGTGCTTGGTCCGTCTTTGGCCTCATCCAAAATCGGTTTCAGATCTTTACCGTCCTCTAGGAATTCCGTTGCCATCCCGTCTCCGAGTGCGGTTGTGCCTTGCACAATGAAAATGTGTCCGTCCCCAGAAAGGTTGTCCAAGAGACTCACAACCGCATAGCCGCGTCGCGCCGGATCGCCTTCGGCATAGGAGTAGAGCTGTGACTCTCCTTTCACGGGGGACATGTTTTCTATGTCCAATCTGCCCGCGGCGGTATTCGTGACTATCCGATAGTTCAGTTTTGGTTCGAAGATCTGTTCCCAGGGGTCGTAGCCGGGCCCGCCCAACAGGATGACGTTATTGTGGCGAAGATCATCGGATTGAAGATCGCGGGCGAAGACGATTCGAACTTTAGCTTTTTGTGCTTCCGGCAACTGCGTGAGAAAACGAACTGTTTCAACCTCGTTGAACGAGGTGTATGTCCTCAGGGCCAACGGAAACCACTTGTAGCCAGGAGGAGTTTGAGCGTAGGGACTCTTTTCATATGTATGGTAGGCATACTCGTCCACAGTGACGCTCGTTTTAGACAAGTTCTGGAACATCAAGATTCCAGCGTCGCCGACGACGATCAAGGTAGGCCGCTCGGACGTGAAAAGCTCTGCCCACAGAGGGTGCGTTCTGAGTGTGACAGGAGGGGTTGCTTTATTCCGCAGAAGACTGACTCCCAAGGTTGTCAGAATACCCAGGACTAACCCCGCGGCCGTTCCAAAAATTGCAAATGCCCAAGCGTTCCTCGGCCTTGAGACCTCCAATGCAGGTTCAAACGAGGTGTTCGTGGGCACAGAAGGCTCTTCCTGAACCGCCCTAGGAATCTCGAAAACAGGAACGTAGCCGCCCCGCGGCATGTGGATGTGAAACGGCTCATCCTTTCCCTCATTCATAAAATAAGCGTCCAGCCGCTGACGGACCAAACGTGCGTGAGTGCGAACGATATTGTCTTCCGACGTGTTGTACGTCGGCGACTTCCCAAAGACATGAACTCCGATCAGTTGTTCGTTGATCTCATCGGCACGTCCCGATAGTGAGCAGTCCGAAACGTAACGAAGGAAGCTGCACAGTCGGTCCGAGCGCTTAAAACGGGTCGAGGACACGACCCTCTCGACAAGCGCACGCTTAACATCCGCCTGCGGGGATCGCTGATCGAGGTCATCCGGCAATGTTGAATTGGACTTCACCACCACCAGCATACATTCCGCCAAAGTGTAACGCAGCATTTATCAAACGCGGCATGATCGTTCATAAATCAGGATTTAGGCTCAACTCTATACAGTGAAGAGCACGGTGAAGTCACTTGCGATATTTGGGTCGCACTCGTAAAGTCGCCCCAAGCCGCCAGATGAAACGTCGCACCGGGTCGATCCGAGGATCTCCCAGGGGGTGCGGCGCTGTGGTCAGTCAAAGGAGAGTCTATGTTTAACCGTAAGCAAGGGTTCTGTTTGTTTAATTTGCTGCTCGCCGCTGTGCTGCACATTCTCTCCGGAAAAATGGACGCACAGACTGCAGTCGACGGCGCGGTAGCAGGAACCGTTGTCGATCGTTCCGGTGCAGTGCTGCCTTCAGCGAAAGTCGTGGTCCACAATACGGCCACAAACGCCGATTCCATCGTGACGACCGGCAGCGACGGATATTTCCGGGCAGAACGCCTGGTGCCTGGTGACTACACCGTCAAGGTGTCCGCCGCCGGATTCTCCGATTACACCGCCCAGCATGTCGTGATTGAAGTCGGCAAGCTGACCGAGGTCGCCCCAAAACTCGGCATCGCCGGATCGACGGCGACTGTCGTGGTCAGTTCCGAAAGCCCCGTCATCAATACGGAGTCGTCCGAATTCAGCACCTCGTTCAACCCGACCGCGCTGGCAACACTCCCCATCAATGGACGGCACTGGACGTCGTTTGCTTTGCTCTCTCCCGGTGTCACAGGGGGCAATAGCGCATACGGCCTTGCGTCTTTCCGGGGTGTCAGCAACCTGCAGAACAACTTCATGGTGGACGGAGCCGACGATAACGACTCGTTCGACGGAGTGGAGCGCGGCTATACCCGCGTCGGCTACACCACACCAGAAGACACGGTCTTGGAGTTCCAGGTGCTTACGTCCAACGTCCCAGCGCAATATGGCCGCGCAGTCGGCGGCGGCATCAACGCGGTGACCCGTTCCGGCTCCAACGTCTTTCACGGTGACGCGTTCGAGTACTACCGCGACAACGACTTTGGAGCCACGAACCCGTTCAATACGCTTGCCGTGCCCGTATCCGGTGCCCCTGCGGGAACGAGCCAAACGATTCACATCAAGCCAAAAGATAAACGCCACCAGTACGGCGGTACCTTCAGCGGCCCAATCAAGCAGGACAAGCTCTTCTTTCTCTATTCATTTGACCAGCAGAGGCGTAACTTTCCAGCCCTTGCCACGCCTACTCCACAGTTTCTCGCCGCCGGGAATGCGGCAAACAACAACTGTAAGGTGAAAGGAGGCACGACAACCACAGACGCCATTACCTGCGCCGAAGACCGCGGTGTGACCGCCTCTCAGATTGCTGCCGCGCAAGCATACATCTCAGGTCAAACTGGGATCGCTCCGCGTCTCGGCGACCAGATCATCAACTTCGTCAAGCTCGACTACGCCATCAACAGCCGCAACAACGCTTCAATCATCTACGATCGCATGCGCTGGGACTCACCCAACGGTATTCAAACCAATCCGGTCGTCCGTCGTGGCATCACGTCATTCGGCAACGACTACGTGAAGATCGACTCGGTAATCGCGAAAATCACCACTTTGCTTTCACCTCGTATATCCAATGAACTGCGCGGCAATTATGCTCGCACCTACGACACCGAGAACGGGAATGTTCCCCTCGCGAATGAGCCAACGACGACCGCGGGCGGTCTGCCTCCAGGGATCAGCATCTCTCCGAACTCAGGCTTCTCGATGGGAACGCCTACCTACATTCCACGCACCGGCTTTCCCGATGAACGTGAAATCGACTCGGCAGACAACCTTACGATCTCCTATGGAAAGCACACGTTTACAACGGGCGGTGAGTTCCGCTGGGCACAAGACAACATTGTCGATGTCGACTATCTGCACGGCCTGTTCACCTACGCGCAACTTGCCGATTTCTTCACCGACTTTGCAAGGACGCAGGGCAGCACCGCCGGCTGCGATGCTGCGCGCGACACGGGCGCAGGCACGTTCACCTGTTACAGCAATCTGCAACAGGCCTTCGGCCGCCCCCAGTTCGTATACCACACCAATGATTACGCCGTTTATGTGCAGGACGATTGGAAGTTGTTCCACAACTTCACCTTGAACCTGGGTCTTCGCTACGACTTCGAACAGCTGCCCTCCCCTAAAATCCCCAACTCAGCCGTACCGCAAACCGGGCAGTTCCCGAGCGACAAGAACAACATCGCGCCACGAGTCGGTTTCGCGTACGACGTGTTTGGAGACGGAAAGACGCTTCTGCATGGCGGCTTCGGTCTCTACTATGGCCGCATTCAAAATGGAACGATCTATAAGGCCCTATCGAGCACCGGAGCCGCAAATGCCCAGTTCCAGCTCAATACCTCTTCCTCGGCTACAAGCCCGATCTACCCGAATATCATTTCGTCGGCGACTGCGCCGGCTGTCTCGAACATAACGGCCTTTGCAAAAGGATTCCAGAATCCAGTCGCCGACGAGTTCAACCTAAGTATCCAGCAGAACATCGGCTGGAAAACCGTACTTGGCGTTGCTTATCTTGGCGCGCTCGGCAAGCAGCTGCCAAACTTCGTCGATTCCAACATCGCTTCCACAAACTGCACGCTCTCCTATGTATTCAGCGGCGGCCCGCTCGCCGGAGATGTATGGACTGTTCCGAATTATTCGAAGATTCCCGGCACGAACGGCCTCTGTACAACGCCTGCCACACGCCCAAACTCCGCATACAACGCGCTCACACTCATCACGAGCAACATTACAACTGCCTACAACGCACTCGCAGTCACCCTCGACCATCGTCTCAGCCATGGCGTTCAGGCATCGGCAAGCTACACCTTCTCTAAGGCTCTGGACTACGGTATGAACCAGTCGGCGACGTCGGATACCAACGATCAGACCGACCCGTTCACCGTCCTGCCCGACTACGGTGTTTCATCGAACAATATCCCGCAGCGATTTGTCGGCAGTATCACCTTTATGCCGAAGTTCGCCATCATGAATCGTTATGCTTCGCTCGCGGCTAATGGCTGGACGATCGCTCCTGTATGGACGGTTCAGTCTGGCGTGCCGTTTAGTTACGGGTTGAGCAACGGCAGTTCCCTCCCAGGCGGAGCAACTTCCTATAACGGTTCGGGAGGCAATGGTGGCGGCTCGACACAGTTTGTCAACTTCCGCGCCTACCCCCAGTTCGCAAGCAGCGATGTCTTCAACGGTGTGAGCCCACAGCGCAACAGCATGAAGCAAGCAAACATCGATGACGTTGCCGCTCGCATCTCCCGTGCCTTTACGTATCACGAAAAGTACAAGCTCACGCTGTCGGGGGAGGCCTTCAACCTGATGAACCGCCAGCAGTTCACGGCATACAACACCACCGCTTACACATTGAGCGGCACGACTGCCACCTACCAATCAACCTTCGGCACCCCCAGTGCCGCGGGAAACACTGTCTACCGCGAACGTCAGATCCAGTTTGTCGGACGTTTCGAGTTCTAGTCGGAAAAAGGGGCCGCAGCGTGATTGACCGAAGCAAATTCGTCCAACTCACTGCGGCCTTGAGCTTTTGCTCCGTCCGGGGTTACGCCAGAAGCTCCGTCGGAACCCTGGCAGCCCGCAACGCTTCACATCCACCATCTGCCATACGGCAGAGGTAACGCGGCTTCCGGCCTGTCCAAACGGCACACCTTTCCCTATAGCGGGCGCTACCGAGATCATCTTGAGTTTCCTGGGCTCAAGGGCCCCATGTAAATTCAGCCCGGCCAATGGATCGCCTCATGCCGCGTGAGACGAATGCGTGCCCCGAACTACAAATCGCCGTCTGCTTCCATTTAGCAATATGCCAGAGCGGTATGCGGATGTAAGCGCGAATCTCGAAGAGGTATATGAAACGTTCCTTTCTATCGATCGTCTTTCTCCTGCCCGCCGTACTCCATGCGCAGCAGCCTCTTTTTCCTTTTTCCGTCGATCACCCCGGACATCCTCTCATCTGCGCGCATCGCGGACGCCTGAATGGGAGAGAGCTGGAGAACAGCTTGAGCGTGATGCGGCACACCTATACAAGCGGCGTTAAGATGGTGGAGTTCGATCTTCGAAAGAGCAGCGACGGGCAGATCTTTCTTCAGCACGACGCAAAGCTCGATCGAACGACAGATGGCACCGGCGCACTCTCCCTTTACAGCAGCAAGCAACTGCAATCCACGATGCAGCGCGACCCCACATCCGGCAAGCCGCTTGAACCAATTACACGGTTTGACGATCTACTCTCTTGGGCGCGGACGACTGACATTCTTCTGATGGTCGACCTGAAAAATACTCCCCCATCCGACGCGATGAAGGTGATCCGCAAATACGGGCTCGTGGATCGCGTTGTCTTGCTCACGTTTGATGCTAAGACCGCGGAAGCTGCTCTCGCGGCTGCGCCCGACGCGCAAGTTTCAATGCTTGTCCATACTCGCAACGAGATCGACAGCGCGATTGCGTCCGCTCACGGGCAGCCGTTGGCGCTCTATCTTCCCGAGATGGGTGACGAGAACCTATACGCATACGCTCGTACAACGGGGAAAATCGTAATCTCCGACGCTCTCGGCGAACTTGACGATACGGCACAGTCGGATGGGTTTGCCGTCTACACCAACTATCTGCGGACACATCCGGTCGATATCCTGGTGTCCAATCACGCGCTGGCATTTTCCTCAACGCACTAGAAGATTCGTGGTCTCTGCCCAAGCCTGCAAGCAGATGCGTGACTGCCCGCGACCTACCAGACAATCACCAATGTACTGGACAGTATGTCCCTTGTTTAGGAGTGGCTCCCTCTCTAATATCCAGACTTCGGACATACAGGGAAGCTTGTTGGAGGAACGATGAATGTGAACCGCCACGAACCGTTTCCGGGACTTGCGGAGGCCGTTGAGCCTCTGACGCAGGTGGCTGCCTTACGCGAGGCACACCGATGTCTCTATTGTTACGACGCGCCTTGCACTCATGCCTGTCCGACGCACATCGACATCCCGGGATTCATCAAGAAGATCGCAACCGGAAATCTCCTTGGTTCAGCGCAAACGATCCTCGAAGCCAATCTGCTGGGCGCCACGTGTTCCCGTGTATGTCCGGTTCAGGAACTGTGTGAAGGTGCCTGCGTTCTAGGCCCTTCCCATCAGCCCATTTCCATTGGACGGCTGCAGCGCCACTCCATGGACTACGTATCGGAACGCGGCATCCAGGTGTTGCAGGCTGGGCCGGCAACAGGCAAGACCGTTGCGATCGTCGGGGCCGGTCCCGCGGGTCTCTCTTGCGCGGGTGAACTCGCCCGTAAGGGGCATGCCGTCACTATTTTCGAGAAGCGCGAACTATCGGGTGGTCTCTCCACTTATGGCATTATCTCGCTTCGTGAACCGGTTGAGGTTGCACTCGGTGAAGTGAAGATGATCCAAAACCTCGGAGTTACATTTTCCACCGGCGTTGAGTTGGGTCGGAATCTCCAACTCGACGAGCTCCAAAGGCGATTCGACATGGTTGTCCTCAGTGTGGGACTCGGGCGGTCACCGCACCTTGGCATCCCCGGAGAAGAGCATATCCTCGATGGCCTGGAGTATGTAGAAGACAGCAAGATTGCAACCGAGAAGATGAGTGTCGGCAAAGAAGTCATCGTCATCGGCGCGGGAAATACAGCGATCGACTGCGCCACGATTGCGCGGCGTCTCGGCGCGGAAAAAGTGACCGTCGTCTATCGCCGCACAGCCAAGGAGATGACGGCCTATCCCCATGAATACGAGTTTGCGAAACAAGAAGGCATTGAGTTTCGCTTTCTCTCGCAGCCTGTCCAGGTGACGCTCGAAGACAGTAGGGTTGTCGGACTGCTCTGCACGCACATGCAGCTGAGCGCTCCTGATTCTTCAGGACGTTCGAGTTCCGTTCCTCTCGCTGAGAGCGAGTTCTTCATCCCCGCCGATCAAATCGTCAAGGCAATCGGACAGCAACGGCCAGCGCTTGCGCAGATGCTCGGACTCGAAACGCGGAATGGGTATATCTCCGTTAACGATCAGTTCGAGACGAATATTACTGGTCTCTTTGCTATCGGCGACTGCATTCGTAGCCAGGGAGACGCTTCCACGGTCATGGCCGTACAAGACGGGAAGATGGCCGCGCAGACGTTGCACGAGCGACTGAACGCAAACAACGAAAAAGGGACGCAGCTGACATGGCAGATCTGAGCATCGACTTCGCGGGAATCAAGTCTCCCAATCCCTTCTGGTTAGCATCGGCGCCACCGACGAATTCCGGTGCACAGATCCATAAGGCCTTTGAAGCTGGGTGGGGCGGCGCAGTCTGGAAGACCATCGGCGCGCCGGTGCTCAACATCTCCAATCGCTATGGAGCTTGGAGTTATGGTGGGCAGCGCATGCTCGCGATCAACAATATCGAGTTAATCTCCGATCGGCCGCTCGACGTCAATTTGCGCGAGATTGCTGAGGTGAAGCAAGCTTGGCCTGACCGCGCGGTTGTGGTCTCGGCAATGGTAGAACCCAACGTTGAGGCCTGGACTGAGATTGTTCGACGTATTCAAGACACAGGTGCCGATGGAATCGAATTGAACTTCGGCTGCCCCCATGGAATGAGCGAGCGCGGCATGGGAAGTGCGGTTGGCCAGGTGCCTGAATATTGCGAGCGCATCACAGGATGGGTCATGAGCGCTGCGTCTATTCCAGTGATTGTTAAACTCACTCCCAACATTACGAACGTCGTCGTTCCCGCTCGTTCCGCAGTCTCCGCGGGCGCGAATGCGCTGTCATTGATCAACACGATTAACTCTATCGTCGGAGTTGATCTCACGACGCTCGCGATAACGCCGAATATTGGCGGCAAGGGCGGGCATGGGGGATATGCCGGGCCCGCGGTTAAACCGATCGCTTTGAATATGTTGGCTTCACTTGGGACGGATGAAGTTGTTGCAGCATCAAGACTGCCCATCTCCGGTATGGGTGGAATCTCCACGTGGCAAGACGCGGCAGAATTCCTATTGCTCGGCGCAACAAGCCTCCAGGTCTGCACTGCGGTAATGCACTATGGCTTCCGGATTATCGACGATCTCTGTAATGGCCTCTCTAACTGGATGGATGAGAGGGGCTACGCGAAGATCGAAGATGTGGTTGGTCAGAGCCTGAATCGCATCTCTGAATTCAAACACCTCGATCTGTCCTTCAAGGCAGTCGCCCGTATCAATACGGATACGTGTATCAAGTGCAATCTATGCTACGTTGCCTGCAACGATACGACGCACCAATGTATCGATCTGATTGCTCCTTCCGGCAATGTCGTTCAACCCTACTCCTACGATGCTCGCTCGAACGGCAAACATAATGCCGTTAGCACCCGCCCGCAGCCAACTGTGCGTGAATCCGACTGCGTCGGATGTCGTCTCTGCTACAACGTCTGTCCTGTCGACGATTGCATTCAGATGGTAGAAGTCGCCCCGGAACGTCCTTCGACGACCTGGGACGAAATCTCGAAGGCTGAGCCGGCGGTCACTGAGGATTGGGATGCGATGCAGGCCTACCGCGAACGCAATGCAATCAGTATCCACTAGGGCGCTTTGGAGTCTTGATGAAACGTCTTACCGAGAACGGAGCAGTTGTCGTCAGTGCACAGCGTCAACTCGAGGACCGATATCCAGGGAATGGAGGAGGCCATGCCAGCTGATCCCTCACGAGTCCTCGCTGACCTCGCCGATCTGCGCACCCTAACCTCCAATGCAGATGGTGCCCAGCGCGTTGCGTTTACTCCGGTCTGGCAGCAGGCTCGCATTTGGTTTCGGACGAAGCTCAATGCTTTACCCGTGGAGCAGCATGTCGATGCCGCCGGAAACCTCTGGGCTACCCTCAGAGGACGCTCGCCGCTAAGCATCGTCCTTGGCAGCCACCTCGATTCAATTCCGGGCGGCGGTTGGCTTGACGGATGCCTTGGAGTGCTCACCGGTCTTGAAATCCTTCGTTCGCTCGCCGACACTTACAAAGACGGGCCGCCTTTTACGATCCGGCTCGTCGATTGGGCCGATGAGGAAGGGGCTCGCTTCGGTCGCAGCCTCTTCGGCTCCTCCGCGTTTGCCGGTACGCTGCGATTCGACGAGGACCGGTTTCGCACCGATGCCGACGGAAACACGCTCGAAAAAGCCCTTCGTGCCTGCGACATCGATATCGATCGTATTGCAGATGCTGAGCGAGAGCGTACAGACATTGCCGCGTACCTCGAACTCCATATCGAGCAAGGCCCAATTCTTGAAATGTTGGGCACGCCGATAGGTGCTGTTCTTGGCACAAAGGGGGTCGAGCGGCACACGGTTACGTTCCTTGGTGAATCGGCCCACTCGGGTTCGACCCCGATGGCAAGCCGCCACGATGCCTTCGCTTGCGCCGCTCGCTTCGCGCTCGAACTGCGAAGCATCGCTGGCAGGCATCCAGATGCCGTTTCCACAATAGGAGCGGTGAAGACCTCCCCCGGTATCGTGACTGCCATCGTCGGTCGGTGTGACGTGACGCTCGATCAGCGCGATCTCGACGCGGATGTTCTCCAGAGCATGTTGACCGAAGCCCATGAGTCGAGCCGGCGGATAGCCCGCGAAGAAGGTTGCTTCGTCGAGTGGTCACATACGATGAGCATCGAGCCCATCCCATTCCACCCTGAGCTCATTGCTCTCTGCGAGGAAGCGATTGCAGAGGTGGGGTGTTCCCCTTGTCGTCTACCATCGGGACCACTTCACGACGCCGCCGAGGTGGCTCGGGTGGGAATTCCAACCGCGATGATGTTCGTGAATTCCATCGGTGGTATCAGCCATAACAAGATTGAAGATACGAGAACCGCGGACCTTTCCTTGGCAATCAGGGCATTCGACGTCCTTGCAACAAAGACGCTGCGATGGATGGAGGGGCGATGCGTGGAAACGTCGTAGCTCTTCCCAGACGACCAGTCTCGTCTGTATCGCTCAAATCAGAATTCGGAAACCAACTTGAGCCTGGGCTTCTGCCGACACGCAGTATCCTCCCATCGCTCGAAGAGATTTTGAAGCTCCCCGCATTCGAGGGTGCTGAGCTGATCTACCGGGGCGCTCAGGCAATCCAGCCGGTGACCTGGGTCCACGTCGCGGAGATCATGGATGTGTGGCGCTTTCTGACCGGTGGAGAGCTGTTACTGAGTACGGGGCTGGAACTTGCTCGCGCAACACCTGCCGCACGTCATTCTTACATTCGCGGTCTCGCGAAAGCAGGTGTACGCGCGCTGGCCCTGGAGCTTGTTCAGTGGATTACGGAGCTTCCTCAAGATCTCCTCGAGAGCGCGGAGGAATTCGATTTTCCCATCGTGGTCTTTCGTACTGAAGTCAGCTTTCGAGAACTCACCCGCGCAGCCCATCTTGAGATACTGCGGCCCGAACCGACCCATAGGCTTGAATCGACGATGCAGATGATCCTCAAGTCGCTTGCTGTGACCGGATACGATCGCGCGTTTCTCCATAGCGAACTCGGCCCACTGCTGGCTCTTCCACCGCGCCCCCGAACAACCTTGCTGGTAACCCTCGAAACCCTCTTGGATGCCCAGTTCAACATGGCCGAGGCTGCCAGGAAATTGGGTGTGCGACGCCAGAGCATTTACTACAGACTCGACCAACTTACCGGACTGCTCGGCTCCCTCGAAGATCCGGCGAGGAGGTTTGCTTTTGTGGTCGCCTTTTCACTGTTGCGTAGGAGTCAGCCCCAGTTGATGGGTACCGAACGAACAGCTTCGCCTTCAACGAAGAATCCGAACTCCTGACAGCAGAGTTGCGCTGGCAAGACGCATTTCATCTCCGCAGCACCGCAAGAGGCATAGATATGAGCTCTACAGAAAGATTTCCCATACAACTGCACGGCATGACCGTTGAAGAGATCAACGCGCTCACCAGGGACCACAACTACGGGACATGGCGCTACCAGAAGGCATGGAACCCCATGTTCATCGCCGACGCTGAAGACTGTCACATTATCGACGGAAACGGGAGACGATATCTCGACTTCTCCTCGCAGCTCATGTGCGTCAATCTCGGTCACAAGAATCCTGCCGTCATCGAATCCATCGCGCAACAAGCACGCGAGCTGCCGTACGCCATGCCAGGCTATGCTACCGCTACGCGTGCTGAACTCTCAAAGCTTCTGCTTGACGTCCTTCCTGAAGGTCTGACCAAGTTTTTCTTCACTACCTCGGGTACGGACGCCAACGAAGCTGCGTTCAAGATCGCGCGGATGTACACCGGCAAATCGAAAATCATCGCACGCTATCGCAGTTACCACGGTTCCACTACCGGCCCGATCGCCGCCACCGGAGACCCACGTCGCTGGGCGATGGAGCCGGTCGGAGGTAAAGCTCCAAACGTTGTCTTCGGGCCGGAAGTGAACTGCTTCCGCTGCCCAATCAAACATACCTATCCACAATGCGGCATTGCCTGCGTCGACTACATCGAGCACATGATCCGCAACGAATCCAACGTGGCCGCCATCATTTTCGAGCCGATTGTCGGAACCAACGGCGTTCTCGTCCCGCCCGACGAGTATTTCCCGCGACTCCGCACAATCTGCGACGAGTACGACGTGCTCATGATCGCTGATGAAGTCATGACCGGCTGGGGGCGTACGGGTAAGTGGTTTGCGATGGATCACTGGGGCGTCAAACCAGACATTCTCGTTACCGCCAAGGGCATCACATCCGCCTATGTCCCGCTAGGCCTCTGCGCGACCACGCAAAAGATCGCGGACCACTTCGTCGATAACTTCTTCGCTCACGGCCACACCTACGAAGCGCACCCAATGACGCTAGCCCCGGCCGTCGCCAACATCCGCGAGATGCAGCGCCTCAATCTTGTAAACCGAGCTGCGGAACTCGCACCCTACGTAGAACAAAAGCTACAAGCCTTAAAAGAAAAACACCCCTGCATTGGTGACATTCGCGGCAAGGGCCTCTTCTGGACGGTCGATCTCGTTAAGAATCGCGAGACAAAAGAACCCTTCAACACCTACGCCCAGAAAGTCGATGGCAAGACTTCGCTACTCGTCGATCAGATTGCGGCCAAGATGTTCGCCGACGGCGTGAGCATCCAGGCTTGGGTCTCGCACTTCATCCTGGCGCCGCCGCTGATCGTCACCAAGGAAGAGCTGGACTTCGGCATCGATACGTTGGACAAGCATCTTTCCATTGCCGATGCCCAATGCACTATGAGCAGGATCTAAGCCCTTACCTCCATTACATCCGATAGCTAACGATCTATATATTGCCGTTCGTGGATGTGACTTACCCCCTGATTCCGGCATCGACAAGAAGCTTCCAAAGGAGTTCTGCACACAATGTCTCAATCCACCGCACAAATAACACTCATCAATCACTGGATTGGCGGAACTCCGTCTCAGCCCGCCCGCGCACGCACAGGGCCTGTTTGGAACCCCGCGACCGGCCTTCAGATCGCCGAAGTCAGCTTTGCTTCCATTGCGGACATCGACCTCGCCGTTGCCACCGCCAAGATGGCCTATCCCGGCTGGCGGAAGACGCCTCTGTCGCGTCGTTCGGAGATTCTCTTCAACCTTCGAAACCTCATCGACCGAAACCGCGAGCGCCTCGCCAGGATCATCTCAACCGAAAATGGTAAGACCCTGGCCGATGCACAAGGTGAGATTGCACGAGGTATTGAAAACGTCGAATTCTCCTGTGGAATCGCCTCCCTCCTCAAAGGCAGCTACTCAGAACAGGCCAGCACGGGAGTCGATGTCTATCAAGTCCGCCAGCCGCTCGGGGTCGTTGCCGGCATCACACCGTTCAACTTCCCGGTGATGGTCCCGCTTTGGATGCTGTCGAACGCCATCGCCTGTGGAAACACCTTTATCTTGAAGCCTTCGGAGAAGGTGCCATCGGCTAGCCTCTTGCTCGCGGAACTTGCACATGAAGCTGGAGTGCCCGATGGCGTTCTGAATGTCGTGAACGGCGATCGGGTTGCGGTGGAGCGGCTGCTTGCACATCCCGACGTTCGCGCAATCAGTTTTGTGGGTTCTACTCCGGTTGCAAAATCGATCTATGAGACAGGGACTCGTAACGGTAAGCGCGTCCAGGCGCTCGGAGGCGCCAAGAATCACATGCTGGTCTTGCCGGATGCCGACATTGATGCTGCTGCCGATGCGGCCGTCTCCGCTGCCTTCGGCGCAGCGGGTCAGCGATGCATGGCGATTTCCGTCATCGTCGCTGTCGGCAATGTGGCTGATCCTTTGGTCGCCGCGATCCGCAAGCGCATTCCAAACATCAAGATCGGCCCTGGTTTGGAATCTGGCAGCGAAATGGGGCCTCTGGTCACACGTCAACATCGAGATCATGTAGCGGGATTTCTTGATTCAGCGTTGGCTGAAGGCGCATCAATCGAAGTAGATGGTCGAGAGGAAGCCTCCGCCTCTCGCGATGGATTTTTCCTGGGCGCATCGCTGCTCGATCATGTTTCACCGGGAACGCGGTGCTACAACGAGGAAATCTTCGGCCCCGTGCTCAGTGTGGTCCGTGTCCAGACCTACGCAGAGGGATTGCAAATCATCAATGAAAGCCCCTACGGCAATGGAACGGCCATCTTCACTCAAAATGGCGGCGCGGCTCGCCAATTTCAGTTCGAGGTTGAGGCTGGAATGGTCGGCATTAATGTCCCAATTCCCGTGCCTGTCTCCTACTACAGCTTCGGTGGCTGGAAGTCGTCTCTCTTCGGCGACCTGCACATGTATGGACCTGAGGGTGTGCAGTTCTACACCCGCAGCAAGGTCATCACAAGTCGCTGGCCCGATCCCGGCACCAGCAAGGTCGATCTCGGTTTTCCGCAAGTACGGTAAGTGAAAAGTGAGGATGTGGCTCCATGTTGATGACGGAACTGATCAATCAGAAAAAGCGCGGCCAGGATCTATCCAAAGAGCAGATTGAATGGTGGATACAAGGCTATGTCTCCGGGGTCATTCCTGACTACCAAGTCGCTGCGTTGCTCATGGCCATCTATTTCAAGGGAATGTCGACCAATGAAACCATAGCCTTAACGATGGCAATGGCTTACTCCGGGGATGTTGCCGATCTAAGCTCCATTCCAGGAGTTAAGGTCGATAAACATTCGACGGGCGGCGTAGCGGACACGACGACACTCATTGTTGCGCCGCTTGCTGCTGCGTGCGGCATCAAGGTTGCCAAGATGTCCGGTCGCGGGCTCGGGCATACCGGGGGAAC
>JALYIA010000065.1 GCA_030776065.1 Acidobacteriota bacterium
GTGCGGAATGCGCGGACGCATGGGTGGCGATGGGTTCTCGGGCTGGTTGTGGTGCCGGGAGTCTTTTATCTGTATGTGATCTTCCGGGCTACCGAGTTGCGTGTGTTTACTCTGCTTGGGACGCCTGCGCTGCTGCTGCATGGCGCGACCGGGATCCGGGTTTTGCGGGAGTGGTGGGTTCGTGGCGTGGTGTGGCAGAAGGCGATGGTGGCGGCGCTTGTGCTGGTGTTCGCGGGGGTGATGTTTGGGCCGGTTTCGGTGCAGATGCGGGACGGTCCGCGGAGCTCAACGGGACAGATCTGGATGCCGCTGGTGTGGGACGAGTGGCAGGCCAGCGTGACGGATGGGATGCGAAAGCTGGACGGGGTGATCGACGAGGTGGGGCCGGGCGAGACGATGCTGGCGCTGAGCACGCAGTTTAACGTGGACCGGTACTTCCGGGTTCATTTGCTGGAGAAGGGGTACGACATTGTGCCGTTCGCGGAGGCACCGGAGGCTTGCCGGGGGATTGCCGAGGTGTTCCGCAAGGGCGACCGGACGGTGTTTCACCTGCGGACCGAGGATCCATACACGACGTTGAATATGTGGTGGCATCTGCCGGAGGAGTACCTGGTGGCGTTCCAGGTGGAGCAGGGCCTGGATTGCATGAAGGGGCAGACGTATCAACATGCGGTGCTGCTGAACTGGGTTGGGGTGTCGAAGTTTCTGGAGCCGGTGTTCCAGGCGCCGGGGAGCCTGGCTCCGGCCTGGGAGACGCCGTATCCGACGAGCCGGATGATCCCGGTGCGGAAGCGGGACCCGTTCGGCGAGGTGTATGTGGAGCATTTGACGCCGGAGCGGGTGGAGGGGCTGCGCCTGCTGGCGCATGCGGAGGTGGAGGGGGAAAGCCAGGGGGCTGCGGGTTGGACGCCGCTGACGGACTATGCGGATCTGCATGAGAAGGTGCAGCCGCGGTTCTGGCCTATGCCGAAGTAGGAACGGAGTATGATCCATCGAAGTTAATCGGCTTAGTTTCGGACGCTTTAGGCCTACCGCAGATTGGAGCAACCTCGTCGATCGCGCCCCAATTTGGGCCGCAAGTGATGAGTCTACTCTATAGCAAAGCAACATGAACAAAGAGAAAAGTGGTGGACGCGGTAGGGATCGAACCTACGACCAGTCGATTAAGAGTCGAAAAATGAAGTCGTTGCAGTGGGTTGCAAAGCGCTGCATGTGTGACTAATAAACAGTTTTGAATGAACAAGATGTATACTCATAACATGTTGCATACTGTTGCAGTAGCTCGCAGCAAATCCGAAAACAAACAGCCACCAGAACAGCCACCAGTATCACCTGTTGATTCGTCGCCGAAGCGGGTGAGGCAGGCAGCAAAGCCCATTCGTGGCGTGTTCGAGCACCCCGCCGGGAGTGGGATCTGGTGGGTCAACTACTATGCGGATGGCAGGCGCCATCGAGAAAAGGTCGGGACTCGCAAGGCTGACGGGCGACAATTAGAACTCCCGGTCAACGACAATTAGAATTCCCGACCGACGACAACATGATTGAATCTGTATCCAGCTTTGCTGGAGGCAGGTTGATCACGGACAGGCAGGTACGGAGGCTATTTTCGTTGATAAAGGTAGAGGGAAATCTGGAGTGTGCAGCGTCCAAGGCAGGGATGGACGCGAAGACGGCGCGGAAGTACCGGCGTCTTGGTCGATTGCCGAGCGAGTTGGAGTCTGGGGAGCGTTGGCGAACGCGACCGGACCCATTCGCGGAGGTCTGGGAAGCGGTTCGCGGGTTGCTGGAGAACAGCCCAGGCCTTGAGTCGAAGACCGTATTTGAGCATCTGCAGCGGGTTTATCCGGGGCGTTTTCAGGACGGCCAGTTGCGCACGTTGCAGCGCAAGGTGAAGCAGTGGCGGGCCATCGACGGCCCGTCGCGCGAGGTGTTCTTCTCGCAGCAGCATCATGCCGGTCGGTTATGCGCCTCCGACTTCACGCACATGGAAGAGCTGGGCGTGACCATCCAGGGGCAGAGTTTTCCGCACCTGATCTATCACTTCGTGCTGACGTACTCGAACTGGGAAGCGGGCACGGTGTGCTTTTCGGAGAGCTTCGAGAGCTTGAGCGAAGGCTTGCAGAACGCGCTGTGGAAGCTGGGCAAGGTTCCTGAGCGCCACCGCACCGACCGGCTCTCGACGGCGGTCAACAACACGGTCCGCCCAGCCGAGTTCACCGAGCGCTATGAAGGTCTGATGCGCTGCTACGGCCTGAAGGCGGAGAAGATCCAGGCCGGGCATGGCAACGAAAACGGCGATGTGGAGCAGCGGCATCATCGCTTCAAGCGGGCCGTGGAGCAGGAGCTGCTGTTGCGTGGCAGCCGCGACTTCGTCAGTCTGGATGCGTATCGGAGCTTCCTGCAGGCTCTGTTCGCGCGTCTGAACGCGGGTCGCCGCCAGCGACTGGTCGAAGAGATGGCAGTGATGCGCGAGCTTCCCGAGCGGCGCATGGAGTCGGCCAAGCGGGAGCGCGTGAAGGTCGACTCCGGCAGCCTGATCTATGTGGACCGCAACGTGTACTCGGTGCCCAGCCGGTTGATCGGCGAAGTGGTGGAAGCACGGCTGACGATGGATCAGGTGGAAGTCTGGTATGGGCAGCGGAAGGTGGCCGAGATGCCTCGTCTTCGCGGACGGCGCAAGCATCGCGTGGACTATCGCCACATCATCGACTGGCTGGTGCGCAAGCCGGGCGCGTTCGAGAACTACCGTTACCGCGATGAGTTGTTCCCGACCAGCCGCTTCCGTATGGCCTTGGATGCGCTGGAAGAGCAGCATGGACGGCGTGGCAGCAAGGAGTATCTGCGCATCTTGGAACTGGCGGCTAAAGAGAGCGAGTCCAAGGTAGATGAAGCGCTGCGCACGTTATTGCATCAGTCCGATGAGCCGATCAGTGCTGAGAGCGTGGAAGCGCTGTTGGGTGTGGCATCGAGCGCAAGCCGACGCGATGTGAAGATCGCGGCCATCGACTTGAGCATCTTCGACCTCTTGTACACGGAGGTTGTGCAATGAGCCGCGAGCTACCTATACAAACGAAGTTGCTGCAGAACCTTACGGAACTGCACTTGCCAGCCATGCGTGCCTGCTTCGAAGAGTCGGCACGACGGGCAGAGAAGGAGACGCTGAGCTACGAACAGTACCTGTTGGAGGTGACCGAACGCGAGTGCGAAGCGCGGGATCGGAATCGTATCGCCAGGCTATTGAAAGAGTCCTCTCTTCCGCAGGAGAAGACGATGGCGAACTTCGACCTGAAGCGTCTTCCCGTCAAGGTCAGTCGCCAACTGAAGGTGCTGCTCGATGGCGGCTTCCTGGATCGCAAGGAGAACCTGCTTCTGTTCGGTAATCCCGGAGCGGGGAAAAGCCACTTGCTGTGCGCACTGGCGCAGGAGTTGGTGACGCAGGGACGGCGGATGAAGTACACCAGTTGCGCCATGCTGGTGCAGGATCTGCTGGCCGCCAAGCGTGACCTGCGCCTGAGCAAGGAGATCAAGAAGCTGGCTCGCTATGACGGACTGATCATCGACGAAATGGGCTACGTGCAGCAGAGCCGCGAGGAGATGGAGGTGCTGTTTACCTTGCTGGCCGAGCGCTATGAGCGTGGCAGCGTGATGCTGACCAGCAATCTTCCGTTTTCGAAGTGGGAAGAGATCTTCAAGGACCCGATGACCACGGCGGCGGCCATCGACCGCCTGGTTCATCACAGCATCATCCTGGAGTTGAATATCCCCAGCTACCGCATGGAGCAGGCCCAGAAGGAGCGGGGATCGACAACGGACGCCGGAACAGCGGCAGCCTGAGAGGGAGCTATCAGCCCCCGTTGTTGCTGGCTGGGACTCCGCTTCGCCCCTTCGGGGCTTCGCTACGTCCCAGCCAGCAACAACGATACCCGAGAGAAGGAGAGAAACAAGTTCAAACGACTATCGGGAAATCTAGTTGTCGTTGAGGGGAAAGAATAGTTGACGCCGGACAGGCCGAGACTCTTCTTTCAAAACCCCTGTGGAGAGTTCCGTTTCATCGCCGGCGCTGCCTCATCCCCGCCGATGGCTTTTATGAATGGGTGCGACCTGAAAGTCGTCCCGATGATTGTCCGGCGTGGTCACGCGACGGGACCTGCTGTCCCATCGGCGGTACCTTGGGAGGTCAAGCGGCGCGGTGACGCTCTGCTGAGAGGCCCTCTGACAATGTAGCCGCGGCCGTAAGGCTGGTGGATGAACCGCGAGGGGAGTCTGCGCCTGCCAGCATCGAAGCGGGCCGGAGCTAGGGTTGGTGGCAAGGCCAGCATATGCAAACTCTCGGTAAAGCATCGTCAAGAAGAAGGAGCCTCAAGATGCTGACAGGCTCTGATTTGCAGCGAGGACCGAAGTTCCATTCTCTTCCGTCATGGGCAGATAGCGCTGCCGGTGTGTGTGAGAG
>JALYIA010000066.1 GCA_030776065.1 Acidobacteriota bacterium
CATCTACTTCGAGCGCGCCATCACCGCCTTCATCTCCTACCTCGACCACCGCGTCCACACCCCGGAGGAGGTCCGCGACCGCCTCAACGCCTGCGAGCGCGCCACCATCGCCGCCCACGGCTACGGACTCGCCTCCTTCCGCCACTCCCTCGTCACCTGCTTCGAGCAGCTCGCCGACACCCCACTCACCCCCCAGAAGCACGCCCGCATCCTCGCCTTCGCACAGTCCATCGCCGACCAGCAGATCGAGCTCCTCCCCGGCGTCGCCCCCACCCTCGCCGCACTCTCCACCCGCCACCGCTGCCTCCTCGTCACCAAGGGCAACCACGACGAGCAGCAGGACAAGCTCACCCGCTCCGGCCTCCAGCCCTTCTTCGCCGCCGTCGAGGTCCTCGCCGAAAAGCAGGAGTCCGCCTACCGCGCGCTCATCGACCGCCACGTCTGCCGGCCCAGCACCACCTGGATGATCGGCAACAGCCCCCGATCCGACATCAACCCCGCCCTCGCCGCCGGCCTCCATGCCGTCTTCATCCCCCACGACTTCACCTGGGTCCTCGAACACGAGACGGTCAATCCCCCGCCCCCGGGCCAATCCCTCCTCGAGCTCTCCGGCTTCGCCGACCTCCTCCTCCACTTCTAACGCACCGGCACCGAACCGCGATCCTCCCCAGCAGCCCTGTCAAACTCCGCCCCCGGCCTCCATTGCCCCGCCTCTCCCGCGGATGAGACCCTAAGCTCACGTGACCCTCCACCTCCTCCTCCGCGCCCTCATCTGGCTCACCGCCCTCCGCTGGCTGGCCCAGTTCCTCGAGGCCGCCATCTGGCTCCCCCGCGTGCCGGACCTCACCTCCCCAGCCTTCGATCGCACCCCCTCCGACTCCCCCAGCCTCACTGTCATCGTCCCCGCCCGCAACGAGAGCCCCGGCATCGAGGCCTGTCTCCTCTCGCTGCTCCGGCAGGACTACCCAAACCTCCGCATCCTCGCCGTCGACGACCGCTCCACCGACTCCACCGGCGCCCTCATGGACACCCTCGCCGGCCTCCACCCCCACCGCCTCCACGTCCTCCACATCACCGTCCTCCCCCCAGGCTGGCTCGGCAAGACCCACGCCATGGCCACAGCCGCGCGCCACGCCATCGCCTCCGCCCCACCCGACTACCTCCTCTTCACGGACGGCGACATCCTCTTCGCCCCCGGGATCCTCCGCCGCTCCCTCGCCCACGCCCAGGCCGTCCGCGCGGACCACCTCGTCACCCTCCCCACCACCCTCATCCGCAGCCCCGGCGAGGCCATGCTCCTCTCCTTTCTCCAGGTCCTCAGCCTCTTCGCCGTCCGTCCCTGGCGCGTCGCCTCCCCCCGCAGCCGCGACGCCATCGGCGTGGGCGCCTTCAACCTCCTCCGCACCCAGGCCTACCTGCGCATCGGAGGCTTCGAGGCCATGCCGCTCGAGATCCTCGAAGACCTCACCCTCGGCCGCACCGTCAAGGCCCACCGCCTCCGCCAGCGCGCCGTCTACGCCCCCGGCGCCGTCGCCGTCCACTGGGCCTCCGGACTCTTCGGCCTGCTCCGCGGCATGACCAAGAACCTCTTCCCCGTCTTCCGCTACCAGCCCCTCCTTCTGCTCGCCGGAGCCCTCGGACTCAACCTCTTCTGCGCCGCCCCCTTCCTTCTGCTCGCCTGGCCCGGCGCCCGCCTGCCCGGAGCCCTCGCCTCCCTCTCCCTCCTCGGCCTCTACCTCCTCGCCGGCCGCCGCAGCCGCATCTCCCCCGCCTGGGCCCTGCTCGCCCCCGTCGCCGCCGCGCTCCTCGGATACTCCATGCTCCGCTCCATGCTCACCACCCTGCGCAACGGAGGCATCACCTGGCGCGGCACCTTCTACCCCCTCGCCACCCTCCGCCACCCCACCGCCACCGCCACCTCAACATCCTCGTGAGCAAACCGAACCTCACACCCCAAACCTCAAACTCCACTACCCCACACACCGGGCGGTCTCACCGGGCTGATCGCGAACCCCTCCACGCTGGGCGCGGGCACCTCCCCCCACCCCCTGTACTTATGGTGCAAAGTACTTCGGATAAAGGGGTTAGGTCTGGACTTTTGGACTTCGGACTTCGGGCTTTGGACTTCGGACTTCGGGTTTCGGGTTTCGGGTTTCGGGCGTTGGACTTCGGGCGTTGGACACAGGCGGACTTCTGGCGTGGCGTCGGTACGGGTGGGACTGGTTGTGGCGGTGCGGGTTGCGGACGGCTCCGGTGTACGGGGAGGTGCGTCCCCACCCCCCTGTACTTCCAGTGCAAAGTACTTCGGATAAAGGGGTTACGGCGCATGTCCGCGGTTAGGCCGGGCTTGGTCTATGGGCGTTTGGATTGGTTTGGTTGATCTATTTCTATTATAGCGGTTGGGGCATAACTAAACGGCCAACTATATTCTCTTTGGATTGAGGGAGTTAGGTGGTTTGAGGGCTTGACAGGTTTTGGGGTGTCTGGGGATGGTGTTTTGGGAATGGGGTTTGGGGTGATGGGGTTTGAGGGCGCCACGCTCACAGCCCCCGGATCGCCGCCGCCCACTCCGCCGCACGCACCACCGTCCGCTCCGGCCCCGCAAGCAGCAGCCGCTCCGGTGCCAGCCCGAACAGGCACCCGACGGACCGCGCCCCCGCGTTCCGAGCCGTCAGCACGTCCACGTCGGAGTCGCCGATCATCACCGTCTGCCGCGGAGCCGCACCGGCCTGCTGCATCAGCGCAACCAGCCCCGCCGGATCCGGCTTCTTCGTGTGGAAGCTGTTGCCGCCGTAGTTCTCGAAGAAGAAGCCGGCCAGCCCAAGCGCCGAGCAGATCTCGCGCGAAGGCCCCACCGGCTTATTCGTCAGCACAGCCAGCTTCGCCGCGGGCCACTCCTCGCGGATCGCCTCCAGCGCCTCGAGCACGCCGCCGTACACGTAGGTCGCATCCAGCTTGTGCACCCGGTAGTAGTCCAGAAAATACGCCACGGCCTCCCGCACCGACAGCTCGTCGTGAACGTCGCCCTCGGGATCGCCCAGCGCGCGCCGCATCAGCATCCCCGCGCCGTCGCCGATGTAGCCCGCAATCACCGCGAGCGGCAGCTCAGCCTTGCCCAGGTGACGCAGCGTCGCATTCACCGAGTTCGCCAGATCGATCTGCGAGTCCACCAGCGTTCCATCCAGATCGAACACAATCAACCGGGGATCCATCCCGCTATCGTACCGACACCGCACCGCCCGCGCCCGCGCACGCGTGACGCCCGCGCACCGCGACGCCCGCACCGTGATTAGATAAACAGGAAAGAGGTCCCGGATGAGCAGCAGCAGCAGTGAGGCAGGCGGCAGCAGCAGTAGCGAGGCAGGCGGCACCGACACCGCCGGCACCCCCGGCGACAGCGACACCACCAGGCTCTGGCTCATCCGCCACGGCGAGACCGCCTGGAGCGCCGGCGGCAGGCACACCAGCCGCACCGACGTCCCGCTCACCGAGCGCGGCCGGGCCCGCGCCGTCGAGCTCAGGGACTATCTCGAGCGCATCCCCTTCGCCGCCGCGCTGCGCAGTCCCATGCTGCGGGCGAAAGAGACCTGCGAGATCGCCGGCTTCGGCGACCTGGCCGTGGTCGACGACGGCCTGAAGGAGTGGGACTACGGCGTGTACGAAGGCCGCACCACGCCCGAGATTCGCGCCGAACTCCCCGGCTGGTCCGTGTGGAAGGACCCCATCTTCGAGGGCGAGACGGTGGAGCAGGTCGGGCTGCGCGCGGACGGCGTGATCCGCCGCGCACTCGCCGCAGGAGCCGGCGGCGACGTCGCCCTCTTCGCCCACGCTCATATCCTGCGGATTGTGGCGGCCCGCTGGATCGGGCTCGACGCCCGCGGCGGAGCACGCTTTGCCCTCCAAACCGGAAGCGTCAGCGTGCTTGGCTGGGAGCGCGAAACCCGCGTCGTGAGCCGCTGGAACCGCGGCTTCGAGGGCGAATGACCGCCCGCCGCCGCATTCACGCGCTCGCGTCTACCGCCGCCGTTCGAAGGCCGTTCCACGACCGCGACGCCGCGGCCAGGATCAGCCACGGCTCGATGCACGCGTTGATCAGCGCATGCGCCACACTGCACGGCGCGGCCGAGCGCCCCGCCGCAAGATACACGACGGCCAGCGCGGCGCCGAGCAGAGCCGTAGCCACCGTCGCCCCAGCGGCTATCCGAAGGCTCCGGCCGAAGAGCCCCCAGATGCCGTGGCCGAGCCCGAAGACAACGGCCGAGAGAGCGATCTGAGCCAGAGCACCTCCGCCGCGCGCCTGCACGCCATCCATCAGAGCCTTGCGGAAGTACATCTCCTCGAAGACTCCGGTGACCGGCGCGAACAGCAGCACCGCGAACAGCTTGGTCGCGTCGACCCGGAAGAAGTTGTCCCGGATCAGAGGTGAGCGCCGCACCGTGTTTGCCGTGAACACGGCGGCGCAGAGCAGGGCCAGCAGCCAGCCGAGCGTCGTGCCGCGGTTCGCGCCGCCGAAGCCCAGGTAGCGGGCGAAGCGCGCGCCTCCGCGAACCGTGTAGACGATCAGCGGAACCGCCTCCGCCGCGGTGATGCCGACGAGGATCAGCCAGGTCTTCCTGAGGTCCGTCATGCTGCGCAAGTGTACGGCGGTCCGGGGCACCCGTACCAGCAGCGTCTCGCGTCCCGAAGCGCTGCGGCCCAGCCGAAGCGCTGGGGCCGAACCAATTAAGCGCTGTGCCGAACCAATTAAGATAGGAGGATGGACTTCCAGCTTTCGACCACCTACAAGCCCCAGGGAGACCAGCCCCGCGCCATCGCCGAACTCGTCTCCGGCCTCGCCGCCGGCGAAAAGGACCAGGTGCTGCTCGGCGTCACCGGCTCCGGCAAGACGTTCACCATGGCCAAGATCATCGAGCAGGTCCAGCGCCCCGCCCTCATCCTGGCGCATAACAAGACGCTCGCCGCACAGCTCTACCACGAGTTCAAGACCTTCTTCCCGCAGAACGCGGTCGAGTACTTCGTCTCCTACTACGACTACTACCAGCCCGAGGCCTACATCCCCTCCGGCGACTTGTTCATCGAGAAGGAGGCCACCATCAACGAGGAGCTCGACAAGCTCCGCCTCTCCGCCACGCGGAGCCTGTTCGAACGCCGCGACGCCATCATCGTCTCCTCCGTCTCCTGCATCTACGGCCTTGGGTCGCCCGAGGCCTACTACGGCATGCTCCTCCTGCTCGAAAAGGGCCAGAAGCTCAAGCGCGAAGACATCACCCGGCGCCTGGTCGAGATCCTCTACGAGCGCAACGACGTGGACTTCCGCCGCGGCACGTTCCGCGTCAGGGGCGACATCATCGAGGTCTACCCCACCTACGACGAGAACGCCTACCGCATCGAGCTGTTCGGCGACGAGATCGACTCGCTCGCCCAGATCGACCCGCTCTTCGGCACCGTCAAGCAGAAGTACGCGCGCCTTCCGATCTACCCGAAGTCGCACTACGTCGTTCAGCCCGAACGCAAGCGCACCGCCATGGATTCCATCCTCGCGGAGCTCACCGAGTGGGAGGCTTACCTCGAAAAAGAAGGCCGCTTGGTCGAATCGCAAAGAATTCACCAGCGAACGCGATTCGACCTGGAGATGATCAAGTCCGTGGGCTACTGCCACGGCATCGAGAACTACTCCAGGCACTTCTCCGGCCGCCTTCCCGGTGAGCCGCCGCCTACTCTGCTCGACTACTTTCCGCGCGACTATCTCCTGTTCATCGATGAGTCCCACGTCACCGTGCCGCAGCTCCACGGCATGTGGCATGGCGACCGCAGCCGCAAGCAGAACCTGGTGGACTACGGCTTCCGGCTTCCGTCCGCGATGGACAACCGGCCGCTCAAGTTCGATGAGTTCGAAGGCCGTACCGGCCAGATCGTCTACGTCTCCGCGACGCCCGGGCCGTACGAGCTGACGAAGGCCGCCGGCGTCGTGGTCGAACAGATCATCCGCCCCACCGGGCTGATCGATCCGGTCGTCGAGATCCGCCCGGTGAAGGGCCAGATCGACGACCTGCTGGCCGAGATTCGCGACCGCGCGGCCATCAACCAGCGGGTGCTGGTCACGACGCTCACCAAGCGCATGTCGGAGGATCTGGCGAACTACTACACGGAGGTCGGCGTGCGCTGCCGCTACATGCACTCGGAGATTGAGACGCTGGAGCGGATCAAGCTGCTTCGCGACCTCCGCAAGGGCGAGTACGACGTGCTGATCGGCATCAACCTGCTGCGCGAGGGGCTGGACCTCCCGGAGGTCTCGCTGGTGGCGATTCTCGATGCGGACAAGGAGGGCTTTCTCCGGTCGCAGGGCTCGCTCATCCAGACCATCGGCCGCGCGGCACGCCATCTGGAGGGGCGAGCGATCCTGTACGCGGACAAGATGACGGACTCCATGCAGCGGGCGATCGAGGAGACCGACCGCCGCCGCGAGAAGCAGGTCGCTTACAACGACGTGCACGGCATCACGCCGATGTCCATCATCCGCCCGCTCGAGATGGGCCTGGCCGGCATCCTGAAGGCCGACTACGCCGACCTGACGGACGAGGCCGAAGGCATGCCGGACTTCACCACGCAGCAGGAGCTGGACACCTACATCGTCAAGCTGGAATCCGACATGCGCGAAGCCGCGAAGAAGTTCGAGTTCGAAAAGGCCGCCAAACTCCGCGACACCGTAAAAGAACTCCGCACGAAGGAATTCCTGTTCAGCTAGAACAGCCGGCTGTACCAGTGGGGATGTGAACAGGGCCTTCTCAAGTCCATCCCAACCCCCAGCGGGCACGAGCCGGGTGGGGATCGGCGGGATGCCCCTGGAGGGCATGGTGTTTCGAACCAGCCTGGACGCTGGCTCGGAGTGCGGGGCGGGGGGCCGGGGGATACGTCTGCGCCGGGGGATACGTCTAAGGGTAGGGCGTCGTCCGCGATGCGGAGAGCTGGCCGGGGTCGCTTCCATGGAGAGGGCGCGGCGCTTTACCATGGGCGTTCTGTGGCTGCGTCTTCCGGTGAGCGTTCGCGCGCTTCGCTGTGGCGCTTTACCATGCATGTGTGAGGTTGACTGCATCTTGAAGATCCGTCTCCGTTTTCCTGCAGTTCCAGGGCTGGCGCCCGGACGCGCTGTGGCGCACGCCGCGGTTGCCGTGGTGCTTGCCGTGTGCTCGGTGCGCGGGTATGCGGCGCCGGCTCGTCCGCAGCTCAACATCACGGGGTACGTGATTACGGCGGAGATCGATCCGGCGACCAGCAGGCTGAGCGCGTCGGCGGCGGTGACGTTTACGGCACTTGAGGACCTGACGTCCGCTACGTTTGAGCTGAACAACGGCCTGAATGTGACGTCGCTGAAGGACGAGAAGAACCAGACGCTGAATGCGGAGCGGATTGCGACGAGTTCGAGTGTGCGGGTGACGCTGCCGGCGCCCATTGCGAAGGGAGTGACGACCACGTTTCGGTTTGAGTACGCCGGCGCGCTGGTGGGGTCCGACACGAGCCCGGTGGAGGGGATCAAGCTGGCGGCTGTCGCGGATCCGATCACGATGCTGTTGTATTCGGGGCGCTGGTTCCCCATGACGGGGCTGTTTACGGACCGGTTTACGGCGGAGATGCACATTCGTGTGCCCGCGGACTATACGGCGGTGGGCAGCGGCACTCCAGGCAAAAAGACGCTGCCGGATGGGCGGACGGAGTACAGCTTCAACTGGACGAGGCCCGGGTTTCCGGGGACCATCGTCGCGGGCAAGTTTCTGCCGGCGGTGCACGGCGGCGTGAACAATATCTATGTGTATACGACCGAGAAGAGGAAGGCATTGGCGACGGACTTTGCGCAGCTTGCGGGGCGCGAGTTCGAGTTCATGACGAACCTCTTCGGGCAGCCGGAGAGTGGACGCATCAACGTGGTGGAGCTGCCGGAGGATGCGGTGGCGGGGGGCGCGGCGTGGGGGCCCGAAGTCGTGGCGATTGCGGGGCACCGGCTGGACAAGGCGACGAACCCGCAGCGGCTGCTGGCCAACACGCTGGCGCACCAGTGGTGGGGGTCGGAGGTGTCGCCGGCGACGTTGAACGATGCGTGGATCACGAACGGGATGAGCCGGTACGCGGAGCTGATGTACCTCGAGGATTCGGCGGGCAAGAATGCGTTTCAGGCGGCGGTGACGGATGTCTCGGCGGGTGCGCTGGCGTATGACACGGAGCCGTTGTCGACGCTGGGGCGGCTGGACCCCTACTCGCCGCAGTTCCAGTCGATGACGCTGGAGAAGGGCGCCATGGTCTTCCACATGCTGCGGTGGGAGATGGGGGACGAGACGTTTCAGCGGTTTCTGCGGAGTCTGCTGGCGCAGTACACGGATAAGAGTGTGCGC
This sequence comes from Acidobacteriota bacterium, assembly GCA_030776065.1. GTDB lineage: Bacteria > Acidobacteriota > Terriglobia > Terriglobales > Acidobacteriaceae > Edaphobacter. Next base: position 8,385 of record JALYIA010000066.1, read on the forward strand.
GGGGCCAACGTGGAGACGGTGGCTCAGGGCGAGAGCAAGCTGGAGCTGACGGCGTTCTTCGCGCAGTGGATCGACGGGACGGGAGCGCCGTCGTTTACGGACAAGTATTCGGTGTTCCGCATGGGGTCGAACAAGGGGTTCCGGACGGTGGGGTCGATTACAGAGGACCTGGACCTGTTCCGGATGCCGGTGGAGCTGCGGATCGAGACGGACGGCAAGACGGAGGTGCGGCGGATCGATGTGTCGGGGAGCGACTCGCCGTACACGATTGAGACCTTCGGGCGGCCGCGGCGGATCACGATCGATCCCGAGAACTGGCTGCTGAAGAGCACGCCGGACCTCGCGGTGCGGGTGGCTGTGCTGCGCGGACAGCAGCTTGTGGCCCAGGGCGACCTGACGGGCGGGCTGGGGGAGTACCAGAAGGCGCTGGACGCGAACAAGGCGAGCTCGCTGGCGGCGTACCGGATCGGGGAGGTGTTCTTTCTGCAGCGGAACTACCAATCGGCCGCGAACAGCTTTCGCGACGCGCTGCGCGGGGATGGGGACCCGCGGTGGACCGAGGTGTGGAGCCACATCCACCTGGGGTACATCTTTGACGTGACGGGGCAGCGCGAGCGGGCGGTGAACGAGTACCGGCTGGCGGTGCAGACGAACGACAATACGCAGGGGGCGATCAACGAGGCGCGCTCCCGGATGCAGACGCCGTACAAGCGCGAACGGGCGGAGAACTAGCTGTGGGATCGTCGCTAGCGCAGGATCGTCGCGCAGGGTCGTAACGGCGCGCGGAGCGGTCGGGCAGAGCATCTGCGGACTGGGTAGAATTGTGGTCGGGAAACCCGTGTCGCACCGGCCTCATTCTTCGTCCGCGGTCTTCGATCTTCGCCGTCGTTCGCTGCTGCGCGCGAACCTGCTGGTGGTGTTGAGCTTTCTGGCGGCGGTGAAGATGTCGGGGTTTCCGCAGAGCCGGGCTACGCTGTGGCTGACCGTTCCCGCGGTGCTGGCTGTGCTGGGGATGGCGGAGACGATGCGCTGCATGCGGCAGCGATGGAACCTGTACCACGGCGGAGTGGTGCTTTGCCTGTACATGGACGTGATGGCGATCAGCATGATCCTGTTCTTCCTGGTGAGCCCGTATCTGCTGTAGAACGTGATGTATACTCGGCGCCTGAGCGGCCACCGACGGGCCGGAACGAGAGGAACACTGGATGCTAAAGGGATTCCGGGACTTTATTCTTCGCGGCAATGTGGTGGACCTGGCGGTCGCGGTGGTGATCGGCGCGGCCTTCGGTGCGGTGGTGACGGCCTTCACCAAGGGCATCCTGATGCAGTTCATCGCGGCGGTGGTGAAGACGCCGGACTTCGACAAGCTGGCTTGGAGCGTGAATGGAACTCCGATCGTCTACGGGCCGTTTCTGACTGCGCTGCTGAACTTCCTGATCATCGCGGCGGTGGTGTATTTCTTTGTGGTGGCTCCGCTGCAGTACCTGATGGCGCGGATGAAGGGGCCGCAGGCGGCGACGACGAAGTCCTGCCCGGAGTGCCTGTCGGAGATTCCGCTGGCGGCGCATCGCTGCAGGTTCTGTGCGCAGCCGGTCTCCTAGGGGCGACGCGGGGCAGGGGCAGCTTCGGAGGACGGTGGGGTCAGCGGTTTTGAGTGGATTCAGGCGCTTGGGGTGGATGTCGTTCGGTGCGGCGTTTGCGTTGTTTGCGCAATCGGCAGAGCGGCGTCCGGCGGTCCAGGCGCACCCGGTGAAGGTGTTCGGCTACCGCGACTTTACCGAGCAGGCGCGGTGGGATGCGGCCTTTCTGCGTGTGCCGGATGCGGCGCTGGCGCGGGAGCATCTGCGGCGCTTGACCGCGGCCCCGCACTGGGCGAGCTCACCGGAGGACTACCGGACCGCGGAGTACGTGGCGGAGCGGTTCCGCGCGGCGGGGCTCGATACGGAGTTCGTGCCCTACCGTGTGCTGATGAACCGGCCGGTGTCGATCGCCGTGCAGGCGTACGACAGTACGGGGCGGACGATCTTCTCCGGGCCGACGCCTGAGCATGCCGCGCTCGACGGAGACGGCCCGCAGGAGCGGCTCCAGAACGATCCCCGTGTGCTGCCGGGGTTCAACGGGTCCTCGCCGAGCGGCGATGTGACGGCGGGCGTGGTGTATGCGAACTACGGCCGGCTGGTCGACTTTCAGCGGCTGGATGCGATGCATGTAAGCCTGCGGGGCAAGATCGTGCTGGTGCGGTATGGCGGCGATTTCCGCGGCGTGAAGGTGTACCTGGCGGAGCACTCCGGTGCGGTGGGTGTGCTGATCTATTCCGACCCCGCCGACGGAGGGTATGGGAGCGGGGCGCCGTATCCGAATGGGCCGTACCGTCCGGATACGGCGGTGCAGCGGGGCTCGGTGCAGTTCATGCCGGTGTATCCGGGAGACCCGACGACGCCGGGGGTGGCGTCCGTGCCGGGGCTGCCTGCGTCGCACCGGCTGTCCGGCAGGGAGCTGCGGTTCGACCAGCCTTCGATTCCGGTGAATCCGCTGTCGTCCGCGGATGCCCTGCCGATTCTGCGGGCGCTTGGCGGAGCGGGGGTTCCGCGGGAGTGGCAGGGCGGGTTGGGCTTCGCGTATCACGTGGGGGATGCCGCGGAGGGCGTGGCCGGTGCCGTGCGGGTCCACATGCGGCTGGTGCAGGAGACGAAGCTGCGGACGGTATGGGATGTGATCGGCAGGATTCCCGGAACGACGGCGGCCGGCGAGTGGGTGATTGCGGGGAATCATCGGGATGCGTGGGTGTATGGGGCGGCCGACCCGGGGAGCGGGACCGCGGCGATGCTCGAGGCGGTGCATGGTCTGGGAGAGCTGCTGAAGCAGGGCTGGCGGCCGAGGCGAACCATCATCGTGGCGAGCTGGGATGCCGAGGAGGAGGGTCTGATGGGCTCGACGGAGTGGGCCGAGCAGCATGCGGCGGCTCTGGAGCATGCGGTGGCTTACTTCAACACGGATGTGGCGGTGTCGGGGCCGGTGTTCAACGCGGGGGCGCTGCCTTCGCTGCGGCAGTTTGTGCGCGAGGTGACGCGGGAGGTGCCGTCACCTGGCGGCGGGACGGTGTATGACCGCTGGAAGAAGGACGACGCGGAGGGTCTGGGACGGCGGGGGACGGCGCTTGAGCCGGCTGCGATTGCGGACGCGGTGCATCCGGAGACAGAGGTTCGGGTTGGGGAGCTTGGGTCGGGATCCGACTACACGCCCTTTCTGCACCACCTGGGTGTTCCGGCGACCGACATCGGTTCCGACGGGCCGTTCGGTGTGTACCACACGGTGTACGACAACTTCGACTGGTTTACCCGGTTCGCGGACCCCGACCTGCTGTACACGCAGCAGCAGGCACGTGTGTTCGGACTGGAGGTGCTGCACATGGCCGATGCGGATGTGCTTCCTCTGGACTACGAGGCCTACGCCCACGAGATTCGCGGGTACATGGAACAGGCGCGCAGCCGTGCGCTGGGCCGGGATCTGAAGCTGGAGTGGGGCCCGGCGCTGGCGGCCGCCGAGCGATTGGAGCAGGAGGGTGCCGGGATGCTGGCGCGGCAGCGGGCGCCCGGCGCCGGTTCGCTCGCGCTGGACCGGGCTCTGTGCACGACGGAGCGTGCGCTGCTGCTGCCGGAGGGGCTGCCCCGAAGGCCCTGGTATCGACATAGCATCTATGCTCCCGGGGAGTTTACGGGGTATGCCGCGGTGGTGATTCCAGGGGTGAATGAGGCGATCGATGCGTCGGATGCGGTTCGCGGGCAGGCGCAGCTTCGCGAGCTGACGCGCGCGCTGGACCGCGCCGCGGATGTGCTGAGGGCGGGTGCGGCGGGAATCCACGAGTAGCCACGGCAGGAGATCCCGAAAGGTTTGCACACGGGACTACAACTTGGGGCGTAGAGGGTTGCGCCTTGGTGCTATGTTGCAGGACTGTGATGCGGCGTGATGATGGTTGGCAGAGATGGCTTCAGACCATCCGACCGAGGTGTTCCCCTATGATTCACGACCTGGTTCTTGCCCTGGTATTTCTTGGAATGATCGTCGCACCTGCGTTGATCACGATGCGCCCCGAAGCCGATGAGAAGGACACTCTATGATGCGGTTCTATGCCCTGGGACTCTCCGGGCATATGTGCTGTCTTCCTTCGCCGTATCGGATACCACAACGCGTGGCCGGGATGGCCTTCAATTTCAGCCAGGTGGAGGTAGCGCCGCCGTCAGCGGGGCGTACCCGGGCTGTGCCACCAAGGCGGCCGGATGAGAAGGCCGTTCGGGACGAGGGTGTGGCGCGCCTGTTCGGAAGCAACCCGCTCACCGCTGCGGTCTACTAAGCACGTTTTGTTCAAGGGACAGGGGCCGCATCGTTCGCGATGCGGCCCTTTCGCGTGAGCGACACATGCTTCGACTGACGGATAGAGGGTGGATGGCAGAGAACGGCGGGCAGTACCTTGGATGCGGCTTCCCTTCCCCTGCCTGTGTGATCGTTTCGGGCAGAACGCTACAGATTGACCTTGCCGGATTCTCCTACAGAGACGGCACCTCCGGTTATGGCGGCGGCGAGGTACTTCGCTCCGAACACCAGCTTGCTCGAGGACGCCTCCCAGTACTGGGCTTCGGTGATCTCGACCTTGAGGACCGCGATGGTGGGGTCCTGCTCTCCTTCGGGAAACCAGGCGGTGTACATGGGATTCCAGAGCTCATGGATCTTGGCGCGGTCGCGGCTGATGGACGCGCGGCCCTTGGCCGAGACGAAGTTGTTGTGCGCGGGATCGGAGTAGACCAGGGTGACGTGCGAGTCGTGCGCGAGCTCGCCCAGCTTGCCGGAGTTGTGTGGGGTGAGAAACCAGGCGGCGCCGTCGAAGTCGGTCTTCTGCGTGGCCATGGGGCGGGCATCGAAGGAGCCGTCGGGCGCCGCGGTCACCATCATGCAGAGGCGTACCTGCTTGATCAGACCTGCGATCTTGGCGATGCCCTCCGGGCCGTGCAGCAGAGTTTCCTTGCTCATGAGTGAGCCTCCTGAGCAGGTTGGATGCGCCGCCGGGCCTCCCGCCCGATGCCTCGGGGATTCCACCGTGTTGCCACACGAAAGGGGGGCGGCGACGCTTACACTGGAAGCACTGTGCTTTTACCTCAAAAACCCGCTCTGCCCGGTCTTCGCGTTGTTGCCATGGGAGGGGGAACCGGGCTCTCGACCCTGCTTCGCGGCCTGAAGCACTTCGTCCCTGCTCCGCCTGCATCGCGCCGGGCGACGGATACGCCATCGCGGGAGGCGGATCGCAGCGGCGGGGAGGGCGGCAGCACCGGGCGTCACGCGGAGGTGCGCAGCCCGGAGCAGACGTGTGCGATCCGGGAGCTGGTTGCGGTCGTGACGGTGACCGACGACGGGGGATCTTCGGGAAGGCTGCGGGAAGACTTCAAGATGCTGCCGCCGGGCGACGTTCGGAACTGCATGGTTGCGCTCTCCGAGGACGAGCACCTGCTCGCGCGGTTGTTTCAGTACCGCTTCGAGCATGGTGCGCTCGAGGGACACAGCTTCGGAAACCTGTTTCTGGCGGCTCTCTCCCACGTAACGGGCGACTTCGCGCAGGCGGTGCAGACGTCATCGCAGATCCTGGCCACACGGGGGCGGATCTATCCGGCGACCACCAGCGACGTGACCCTGGCCGCGCGCATGGAGGACGGCTCCGTGGTGCGGGGCGAGACGAACATTACCGCAAGCCACCTGCGCATCGAGGAGCTGATGCTTTCTCCTGCGGGAGCCGACCCGCTGCCTGAGACGCTGGCGGCAATCGCGAACGCGGACCTGATCACGCTGGGTCCGGGATCGCTCTACACATCCCTGATCACGAACTTTCTGGTGCGGGGGATTCCGGAGGCGATCGCCGAGTCGCGGGCGACCCGGGTCTACATCTGCAACCTGATGACGCAGGCGAACGAGTCGCTCGGGTTGACGGCGTCGCAGCACATCGAAAAGATCCTGCAGCACTGCGGCGCGGCAGGCACTTCGCGGAACGGACGGAACGAGATCTTCGACTACGCGCTTGTGAACACCGCACCGATCTCGCCGGTGCTGCTCGAGCGATACGCGCGCGAGGGCCAGAGGCCGATCGAGCCGGATCTTGAACGCATGCGCGAGCTGGGCGTGGAGCCGATAACCGGGGCGTTCGCGCACGAGGGCGACCTTCTGCGGCATGACTACGATGAGGTGTCGAAGGTGCTGATGCGCCTGGGAGCGGATCGCTTGCGGGGGCAGGCCACCGTGTGAAGGCCCGCGCGCGGAGCGGGATGAGTTCGAGGTGTCGCCCGCGAGGTGCTTCTTCTCAACGTGCGACCGTGCAGGCTAGCGGCGGAGCTCTTCCGAGAGCAGGATCGCATCCGCGATCTCGCGCATGGACTTGCGGCGCTGGCGGCTCTCGCGCTGCATCCGCTGGTAGGCCTCCTCTTCGCCGATCTGGAGGTCTCGCTGCAAGACAATCTTGGCGCGATCGACTGCCTTGCGGGTCTCCAGCCGAGTGGTCAGCTGGGTGTTTTCCGATTCCAATCTCGCACGCTCGATCTCAGCGCCGACGAGGAAGCCGAGCGTGGACAGCAGACGAACGTCTTCCGGGGTATGCCGGTAGGTGAGCCGGTGCTGCAGATTGATGACGCCGATGACCCGCCCGGCACAGAGGATAGGCGTGCAAAGCATGGCCTCGAACTTGTCCTCGGGGATGTTCTTGAAGGGTTTGAACCGCGGATCCTCAGAGGCCCGGGAGGCAATGGCCACCGGCTCGCGATGTTTGGCGACCCAGCCGGTGACGCCCTGGCCGATCTGCACACCCATGTGATCGATGAGGTCTGCATGGGGATTCTTCGAGGCGCGGAGTACGAGGCTGTCGCCTTCGACGATGTAGACGAAGCAGGAATCGCACGGGATGACACCGGCGATGAAGGCTACGATGCGGTCGAGGACAAGATGCAGCGAATCGGCGGCGGCCATGCGGCTGCCGATCTCGTGGAGGAAGTCGATTTGAGCGAGGCCGTCGCGGAATCCCGACATGGTGGAGGTCGAAGGGGCGATGCGGCGGACTGGTGCGGGGGGGGAGGCATGCTCCGGCTCGTCGTCGTCGCCGGCCAGGGCGGCCATCTCGCCGTTGCGCTTCTTTTCGAGCAGCTGATGCGCGTATTGCGCGGCCTCGTTGACCATGAAGCCCATCTTGGGGCGGGAGGGCTCGAAGTCGGGAACGATGCGGTAGTGGGCCAACTCTTCCGACGTCGTCGGGCCGATGGAGATCACGACCGTAGCGCGCAGTGCCTTCAGCAATGCGGGCGCCACTTTCATCTGTTCGGCGACCTGGAACACATGGATGACCTGCACGGCGGTCATAAAGAGCACAACGTCGATGCTGCGGTCGATCAGTTGACGCACGCAATCGCGCAGGGGCTGGAGGTCCTCGGGCAGCGCCCATGCGTACACCGGCACCTTGACGAGGGATTGGGTGCGGCTGCTGAGCTCTGCGAGCAACTCGGGGTTCGACGCGCCGTACTCCTGTACGGCGACGCGCATCCTGGGGAGCGAAGGCCCGTACTCTGCGTCGATGGCCTCCAGCAGCTCGTGCCAGGTGCTGGGTTCGTTCGAGGTCACCTCGACGGGGATGTTCAGCTCGCGCAATGCGGTGCTGGGCTTGGCTCCCCGAGCGGCGATTTTCACCGCACGCAGGGCCTGCAGGAAGGGTTCCGCATCGCCTTTGGCCCTGACGATGTCGACCATTGCCCGTACGCCTACGCCGGTCATAAAGATGACCAGGTCGAACTCTCCCGCGATCAGCCTGGTGGCGAACTCCAGCACTGCCTGGTTTGATTCCAGGCCCACTTCGCGCATTGCGGGGACGACGATGGCCTCGCCCCCGTAGGTGCGAATCAGCTTCTCAATCTCGCGAGCGCGACGGGACTCGAGCGTCAAGACCCTTAGTCCATTGAAGTTCGCATGCGCCACGCAACCCCCAATCCATCGTTCCCGGGTAGTAGTCTCCTCACCTTCTGCCCCGGGGATCCCCGGGGCAGGCGTTCACAACAGCGAAATCTGTGCGGAGGGCCGTCTTTCGATTATAGACAGGAATCCTGCCCGCACCGAATGGCCAGCGCTAGAACACGATACGCCCGGTCAGCACGAGTGCATGGTTATACGCGTGGTAGCTCGAGGCTGCGATCTGCATCCCGGTTCCGAACACCAGACCGAGGCGGTCCTTGGGGTTTTTGGTCAGCTTGATCTTGCTTACCATGATGCCTGGAGTGAGAAAGATCTGGCGTCTGCCGTCGTTCGCGCCGAGGTGAAAGAAGCTCGAGTTGACCTCCAGCTCCGGCCAGAAGTATTTGCCCACCTGGTACTGCGCCACGGTATTCCACTGAATGGTCCGCCCGATTGCCGGCACCGAGCTGGTCGGGAGAACGGCACCGAGCGCGGACTGCACATCGAATCGCTTGTATCCCTTGCCGCCGACCAGTGTAGGCGTGATGGTGGATACGGAGGTGCCATTCTTGTAACTTCCCGTCGGCACGCTGAACGTCATCTGGAAGGCGGTGGAGTAGTTGTGGTGCTCCGCCGAACCCGCAAAGGGGCGGTACTTGATCACCATGGAGAAGTCGCCTGCGCCATCCACCGTCTTCGAGGCGCCGTGCTCGATCATGGGCGGTACGTTGATGTCGAACTCTGTCCGGGCGAAGGGGATGAAGTTGAAGCCCTTGCTGCTGCCGAGGTTCCAGGTAGTCGTATGTGTGGGCGTGTACTGCCGCGCAGCATCGAAGCGCATCAGTTGGACGATGCCGGACGAGGGTGTCACTACGGGAACGGCCCAGCCGGGCTGTTTGGACGAGGTGGCCCGCACGCGGTTTTCCCAGCTCGTCAGAAAGCTGCTCTGAGCGAGGAGAGGCGTGGGGAGGAGCGTGCAGAGAACAAGCAGAAGGCGAGTCAATCTCATTGGGGATCTCCGCAGGTACAGGGATGGGGTTTCGCGAGCCATGCCGGGCAAAGAAGTCCGTGCAGATGGCGTCGCGAGCACGTACCCCGCGGCTGCGGAGGACGCGCAAGAGGTTGTCGATTCAGAGGGTTCAGGGGAGGCGCGCGACGGAACCACCGGTCTTGGGTGGTGTCGTTGTGCCTGGTAGACCGCGTGACACGTCGGGGGGTCACGCTTGCTGTACGGTGTTTTCGTATTGTGGCACGGACCGTTTCCTCGTGCAACAAGATTGTTATTGCGCAACGCCCCGAATGCGGCTAAGCTCTACTTCGAGCGGGCCTCTCGCCTGTCCTCATGTTTCGGCGGCACCCTGACGTGCCGCCGAGGCAGCAATCCCGAGTTCATTCCAAAGCTCCACGAAGAGCCTAGCCGTACACGCACTGCATCTTGCATGGCGTTGCACCCCTGGCTGGCAACCCCGTGTCTGCTCTCTTGCCTTTTGAGAACGCAGACTGGGCGCGCTGAAGAATTCTTTTGCCCCTTCGCGGGCAAAGCAATCGCTTCGAGGACCCCTTTGGCATGAGCATTGGCATCTCCACATCCGAGAGCTTCAGCACAGAGCAGAAGCAATATCTGCAGGACTTCTTCGCGGACGTCGCGCAGCGCGGCCTGCTGCCGTTCGCCGGACACACGGACGCTGGACTGATCACGAACGATCCGGCGCTCGTTGCTGACGACGATCCCCTCTGGTTCAACACGCCCGTCAGCGACCTGAGCAAGGAAGAGCGCTGGAAGCACGAGCAGAACCCATTCGACATCTGGGATCGCCTGCTGGACTACGCCGCTCGCAACGAGGCGCCGACGGAATCGGACCGCTTCCGGCTCAAGTACCTGGGCCTGTTCCACGTCGCGCCGGCGCAGGATTCTTTCATGCTGCGCCTCCGCATACCCGGCGGCATCCTGCATTCGCACCAGCTCCGCGGCCTGGCGCAGATCGCTGAGGACTGGGGCGCGGGGCGGGCCGATCTCACCACGCGGTCGAACCTCCAGATCCGCGAAGTTGCGCCGAAGAATATCGCCAACGTATTGGGGAAGGTGCAGTCGCTCGGCCTGTCCTCGCGGGGCTCAGGTGCGGACAACATCCGCAACATCACGGCGTCGCCCGTCACCGGACTGGACCCCCAGGAGCTGCTGGATGTGGCTCCGCTGGCTGAGGCCCTGCAGCTCTACATCAGCAACTGCCGCGACCTCTACGAGCTTCCCCGCAAGTTCAACGTCGCATTCGATAACGGCGGCTCGATCTCGGCGCTCGCCGATACCAACGACATAGGCTTCACGGCGGTCAGGGTTGGGGAGGGCCGCAGCATCCCTGCCGGGGTCTACTTCCGGGTTCTGCTCTGTGGCATCACCGGCCACCGCCAGTTCGCCACCGACTCCGGCCTGCTGCTCCGCCCCGACCAGGCGGTAGCGGTGGCTGCCGCGATGATCCGGGTGTTTGCCGAACACGGCGACCGCACCGACCGCAAGAAGGCTCGGCTCAAGTATCTGGTCGATCGTTGGGGCATCGAGCGCTTTGTGGCCGAGACCGAGAGACGCCTTGCCTTTCCGCTGGTGCGCGTGGCCGCAAGCGAGTGTGAGCCGCGCGGCCCCATCGACCGTGCGGGGCACATCGGCGTCCATCCACAGTCGCAGCCCGGCCTCCACTACATCGGCGTGACGATCCCGGTAGGCCGTCTGCCGGTCGACCAGATGCGGGCCGTAGCGGCCATAGCGGACGCGTTCGGCACGGGTGAGCTGCGCCTCACGGTGTGGCAGAATCTGCTGATTCCCAATATCCCAACCGCTTTACTCCACGCCGCGCAGCAGGCGCTGACGGCAGCCGGGCTCGCCTTCACCGCGGGCACGGTGCTGAGCGGAACCGTAGCCTGCACGGGCAACAAAGGCTGCCGCTTCGCCGCCAGCGACACGAAGACCCATGCGGTCGCGCTGGCCACGCTGCTCGACGCACGCTTCCCCAAGGAAGACCCTGCGGGAATCCAGCAGCCCGTCAACCTGCACGTCACGGGGTGCAGCCACTCCTGCGCTCAGCACTACGCGGGCGACATCGGGCTGATGGGTGTCAAGGTGGGAGGCGAAGAGGGCTACCAGGTCGTCATCGGAGGCGGGGTCGATCAGGACCAGGGCGTAGCGCGCGAGCTCATCCCCGCCATTCGCTATACGGAGCTCGCGCCGAAGCTTGAGAGCCTGTTCGCCGCCTACACGCGCAAGCGCCTGCCCGGCGAATCCTTTCTCGCCTTTACACGTCGGCATGAGATCGCCGCACTCCAATCGTTCCTGAGCCCCGCGGAGTCCATCTGATGCAGCCGCCCTTCATCCCCGACAACTCCCCTTTCAGCGAAGAGCAGCGCGCCTGGCTCAACGGCTTCCTCGCGGGAGTCTTCGCGTCAGCACCCGCACGAGTTGTCCCTGCGGACCCGCCTCTCTCGCTCAAGATCGCGGTTCTCTACGCCAGCCAGTCCGGCACCGCCGAAACGCTCGCCCGGAAGCTGGCAAAGGAGCTGAAGGCACGCGGCCACGTCGCTTCCCTCACCTCTCTGGCCGGATATACCCCCGCCGCGCTGGCCGAGGAGCGTCACGCCATCCTGATCGCCAGCACCTACGGCGAAGGCGATCCACCGGAGTGTGTGCAGCCCTTCTTCCAGCAGCTCTGCCTTGAACACTTCCCGCGGTACCAGGACCTCTCCTTCGCCGTTCTCGCGCTGGGAGACAGAAACTACGAGCACTTCTGCAGGTTCGGCATCGACCTCGATCACAAGCTCGCCGCTCTGGGAGCAACCCGGATCTGCGACCGTGTCGACTGCGATGTAGACCTCGACGACAGGTTCGCTGCATGGAAGTCCTCGCTCCTTGACAGGTTGGACCAAACGACAAAGAACCTGCCCGCGCGTACCGCACCTGCCACTCCTTCCGTGACTGGACGATCCAGCTCCGAACAAACGCACACCCGGCACAATCCATTCCTTGCACCGCTGATCGAGCGCCGCCCGCTCACCTGCGATGTCTCCAGCAAGCTCACGCTGCATGTCGCGTTCTCAATCGCCGACTCCAAACTCCAGTACGAAGCCGGAGACGCCTGTGGCGTGGTTCCGGAGAACGACCAGCGCCTGGTCGCCGAGATACTCGACACGCTGAAATTCAGCTCTGAGATTCCCGTGCAGCTCCCCAAGTCGGGCACCACCACGCTACTCAATGCGCTGACGTCGCATCTGCAGATCACGCGCCTGACACGAAGGACGGTCCAGGCGTACGCCACCATCGGGCAGTGCCAGCCACTGTTCAATCTGCTCGTGCCGGAGCAGCAATGGCAGCTGGACAAGTACACCTGCGACCGCGGCCTGATCGACCTTCTTCACGACTACCCCGGCGTGCTGCACGAGCCGGCCGACCTGGTGGCCATGCTGCCTTCCCTTGCGCCGCGGCTCTACTCTATCTCCTCGAGCCCACTGGCTCACCCTGGCGAAGTCCACACCACCGTGGCCGTCGTCCGCTATCACTCGCACAACCGGGATCGCGGGGGCGTGGCGTCCACGATGCTGGCCGAGCGTCTCTCCGTCGGCGACTCGCAGCCGGTCTACATACAGGCCAACAAGCGCTTCCGCCTCCCTGCCGACCCGAGCGCGCCCATGATCATGATCGGACCGGGCACCGGCATCGCACCCTTCCGCGCGTTTCTTCATGAGCGTCGCGCCCTCGGCGCCCGTGGCCGCAACTGGCTCTTCTTCGGCGAGCGCAGCGCGGCCACGGACTTTCTCTACCGTGACGAGCTCGAATCCATGCAGCACGACGGCCACCTCACCCGGCTCGACCTCGCCTTCTCCCGCGACCAGGACCAAAAGATTTACGTCCAGGACCGGATGCTCGAGCGATCCGCCGAGTTCTACAGGTGGCTTCAGGATGGAGCGAGTGTGTACGTCTGCGGGGATGCCAGCCGCATGGCAAAAGATGTCGACGCCACGCTCCACGCGATCGTGAGCCAGCAGGGCAAGCTCTCGCACGAAGCCGCAGCCGATTACATCCAGGTCCTGAAAGATACCAACCGCTACCACCGCGACGTGTACTGAAGTTTGTAACGGGCATGATTGCTTTTCGTGGTTCCAGCCAATCGATATCTCCGCAGTTGCTGTAGCACCACCGCACCGACAGGGTGAATTCACCGATGAACCTGCCTCTCCACCAACGCGCCGTGACCGACCCGACGAACTCGATTGTGCGGCTGACGGCGAACGGCCTGGAGATCGTCACGACGCAGCCGGAGGTCCGCACCACGCTTCCGCTGCTGATTCCAACTCGCCCACTGGCCGAAGGTGAGCAGTACCGCTTCCACTTCGACATGACCAAGTGCATCGGCTGCCGCTCCTGTGAGGTGGCCTGCAACGAGCAGAACAACACGCCTGCCGATCTCCGTTGGCGTCGTGTCGGCGAGATCGAGGGCGGCACCTACCCCGACACCGCCCGCCACTACCTGTCCATGGGCTGCAACCACTGCCTGACCGCCGACTGCATCAAGGGCTGCCCGGTGGACGCGTACACGAAGGATCCGAGCACGGGCATTGTCCTCCACTCCGCCGACGCTTGTATCGGCTGCCAATACTGCGTCTGGAATTGTCCGTATTCCGTCCCCCAGTTCAACCCCGAGCGCGGCGTGGTCGGCAAGTGCGACATGTGTCATGGCCGTCTGACGGAAGGCCTTGAGCCCGCCTGCGTGAACGCCTGCCCCGAGAACGCCATCGAGATCGAGATCGTGAACCAGCTTGCGTGGCGGGTCGATCACGCGCAGGCCGACGCGCCGGGCATGCCCGCCGCCGTCCACACCCTGTCCACCACACGCATCACCCTGCCGGACCTCTCCACTACATCGCTCGAACGGGTGGACATCGACACCCTCCGCCCCGAGCACCCGCACTGGTCGCTGGTGTGGATGACCTCCCTGATCCAACTCGGCGCCGGCGCCCTGACTGTCACCCTTCTCGAAGGACGCGCCACACCGGTAGCCCTTACCGCTCTCCTCGCGCTGACCGCGTTCACCCTGAATATCTCCGTACTCCACCTCGGCCGGCCCGCGTATGCGTGGCGAGCCCTCAAGGCGTGGCGCAGGTCCTGGCTCTCCCGCGAAGTCCTCCTCTTCGGGCTCTTCAGCAGCGCGCTCGCCGGCCTGACTGCATCGTCGTGGCTTCCTCCCTCACCGCTGCGCTGGGGTGCGGTCACGGTCCTCGCGTTGCTGACGCCGGTCTTCGGCCTAAGCGGGATCCTTGCGAGCGCCTACATCTACCTTGTGCCTGCTCGCCCGGCCTGGAACACAGTCCACACACCCATCGATTTTCTCCTGAGCGCCGCTCTGCTGGGCGCTGCCGCCGCGCCGCTGCTCACGCTTGTCGATCACCGTACCGCGCCTCTCTGGCCCCTTCCCACGGCCGCGCTGCTCTGGATCGCGAATCAATGCATCCGTGCTCTCCGCCTTCACCGTTCGAGGCTCTACGAACAACGAGCCGCCGCATCTCTTCTTTTGGGCGGACTCTTCTGTGCCTCCACTGCGCTCGTGGCCCTCACCCTCGTGCTCTGCTTCTCTGGATTCTCAGTCGTTGCTCTACCGTTCGCGCTCGCCGGAGTGGTCGTCTCGCGGTATCTGTTCTTCGTCTCCGTCGTGCCGCTCAATATGGCGCTCACGTTTGTGCGGTCGGTGCAGGCATGAAGACGCCCATCCTCACTCGCATCAAGCGGCTCACGGGAATCGACACCCAGCCGGAGAAGTACGCCTACGCCAATGACCCGCAGTTCGGTCACATCACCGAGTCCCGCATCGCCGATCGATGGATCAAGACCACGTGCGGCTACTGCTCCGTAGGCTGCGGTATGTTGCTTGGCACCCGTGACGGCAAAGCAGTAGCCGTTCGCGGCAACCCCGATCATCCAGTGAATCGGGGCAAACTCTGCCCCAAGGGGCTATCCGAGCATCACATCCTTGATGCAGCGGGCCGCGCCAAAGTTCCCCTGCTGCGCAAAGACGGCGTCCTCTCGCCGGTCTCGTGGGAGGAGGCCATCGATGTGATGGTCACCCGGATCGGTGAGATCCAGGAGCGATATGGCAACGAGTCCCTCGGCATCGTAGGGACGGGACAACTCCTCACAGAAGAGTTCTACACGCTGGGAAAACTTGCGCAGCTCGGCTTCCGCACCCGCAATCACGACGGCAACACCACGCTCTGCATGGCCTCTGCAGTGGCGGGCTACAAGCTCTCCTTCGGCTCGGACGGCCCGCCGGGCTCGTACGCGGATATGGAGTCTGCCGATGTGATCCTCCTTATCGGCGCGAACATCGCGGATAACCATCCCATCCTCTGCCAGCGCGTGGATCGCAGCACACCCGGCAGCAAGCCACGGACACTGATTACGGTCGATCCCCGCGTCACGAAGACTGCCATGATGGCCGATCTCCACCTTGCCATCAAGCCACGTTCCGACATCGCTCTGCTCAACGGCATCGCGCACATCCTTATCCGCGAAGGCTTGATCGACTGCGACTACATCAGCCGCCACGTCGCCGGATTCGACGAGTTCGCCTCCTTCGTGGCGTCCTTCACACCTGAGCACGTAGCTTCTGTCACCGGACTTACGGAAGCCCAGATCACCCAAACCGCGCTGCTCTACGGTCGCGCCCGCTCCGCCTTCATCGGCTGGACAATGGGCGTCAACCACTCCACCCAGGGTGCGGTCACGGTAGCCGCCATCAATAACCTTGCGCTGATCACCGGAAACATCGGCCGCACCGGTGCGGCTCCATTCTCCATCACCGGGCAGTGCAACGCCATGGGCACACGCGAGTCCGGCTTCGCGTCATCCCTTCCCGGCTACCGCAAGTTCGAGTCCGCTGCCGACCGCGAAGAGCTCGCCCGCATCTGGAATCTGCCCGTGGATCGCATCCCCTCTGCTCGAGGTCTCGCCTACCCGGACATCATCGAAGGCGCTGTCGTCGGAAAGATCAAGGCCCTGTGGTTCATCGCCACCAACCCGGCGGTCTCCTTCCCCAACCACAATCTGCTGTTGCACGCCCTGCGGTCGGTCGAGTTCCTCGTCGTGCAGGATGGCTTCCACCCGACGCCGACCAGTGACTTTGCCCACCTTGTGCTGCCCGCCGCTATCTGGGGAGAGAAAGAAGGCACGTACACGAACTCCGAGCGCCGGATCTCCAAGGTGAACACCGCTGTGTCACCTCCCGGCGAGGCTCGGTCGGATTTCGATATCTTCCTCGCGCTTGCGTCGCGTCTCGGCGTGCGGGAGGAGCTCTTCCCCAACTGGCAAACGACGCAGGACGCCTTCCGCGAGTGGCAGCGCGTCTCCCAGGGCCGCCTTTGCGATTACTCTCCGTACACATGGCAGCAGATCGAAGACGCAGGCGGCATCCAGTGGGGCGGCGCCTCGCTCTACTGCGACGGCATCTTCCCCACACCGGATGGGCGCGCCAGGCTTCATCAAGTCCCCTGCGAGCCCTTTGTCGAGCAGCCCAACGATGAGTACAACTTCATCTTCAACACGGGTCGCACGGTGGAGCACTGGCACACCCGCACGAAGACTGCCGCGGTCGAGCTCCTCAACAACATGGTGCCGCACGCCTGGCTCGAGATGAACCCGGCCGACGCCACGCGCCTCCGTCTCAGACCGCACGACCGAGTCACCATCGTCAGTCGTCGCGGCCAGGTCTCGAACGTCGAGCTGCGGGTGACGCAAATCGTCGCGCCGGGGCAGGTCTTCATGCCCTTCCACTTCGTTGAAACCAACTCAAACATTCTTACGCTCGGGGCCTTCGACCCAATCTCCCGCGAGCCCAACTTCAAACAGTGCGCCGTTCGCATTGAGCGAACCCAGACGCTGAATTCTTAGCCCCTTCGATCCACGTTCTTCAACCTATCCAAACGGAGCGACCTACCCATGGCGAGTTTCAAGACCATCATGAAGTCCGGCCACCCCCCAACTCTCTTCGCAGCTTTCTTATACTTCGATTTTTCCTTTGCGGTGTGGGTGCTCAACGGGGTGATGGGGCCCTTCATCTCCGAGCAGTTCCATCTGAACGCTGGCCAGATCGGCCTGATGGTCTCGGTCCCCACGCTGGCCGGAGCCTTCATGCGCTTCCCGCTGGGCGTTCTTTCGCAGTACATCGGCCGCAAACGCGCAGCCATCGTCGAGATGTCGGCGATTGTCATCGCGCTGATTTACGGCTTTCTCTTCGTATCGACATTCAATAGCGTGCTGGCCATGGGTGTACTGCTCGGAATCGCCGGTGCCAGCTTTGGCGTAGCCCTGTCCTTAGGGTCCGGCTGGTTCCCGAAGGAGTATAAGGGCCTGGCCATGGGGATTGCCGGAGCTGGAAATTCAGGCACCGCACTCGCTGCCATCTTCGCTCCGCGCCTTGCGGCACACTTTGGCTGGCACCAGGTCTACGGCTTCGCTGCCCTGATGATGCTCCTGCCGCTCTCGGTCATGATCCTGTTCGCCAAAGAGCCGCCCGACGTTCTCGAAGCCACTCTCCGCGAGCACCTCGCCTGCCTCTTTGAACCCGACGGGTGGTACTTCAATCTCATCTACATCATCACCTTCGGCGGGTTCCTCGGGCTCGCCACCTACCTTTCATCCTTCTATGTCGCGCAGTTCCACATCACCAAGATTCATGCGGCGAACCTTGTGGCCATAGGCACGCTCATCGGCTCTGCCACGCGTGTTCTGGGTGGATGGTTTGCGGATAGAGTAGGCGGCATTACCACGCTCTCCGTCATCTTTCTGATAGCGATCGCCGGGCTGTTCGGCCTGATGACCTCACCCTCGCTCACCGTCACCACAGCGCTGCTCATGCTCTGCTTCGCCGCACTCGGAGCGGGCAATGGAGCTACCTTCCAACTCGTCCCCCTGCGCTGGCCCGCTGCAACCGCCGTCGCGGGAGGCATGATCGGCGAGATCGGCGCGCTCGGCGGGGGCATCCTGCCCAATGTGCTGGGCCAGTCCAAGCTCCACACGGGGTCGTACCGGATGGGCTTCATCATCTATGCGTCGCTCGCAATTCTCGTGCTCCTCGTCCTTCGTCTCGTCTCCCGCAGTTGGACGCGCACCTGGATTGGGCCCGGCGGCAGGGTGCTCGCGTCCGAGGCGCCCGTTTGGAGCAGCTTGGAGGCGGGGGCCATGCCCATCGATCAGCCAGATGTTGAACCTGTGTGACCCAATGGGGATGCAGTCGAGGCATTTCCTCGCCCCAGGCGTGATCCAAAGCCCATGGGTTCTCGATCGCCCAGTCCGCACGCGCAGGCTCAACGACGGAAAGCTCGTCGAGAAGTCCTTCGATTCGGACCGAGCGGCCGCAATCGAGTGCGTCGAGAAGGCGAACACTTCGAGACAAAGGCGCGCTCCGAAGAGCTCATGATTTTCCGTCCGGTCAGGGCGGCGAGCTCCTTGTGACCAAAAGGTCTGCAACAGCTATTTTATTTTCATCAAAAGAAGAAGTGTAGCGCTGCCTACAACCGCACAGAACAAGATGACGTCAATACCCGAAATGTTTGCCCGGGTTTGTCGGGTGGACAAGCAGCCGGACTCGGTTTGAGTTCGGTATCCCAGCGGGGTAAGCTCCGCCTTGGGATGGCGTACCTGGCGTCAGTACGATCGCGGAAATCCAGGGCCACCACTTTCATCGCGGCGCTACCTGAACCCTCCCTTGCAAGCCTCCGGTTATTGCCGAGTCGCCCTGTGCCCCCGCACGGAAGGAGTCTTTCATGCAGCAGTCTTCTGCGTCTTCCAACAATAATCTTCCATTCGGTCCCAAGACCCTCGTCCTTGGTGCCACGGCCATGATCGCCTATGGGTTAGTTCAGTGGATTTCCGCTCTGACCCGCAGGGACGCGGAACTTTCATCAGCGCCAACGTGCAGTATGCGATTCCGGGCGGCACGCTGACGAGCGGTCTCGCTGCGCTCTTCGGCAAGAACCCGGAGTTCGTTGTTCGCGAGGACGTTCGACGCTTCAAACAACTGCTCGAAGCCGGAGAGGTGCCCACAACACGTGGGCAGACACACGGCCCGCGCGGTATTCACGGCCACACAGAGCAAGTTCTCTTCCGCGAGAAGACCAACCTGCCTGACCCTCAAGTCGCGTCCGCTTCCAGGCCGGCCGCGTAGAACGGCGAAACGTACCCTCTTCTGCGTGCTGGTTCGTTGTAGCACGCGTCTGCTTAGTGAATTTTCAGCTCGCAAAGGAGCTTGCTATGAAAGCAGTCTGCTGGATGGGTAAAGAGAAGATGCAGGTACACGATGTGCCTGACCCCAAGATCCTCAACCCCCGTGATGCCATCGTCCGCATCACCTCTACCTGTATCTGCGGTTCAGACCTTCACCTCTACGACGGCTTCATCCCCACAATGGAGCAGGGCGACATCATGGGGCATGAGTTCATGGGCGAAGTCGTTGAGGTAGGACCCGGCATCAACAAAGAGAAACTCAAGGTCGGCGACCGCGTCGTTGTTCCGTTCACTATCGCGTGCGGGAATTGCCAGTCCTGCAAGGACCAGCTCTGGTCCTGCTGCGACAACTCCAACCCAAACGCGTGGATTGCCGAAAAGATGATGGGCTACAGTCCATCGGGTCTCTTTGGTTATACGCACATGCTGGGCGGGTACAGCGGCGGCCAGGCGCAGTACGCGCGTGTGCCGTACGCCGATGTAGGTCCGATTAAAATCCCGGACGGCATCCCCGACGAGAAGGTCATTTTCCTGTCAGACATCTTCCCAACGGGCTACATGGGCGCGGAGAACTGCAACATCCGCGAGGGCGACACGATTGCGGTGTGGGGCTGCGGTCCCGTGGCGCAGTTCGCGATCCGCAGTTGCTTCATGCTCGGTGCGGGGCGTGTGATTGCTATCGACCGGGTTCCGGAACGGTTGGAGATGGCACGTGCAGCCGGAGCAGAGACCCTGAACTTCGGGGAGGTGAACGTACTTGAAGCCCTGCATGAGATGACCGGGAATCGCGGCCCTGATGCCTGCATGGATGTTGTGGGCATGGAGGCGTCAGGTCACGGTGCCATGTATGCCTATGACCGTGCCAAACAGATGGCCCGCATACAAACCGATCGTCCGATCGTTCTTCGCGAAGCGATCATGGCTTGCAAGAAAGGCGGAACCATTTCGGTTCCTGGCGTTTACGGCGGGTTAGTGGACAATATTCCGATGGGCGCCTACATGAACAAAGGTCTGACGATGAAGACTGGCCAGACGCACATGATGCGCTACATGAGGCCGCTGCTGGAGCGCATACAACGGGGCGAGATCGATCCGTCATTCGTCATCAGCCACAAGTTGCCGCTCGATAGCGCGCCGGAGGGTTATCGCATGTTCCGCGACAAGCAGGACAGCTGCATAAAAATCGTGCTCAAACCCTGGGAACAGCCGATGGCGGCGTAACCCTGATGCCTGAAAGGAGACCTATGCTTCTAGCGAATTCCACAAACCGATCCGATGCCGTGCTTCCGAAGGTCATCAGCCCAACGATGCACGGCGTCATCGATTATTGTCACGCCGCCTTCTTCTTCACTGTAGGCGTGCTTTGTGCTCGATCCGACAACAAGGCTGCGTCCAACGCAGCCTTCGCAACCGGCGGCTTCATTCTCGTGCAATCCCTGTTGACCGACTATCGCTTCGGCGTCAAACCGGTCTTGTCGTTTGAGACCCACGGCAAGATAGACGCTGTGTTCGCCTCAAGCTCGTGGATGTTGCCGCTGCTCTTCGGCTTCAAAGATACGGTGGCAGCCAAGGTCTTCGAGGGCAACTCGCTCGCAGAGGCCTCCGTAGTCGCGATGACCGATTGGAGCAGTCAACGCGCTCACGAGGAACGCCAAGCAGCCTGAAGACCGAGCCGCTGCGGGAGACTACCATGTTGCTTGTCTGACTCCAGCAGATCAGCGGAGTTCTTATTGTCCTGCTGATTCTGCTGGACGTTTTCCTTACCGTGCTGGTACGCGAGGATGCGAGGCGGGCTCCTAAGTCCGCAGCTCGCTCATCGAGTCTGGAATACCTCGCTGCTGGCCAGCAGAAGTGCGACGCAACTGAAGTAGTGCTGTGGGAGGCAGAGGCTCGGCGATGCGACAGCTCTGTTTGAGGCTGCCGGGCTAAGCACAGCGGAGCGCTTCGAAGCGCGCGCCAAGTACGTGGTATTGCGTACTCAATGGAACGGCCGCATACTGCCGGTTTCGCCGATGTTGAGCACTATCGAATTGTAGACATTGTGGACACCATCGTCTTCGTGACGAGTCAAGTATCACCGTGCGAAGGCATGATGGAAGCTTGCGCTCTTTCAAGCTCAACAACTCCACGATGTTCTCAAAGACGACGCGCCGACACTTCTCAAGTCCATCCACATTGGGGACGGGGTCTTAGTTCACGCGATCAACAAACGCAAGCTGCTCATCGCCGGCTCTGTGGAAGTCAGAGCCCACGAAGAGAAACATTCTCGCTCTCGCCGCAGTTATTATGGATCTCTACCCGCATCCTTTTGAATTTCCTCATAAAGCGAACAAGAGTGATAGCAGTGAGATAAGCGCATGGCTATGTGAACGCTTTCTTGCGAGACTTAGCTAGCAACGTGACGCATCTTCGCCTGACCCATTAGCCACAGTTGACCAAGCTGGCTGCTCCTGCCGAAGCAGCCAGATCGAGGTCACTGCTCGTGTGTGGCCATCCTTACCTTCAGCGTGACAAGATTACTCACGTGTCGTGCGGGCATCTTGTCCTGGTTGTTGAAGAGCGCGAATTGCCCAATCTGTCCTAACGGCTGCGCGTCGCGGCGGATGGCGACAATGGTTTTGATGCCGGAGAACTCTTCGATGAGCTCTCCAGCCGACGAGACGACCATATAGCCGTCCGTGCCGGTCGCCACAACGTAGCGATGCAGGAGGTCGTGCTCCGTCTCCGCACTGAACGGCATTCCGCACGCGGCGAACAGTGTCGTAAGCGACGGGCCCCTCCAAGTCATGTCTCGCTTGGCTTTCTTATCGAAGACGGTTACATCTTCCTGCGGCATTGCTTCGAGATCGGCCAGCGTGAACTGCTTTACTCTCCCATCAACGCTTACGGTCAGAGTTGTCGAAGGCGATCCAAGTTGGTGGACGTGGCCCCCCGGATGCGGCTTGACTGCTTCTTGCCCTCGCGCGAGCAGACAGACACCAAGCGTTCCTAGTGCAGCGAATGTACTGATAAAGTTCATTGGAATTGCTCCTTTTAGAGTGATTGTTGAGCGGCATGCGTTCTGCCACAGAGGCACTCGATATCGTCTTTCATGACTGCAACCGTTCCGCTCAGTTCGTCGGGGACAAATAGAACATCGAGAATCACGTGGGCCTTCATCGATCGTCTTCGTTGGCAGGATAGCTGTCCCGCCACAGTCTATAGGTACGGGAAAGGAGAGGCAGATTCTCACGGCCGCACTTGTGTTCTCATCACTTCGTAAGACTGGTCGCGGGCCGAACTGTCGGTAACCGAGACGGTAGTCGAATTCGCTGCCACTTGAAGAACAATCTGTACAAGCGAGAGGGTAGTGTCCGTCAGTTGCAGCTCCCGCTCCAGCCAGCGACAGACCGGTTCTTCCAGGACAACGGTGTAGGAACCGGGAGTTAGCCTTGGAATTAGAAATTCCTTGTTGAGGTCCAGCGGGAGGCTATACGTCTGCGCCGTCTTAGATAGCAACTGAGGATGGAGAAGGAGGGCCGCGCTTGTGCCACGCGCCATCGAGCGCTACCCGCGCCCATGCCTCGACCTGCATCCGCATGGAGGGATGGGAGGACCCTTCGGCATAGAAGAGAGCCGCGGAGCCTACCGTCAAGTCTTGGTGCTGTGCTGAGGTTACGGCCTGCGGATACGAAGGGCAGTGCATAGGAGGAGCACTGATGTGTGTCCCTTGCTCGCTGACGCCAGCCATAGACATGACGCAATGATGCACTGCGCGATTTCACTGTTCCCGTAAAGCGCTGTGAAGTTGGAGTTGTTGGTGGCCCGGGCAGGAGTCCAACCTGCGACCTTCGCGTTAGGAGTGC
>JALYIA010000067.1 GCA_030776065.1 Acidobacteriota bacterium
GCCACCAGCCGTGCCCCGCTGCTGCTTCAACGCCAAAGCCTCTCGCTCCAACGCCAAATCAAAACGTCCCATCCGCGGCGCCCCCGATCTACATCTCACCCAATGGTTACCCGTCCCCGCTCCCGGAACGGTTATCCTGAAAGCCATGCCAGTCTCCTCAGCCGAACCCGCAGCGGACCGGACCACCTCCCCCCGGAGCACCGCGCCCCCGGCCGGCAGCCCGCCCTTCGAGTCCTGGGGACGCTACCCCACCTACGACGCCCGCGTCCTTCCGCTCGCCTGGCGCACCGACTTTCCCGCCGTCCTCGCCGCAACCCACGACTCCGCACTGCCCGTCGGCATGGGCCGAAGCTACGGCGACGTCTGCCTCCTCAAGGACGGCACGCTGCTCCAGACCACCGCCATGAACCGGCTGCTGGCCTTCGATCCCGCCACCGGCATCCTCACCGCCGAGGCTGGCATCACGCTCGCGCAGATCCTGGACTTCGCCGTCCCCCGGGGCTTCTTCCTTCCCGTCACTCCCGGGACCAAGTACGTCACGCTCGGTGGCGCCATCGCCAACGACATCCACGGCAAGAACCACCACGTCGCCGGCACCTTCGGCAACCACGTCCCGGCCTTCGAGCTCGTCCGCTCCGACGGCACCCGCCGCATCTGCACGCCCACCGGCAACGCCGAGTGGTACCGCGCCACCATCGGAGGACTCGGCCTCACCGGCCTGATCACCTGGGTGCAGCTCCGCCTGCGGCCCATCGTCTCGCGCAAGATCGACTACGAGGGCATCCAGTTCCACGGCGTCGACGAGTTCCTCGACCTTACCGAGAAGAACCAGCACGTGGAGTACACCGTCAGCTGGATCGATTGCACCTCCACCGGCAGGAACTTCGCCCGCGGCATCTTCATGCTCGGCGACCACTCCCCCATCCCCGACGAGCTCAAGCCCTCACCCGAGCCCAGGCTGGTCTTCCCCATGGACGCGCCCGCCTTTGCCCTCAACCATCTCACCGTCGGCGTCTTCAACACCGTGTTCTTCCACAAGCAGATGAAGCGCCGCGTCAAGGCGCTCCAGGACTACGAGCCCTTCTTCTATCCCCTCGACAAGGTCCTGCACTGGAACCGGCTCTACGGCCGGCGCGGCCTGCTGCAGTTCCAGTACGCCATCCCGTGGGAGCATGCGCGCGAGGGCACCATCGCCATCCTCCGCGAGGTCGCCAAGTCCGGACTCGCCAGCTTCCTTGCCGTGCTCAAGGCCTTCGGCGACGTGCCTTCGCCCGGCCTGCTCAGCTTCCCGCAGCCCGGCATCACCCTGGCGCTCGACTTCCCCATCAAACCCGATGTGAGCTTCCCCCTGTTCGAGCGGCTGGCCGACATGACCCGCGAGTTCGGCGGACGCCTCTACCCCGCCAAGGACGCCGCCATGACGCCCGCACAGTTCCAGACCTTTTACCCGCAGTGGGAGCAGTTGGCTCTCTTCCGCGATCCTCACATCACCTCGAGCTTCTGGGAGCGAGTCACCATATGAGCACCAGTCCACACACGCCCGGCCCCGCCGCTGCGCTCACCCCCAACGCCAAGATCACACGCAAGATCCTTGTGCTCGGCGCCACCTCCGGCATCGCCGAAGCCGTCTGCCGCATCTGGGCGGCGGAGGGCGCGCAGCTCTTTCTGGTCGCACGCAACCCCGAGAAGCTGGCCGCCGTCGCCGCCGACCTCAAGGTCCGCGGCGCCTCCTACATAGGCACCGCCGTCGCCGACCTCGACGACACCGCACGCCATGCCGAGCTGCTCGCGCACGCCGTCAACTCGCTCACCGGCATGGACATCGCCTTCATGGCGCACGGCGTCCTGGGCGAGCAGGCCCGCGCCGAGCAGGACTTCGAACATGCCGCGCAGATCCTGCATACCAACTTCGTCGCCCCGGTCTCGCTGCTTACCTGGCTGGCCAACTTCTGCGTCCAGCGACGCTCGGGCGTCCTCGCCGTGCTCTCCTCCGTCGCCGGCGACCGCGGACGAAAGTCCAACTACGTCTACGGCTCCTCGAAGGCCGGCCTCTCCGCCTTCCTCGCCGGTCTCCGCAACCGGGTCGACCGCGAAGGCGTCACCGTCACCACCATCAAGCCCGGCCCCGTCAAGACCGCGATGACCGCCGCGATGAAGGGTTCCGAGAAGTTCGCCGACGTGAACAAGGTCGCCGCCAGCATCGTCAAGGCCATCGACAAGAAGGTCGATACCCTCTACGTCCCAATCCAGTGGGGCCCGATCATGTGGGTCATCCGCCATGTACCCGAGCGGATCTTCAAAAAGCAGAACCTCTAAGTCGACCGCCGGTCACCGCAGCGTGTAGGACGCGCCCGTAACAAACTGGAAGCTGTTCTTCCTGAATCCCGGCGAGGGGTCGTTCAGGAAGCTGTCCGCCGAGGTAACGGTCAGCGAGAGCCGCCGCAGCAGAGGAAGCGCCAGCGAGACCGAGCCGTTCGCCGAGTAGGCGCTGGTGTTGTTCCACGCCGGCAGCACGCTGGCCGCCTCCGTCAACACAAGCCGCCGCGGAAGATTGCGGCGGTAGGTCTCCGAGATCGTCGATCCGACCAGATCCAGGTTGCTCGCGGGATTCTGGAACTGCTGATTCTCATAGTGGATGTCGGCCTTCACATCCAACTGCTCGATCGGCGTCTTGATCGGCGTCCATCCGATGCCTCCGCCATACACCTGCTGCAGCTCCAGGCCCTGCGAGTAGTTGTGGTCGAACGAGGTCTGCGCCAGCGCATAGAAGCGCGAGGAGACGTACTCGTCCCGCTCCGCATCCGTGTGAAAGATGCTGGTCAGCGCGATCGACGGCGGACTCGCCGGACTGGTCTGCGGGATCACCGGCTGCGTCAGCTTCCCGTAGGTCTCCTGCAGGTTGAAGATGGTGCGGTTGCGGGCGGGCAGGTACGGTACTGCGGGGATCGTGCGGCTGAGGTTGATGCCTGCGCTGTAGGTGTTGCCGTCCGCGGTGGAGCGCACAACGGTCGCGCCGCCGTTCACGTTGCCGTGCCAGCCGTACCGCGCGGAGGGCTTCCGTTCGAGCTCCATGTCGTAGGTGGGCTGGTCGATGATGTAGCCGATCTGCGTCGGCGCAACCACCTCGGGCGTCGAGGTCGGCGCCGCCACCGTCAGCTTGCCGTCGCCATAGATCAGCGTGCCGGGAGTGACGGAGGCCCGCGTCACCGGCACGTCCTTCCGCAGCACAGCGAAGGAGCCCGAAGACCGCAGCTCGCGTACCTTGTCCAGGCTGACCGTAATCTCGCCCGCCATGTCGCTGCGAAACGTCACCGAGTTTCCCACACCCCGCAGCAGGGTTCCAGAGAGCTGGTCGCCGTTGGTGAACACGAGGACGTCCGGCGCCGGGCGGGTGTTTCCCTGGCCGGCCAGAGGGCGCACGGCAGCCAGCAGGACCAGCAGCAGCGCGGTCCGGCACGAGCGCCCGAGGCGTTGCTGCGAAGACGTGCCGTCGACCTCTGGGTCCATATGCGTACGATAACTCACGGTTGAGAACAGGATACTTTGTCTCTGGATGCCTGTGCCACGGCTCGGCGGTACGGTGATCCGGGGCGTACTCCGGGCGTACTCCGGGGCGCACGCTGTTGCGCCGCCGTCGGCGCCTGGACGCGCCGGCTGCGACATCCCGCCTGTTGGGTAGAGAACACCCGCTGGCCGCGTCACTTTTTCGTGCCCAGCTTGATGGTCTCGGCCCATGTAAAAGAAACCGGGCGTCTTGTGCGAAGTACCTGAGCGGCGGGGCAGGGCATTTCTTGCTTGCCAACTGTTGTTTGCGGGGCATAGTATCCCTCTCGGTTCGGTGCAGTACGGCAGATTTTTCAGACTGCGCGCCGAACCGGTCAGAGATCCCCGATCTTTGCCGGACACTTGCTGAAAGCCTATGCGCCGGTGCCCGGATTGAACTGAGTGTGGCAAAACCACCCTTTCCACCAGGGGAGGGGTTTGAATCCGAGCGCGCTTTGGAGCGAGACGAACATGGCATGGTACGCATACTGCATCGCAGAACGAAATGCTTTTCCTGAACTGAACCGGCACCGCCGGCCTATGCCTCTCACTGGAGTGACGGGACTGTTCGGCAACCAGACCTTTCTCTTTCCCGCCAGCGACCTGGCGGTCGTCGTCTCCGAGCACCTTCCGGAAGACGCGGCGCGAATGGACCAGACCGCAGCCAAGGATCACGCCCGCGTGATCGCCGAGTGCTTCAAGCACTCCACCGTGCTGCCCTTCCGCTTCGGCACCAGCTTTGCCGATGACGACTCCCTTCGCCGGTCTGTCCGTTCCAACCACCGGCACTTCATGGCCAACGTGGAGCGTCTCCGCGGCAAGGCCGAGATGCACCTGAAGGTGCTGGTGGATGACACCTGCCCGGGCAAGTCGCCGATGGATATGACCGTCGGCCAGCACTACCTGTCCAGCGTCCGCGAGCAGGCCTCCCGGCAGCGCGAGCGCCAGTCCAAGGCCCGGGCGCTCTCCGTCCAGATGCACAGGATGTTTCTCCCCATCGCCGAAGAGATCACCTGCAAGCGGATGGAGTCCGGCAAGATGCTGCTCGATATCGCACATCTGATTGACAACAAGACAGTGGAGCGCTACCAGAACAAGTACTCCTCGGCCACGCTCGAGCTGAAGGAGTGCAGGATGCAGCTCTCCGGCCCGTGGCCTCCGTACCACTTCGTGCATCGGAACGCCCCGCAGCACCACGCGAACTGACGTCCCATCCCGATTCGGGCACGCGACGGCCACCTTGCCACCACGGAAGGTGGCCGTTTGTTGTGGCACTGCGGCGCTCGCTGTTCGGCGGTGCGGCTGCTCCGCCGCGATTCCACACCGCATCCAACTGAAATCAAGGCGCTTGGGAATATGCGGCACAGTACCGAATCGCGCTGTTTTCTTGCCCAACCGTACAGCCTTTGCATTTTCCTGAGCATCCCTCTTAGGAGGGGCGCAGACGGATGGCGCCGAGGTGGTGTGCCCAGGCGAATCGTCGCGGGGGTTATCGTCCCTCTCAGAACACGAAACGCAAAGCACGCAAGGAGCAGTTCAATGAACGTATCGGCACGATCACTCGCTGGTTTGGCTGGTTCCACTGGAACAGGTTTGGCTGGTTCCACTGAAGCACCCGCCGTCGCACGCAGCCGCACACGCGCCGCGGCGCTTGTGCTCGGCACCGCTCTGTGCGCGGTCTGGGCCTTGGCTCCCCACCCGGCGAGCGGCCAGGAACCCAATCCGACGTCCGGCCCCCAGGCGGGAAAGATCGAAGAGCAGAACGGCATCTATATCTACCGCGTCAAGGTGGTCCAGCGCGACCTCGACGCCGTGAACTACCTGCATCGCAGCGGCTCCACCACGATCGGCTTCGAGGGCACCCCGCTGCTGCCGGGCGCCAAGGGCGAGGCCAAGGTGACCAGCGAGCGCGGCGGCATCACCATCAACGCGCGCTTCCAGGGACTCACCCCGGCGAACGGCTTCGGGCAGGAGTACCTCACCTACGTGCTCTGGGCCATCTCCTCTGACGGACGCGCGCAGAATCTCGGTGAGGTGCTGCCCGCCGGCACCAAGAACAACATCACCGTGACGACCGCGCTGCAGTCGTTCGGCATGATCGTGACGGCGGAGCCGTACTTCTCGGTCACCGAGCCAAGCGACGTGGTGGTGCTGCAAAACGTCATCCGGCAGGACCAGACTACGGGTGTGCTCGAAAAGGTGAATGCACACTACAGCCTGCTGCCGCGCGGACTCTACGCCGAGACCTCCGGCGCGCACAGCGTCAGCGCGCCCATCACGCGCAACGAGCACTCTCCCCTTGAGTTGTTTGAGGCCTACAACGCCGTACGGATCGCCCAGTTGGCAGGCGCGGACAAGTACGCCGCCGACATCATGCGGGAGGCCAAGCTGGATCTCGACAACGCTGCCGCGATGGACTCCAACAAGCACCGCGACCAGAAGATGGAGATCACCCATGCGCGGGAGGCGGTGCAACGGGCCGAAGATGCCCGGATCACCTCGCTGAGGAAGCAGGCCGAGGAGAAGTCGCAGGCGCAGATTGCGGCCAAGAACCAGGCGCAGGCCGATGCGGCGAAGTCGCAGCTGGAGGCTCAGCAGTCGGCGATGCAGGCCCAGCAGTCGCAGCTTGAGGCCGAACGGGCGCAGGCCGCCAAGGCGCAGGCGGATGCGGCACGCGCCCAGGCGGAGGCTCAGGCCGCGGAGGCACGAGCCAAGGCCGCCGAGGCCAACAAGAGCGCCGAGGATGCCAATGCGGTCCGCGAAAAGCTGCGCCAGCAGTTGAACAGCGTTCTGGCGACCAGCGAGACGGCGCGCGGTCTGATCGTCAACATGTCCGACGTGCTGTTCGACACCGGCAAGTACACGCTGAAGCCCGACACCAAGATCGCCCTCGCCAAAGTCGCAGGCATCCTGCAGGCGTATCCGGGACTCAAGGTGCAGGTCGAAGGCTTTACGGATTCGGTCGGCGGCGATGAGTACAACCAGAAACTCTCGGAGAATCGCGCGAGCACAGTGAAGGACTTCCTGGTGTCCCAGGGGGTCTCGTCCGGGAACATCACCTCGCAGGGCTTCGGCAAGAACAATCCCGTGGCCGACAACTCGACCACGGCGGGACGGGCACAGAACCGGCGGGTCAACATGGTGGTCTCGGGCGACGCGATCGGCGTCTCGACCCAGGCTGCTGCCGCCACCGCGCAGTAGCTGTCCACAGACGCAACAAAGGCGAAGGCCGCTGCGGCGGCCTTTGCCGTTTAACCGGGCAACGGCATGCGCCACGGTGCGGCTTAGCGGTATAAGACATAGATGAGATCCCTACAGGGAAAGGTCGTGCTGATCACCGGCGCCAGCTCGGGCATAGGCCGGGCCACGGCGTTTGCCTTCGCGAGCGAGGGCGCACGCCTGCTGCTGTGCGCGCGTCGCCTGGATGTGCTGATGGAGCTCGAATCCGCGCTGATGAAGGCCGGGGCCGCAGGTGTGCTGTTCTTCCAGATGGACGTGCGCGAACGCGAGCAGGTGGAAGAGTCGCTCGCCGGGCTGCCGTCCGAGTGGACCGACATCGCCGTACTGGTGAACAACGCCGGCCTGAGCCGCGGGATGAACAAGGTCTACGAAGACGATCCCGCGGGCTGGGATGAGATGATCGACACCAACATCAAGGGCCTGCTCTTCTGCACCCGCGCCGTGGTCCCCGGGATGGTGGCACGCGGCGAAGGCCACGTCATCAATCTCGGGTCGACCGCCGGCTACATCACCTATGCCAACGGCGCTGTGTATTGCGCGACCAAGGCGGCCGAGAAGGCGATCAGCGAGGGGCTGAAGATCGATCTGATGGGCACACCCGTCCGTGTGACGTCGGTGGACCCCGGCATGGTGGAGACGGACTTCAGCCGGGTTCGCTTTCGCGGCGACGAGGAGCGCGCCAGGAAGATCTACGAGCGGATCACGCCGCTGGTGCCCGAAGATATCGCAGATGCGATCGTGTGGGCGGCGACGCGGCCCGCCAGGGTCAACATCCAGACCATTGTGATGACCACCATCGACCAGGCGAACTCGGTTACCTTCCACCGGCACGACTGAGCGCTACAGGTGGATGGTCCAGCCGAGTTCGGCCAGCTTCTCCTCGATGTCCGCGAGCGCGTTGGTGAGGGCGCTGCGCCGGTGCGGACTCGACGTTCGTTCCGAGAGGATTCGCTCCCGCTGCAGCTCCAGCGCCTGGACCTTGCGCTTCTGTTCGGCATCGATGGTGCGCTGCACGGCAGGGTTCGGGTCGGTTCCCCGGGCAGTGTCTGCGGCGGCCTGGGCTTGCTGATCTTCCACGGATTTGCTCTCCCATCCTCGTGACATGGCATGATTCTACGCCTGGCGGGCAGCCGTGCCGCGCGCCCGCATGCGATGGGATTCCCATGGCGAGATGGCAGCCCGTCTGCCTATAATCAGGGGTGCAGCGACATCAGGCCGCACCAGCGGGAGAACTGTGGAAGGTATCGTCCAGTTGGCAGGCCTTCGCAAGGTCTATGAAGGCAAGCAGCGCGTCGTCGCAGTCGATGGCATCGAGCTTGGGGTTCGAGAGGGCGAGCTGTACGGGCTGCTCGGACCCAACGGCGCCGGCAAGACCTCCACCATCTCGATCTGCACCACACGCGCGCTGCCCACCTCCGGCACGGTCACCATCGCGGGCGTGGACGTGGTGAAGGCCCCGGCCCTGGCCCGCCGATGCATGGGCACGGTGCCGCAGTACAACACGCTGGACCGCTCCTGCACGGTGTGGGAGAACATCTTCTTTCACTGCCTGTACTTTGGCTTCTCCCGCCTGGACGCCCGCCAGAGGACGGCGCAACTGCTCGATCAGTTTCACCTGGCCGAGCGCGGCGCGGCCTACCCGGCGCAGCTTTCGGGCGGACTCGCGCAGCGGGTGCAGATCGCGCGCGCCATCGCTCACCGCCCGAAGGTGCTGTTCCTCGATGAACCCAGCGCAGGGCTCGATCCGCAGAGCCGGATCGCGATGTGGGATGCGGTGCGCCGCCTCCGCGAGGAGGGCATCACCGTGGTGCTGACGACGCACTACATGGAAGAGGCGGACGAGCTGTGCGACCGCGTGGCGATCATCGACCACGGAAGGATCCTGGTAGAAGACACGCCCGCCGCGCTCAAGAGCTCGATCGGAGCACAGAAGGTCTACCTGCTGGAGTTGAGCGATCCGGCCCAGTGCGCGGGGCTGGCGGAGCAGCTCGACGGAATGCACGGAATCGCCGGCGTGGAGACGACCGCGAGCGGGGTGCGCATCTTCGCCAACGCCGCCGACGGCCAGCTTGCGGAGATCGTGCGCGCCAGCGACCGCTTCGGCCTGCGCGACCTTTCGATCACCGAGACCAGTCTGGAGACGGTGTTTATCCGGCTTACAGGAAGGGACCTGCGCGAATGAGCGAGCGCCAGCACAACACTCCCCAGAGGCAGAGCCCGAGGCACGCTCCGCCAGGGCTCCACCACCCGCCGCGGGCCTCCCGTGCGATGCAGTATGCCCGTGCGTTTGCCGGGTTGTTTCTTCGCGACCTCTATGTGCTGAAGCGCGAGATTCGCCCGTTTGCCGTGCGCGTAGCGATGAATCCTCTGCTGTTTCTCTTTGTGTTCACCTATGTCATCCCCCACATCAGCGGAGCCGGGCAGATGAACAGCGCCTCGCTGAATCCCACTGCGGCGATGGCCGGCAATGCCTTCTCCACCGTGCTGCTGCCCGGCCTGATGGCCGTGGCGATCATGTTCTCCGGAATCGCGGCTGTGGCACTGCCCCTTGCACAGGAGTTCGGGATCACACGCGAGATCGACGACCGCGTCATGTGCCCTCTTCCCGTCGCCGCGGTCGCGCTCGAGAAGATCTGCTTCTCCGCCGTTCAGAGCATGATCGCCGCGGCCGTCGTGTTTCCGCTGGCCTACTACATCCCCGTCAGCAGGCCCGCCGTGGAGATCCATAGCTGGCTGTTTCTGGTTGCCGTGGTCGTGCTGGCGAGTCTGACGGCCGGCGCGCTTGGCCTTACCATCGGCACCAGCGTGAAGCCGCAGCAGATCGGCCTTATCTTCGGCGTCGTCGTCATCCCCATTACGTTTCTGGGATGCGTGTACTACCCGTGGGCCGCGCTGCGGGCCATCCGCTGGCTGCAGATCGGCGTGCTGATCAACCCGATCGTGTACATGAGCGAAGGCCTGCGCGCGGCCGTAACGCCGGGTCTGCCGCACATGCATCCGGCTGAGATCCTAGGGCTCCTGACCGCCTTCCTGGTCCTGCTCACGGCGGTGGGGATCCGAGGCTTTCTCCGCCGCGTGATCGGCTAGGCAGGCGCGCCCGTCAAGCCAGGTCGAAGAGCAGAAACTCGCCACCGGCGGCCGATGTAAACGCGAGCGATCGTTCTGCCTGGATCTCCAACCCGTCGCCGGCGTATAGCTGCTGGCCGTTAGCAGTCAGCTCTCCACGGGCGACCTGGAGCCAGCCGTTGGGCTGGCGGAAGATGTGCTCCGTCGCGCCGCCCGGTTCAAGCCGGGCCGCCAGCAGCTCCGCATCCGAGTGGAGGCGAAACGAGCCGTCGCGTCCATCCAAAGAGCCCAGCAGGTGCAGGCGATTCGGCTCGTCCTGCACGGGAAAGCGCCTCTGCTCATACTTCGGCGGAATGCCGAGCCGCTTCGGCAGCAGCCAGATCTGCAGCAGGTGCAGCGGCAGGCTCGGTGAAGGATTCATCTCGCTGTGCTGCACACCGGAGCCCGCGGACATGTGCTGCAGCTCCCCCGGCACCAGTGTCTCCGATGCGCCGGTGGAGTCCTGATGCCGCACCGATCCTTCCAGCACGTAGGTCAGGATCTCCATGTCGCGGTGCGGGTGCTTGCCGAATCCCATGCCTGGCGCGACGTGGTCCTCGTTGATCACCCGCAGTGCGCGAAAGCCCATACGCGCCGGGTCAAAGTAATCGGCGAACGAAAACGAGAAACGGGAGTCCAGCCAGCCATGGCTGGAATGGCCGCGATCGGAGGCAGGTCGGACGGTCAGCATGTTGGCTCCCCCTTGCAAGCGTCTGATGCGCCGCGTCGTGAAGGGATTCACCCTGCCCGACGTCGCGGCTGCAAGGCCGATCCGGGCGACGGCCAAGAGGCCAACGGAAGCTCGCCCCGCCCTACACCTCTTCGAGGTCCATGAACAGGTAGTCCATGGGCCACAGAGGCTGGATGCCGTGCTGTCGCACAAGCGTAGCCAGCTGCGCGTAGTGCCGGATGGAGTGGAACAGCGCGTGAAACAGAATGGTGCGTCGGGAGGAGCGGCCCGTGCCGGACCGCGTGTCGAACTCCATCCGCTCGGTCCAGTCGATCTCCCCCGCAAGCTGCTGGCGGAGCATCTCGACCGACCTCCTGTGCGTGCTGTCGATCGCCTCCGGGGAGTCGAACGGAATCTCGCTGTAGTCCGTCACCGGCAGACGGCCGAGGCGCTCTGCGTAACGAAGCTGCGCCGCGACGATGTGCTGCAGCAGGCCGCCCGCAGTTGAGACGCCGTTCACATCGCAGGGAAGCTCGAGCACCTCGGGGTGCCGGGTGAGCAGCTCGCGCCATCCGGAGGCGGTGCGGTCCACCCAGGCAAGAAGCTCTTCGGCAGAGAGTACAGGTTGCGGCATGTAAGAACCTCCTCGAGCGAAGTCTATGGCTGGGGCCGCAGCGCCCGCCAGCCGATGTCGCGGCGGTACAGCATTCCGTCGAAGTGGATGCCAGCAAGCGCAGCGTAGGCCTCGTCCAGCGCCGTCCGCAGATCGGCGGCGGCGGCGGCGACGCCAAGAACGCGTCCTCCCGCCGTGACACACTCGCTGCCGCGCTCGGCGGTGCCCGAGTGGAAGACGGCGAGCGACGTGCCCTCGACGACGCCTTCGAGCCCGGCGATCGGCTGGCCCGCCGTGTACCTGCCCGGGTATCCCGCGCTGGCGGCGATCACACAGGCGCTGGCGCCGGGAAGCATACGGAGATCCAGGCCGCCCGCTGTGCCCTGGATTGCGGCTTCGAAGATGTCCACGATGT